>NZ_BAAARK010000008.1:0-318353 GCF_039532155.1 Streptomyces lunalinharesii
TTCAACCCACCCTCAACGGGAGGGGGCGGGCCGGAGGGGGTGGTGTGCAGGACGTAAAGCGCAGCAGTCCTGCACACCACCCCCGCAGGCCCGACACCGCACCCAACAGCCCCGCGCAGCGGACAACAAGCCCGCGCCGCAGGCGCAACGGCAAGACGCCACACGGCGGCAAACCGGCAACGTGGGAACAGGCCCGCGCCGCCAGACGCAAACCGCAACCACCACGGCGGAAAACCCAAAAACGTGGGGAGCCTAAAAACCGAGCTTGCGGAGCTGCTTGGGGTCGCGTTGCCAGTCCTTGGCGACCTTGACGTGGAGGTCCAGGAAGACCGGCGTCCCGAGCAGCGCCTCGATGTGCTTGCGGGACTTGGTGCCGACCTCCTTCAGCCGCTTGCCCTTGGGGCCGATGATGATCCCCTTCTGGCTGGGGCGCTCGATGTAGACGTTGGCGTGGATGTCCAGCAGCGGCTTGTCGGCGGGCCGGTCCTCGCGGGGCAGCATCTCCTCGACGACGACGGCGATGGAGTGCGGCAGTTCGTCGCGGACGCCCTCCAGCGCGGCCTCGCGGATCAGCTCGGCGACCATGACCTGCTCCGGCTCGTCGGTCAGGTCGCCCTCGGGGTAGAGGGCGGGACTTTCGGGGAGCAGCGGGACGAGGAGGTCGGCGAGGAGCGAGACCTGCTGGTCGCCGACGGCCGACACCGGGATGATCTCGGCCCATTCGATGCCGAGTTCCGTGCCGAGCCGGTCGATGGCGATGAGCTGGGCGGCGAGCGCCTTGGAGTCGACGAGGTCGGTCTTGGTGACGATGGCGACCTTGGGGGTCTTCTTGATCTCGGCGAGTTCGCTGGCGATGTAGCGGTCGCCGGGGCCGAGCTTCTGGTCGGCGGGGAGGCAGAAGCCGATCACGTCGACCTCGGACCAGGTGGTGCGGACGATGTCGTTGAGCCGCTCGCCGAGGAGGGTGCGGGGCTTGTGCAGCCCCGGGGTGTCGACGAGGACCAGCTGCGCGTCGGGCCGGTGCACGATGCCGCGCACGGTGTGGCGGGTGGTCTGCGGGCGGTTGGAGGTGATCGCCACCTTCGTCCCGACGAGAGCGTTCGTCAGGGTGGACTTGCCCGCGTTGGGACGGCCGACGAAACAGGCGAAGCCGGCGCGGTGGGGGGCGGTGGACTCGGTGCGAACGCTCATGGCGCCCATTCTCCCCGATCCCCGCGGCCGGTCCGACCATTCCGGCGCACCTGCCGTCGCAGAGGGCGGGGCGCGCCGGCCGCGGGCGCCCCGCCCGGTGGTGCGGTCAGGCCGCGGGACCGGCCGGGGTGGCGGCGCGCAGGGTGCCGTCGGGGGCGGCGACCAGGACGGGGGTGTCCGGTCCGCCGAGGTCGCGCACGGCGGCCCGGTCGGCGTCGGCGGCCCGGTCGGCGTCGGTGACCACGGCCGCGGCCTCCAGGGAGGTGGCACCGCTGGCGACCGCCATCGCGACGGCCGTCTGCAACGCGCTGAGCTGCAAGGAGTCCAGGGCGACGGTGCCGGCGACGTAGGTCCGGCCGGTCTCGTCGCGGACGGCGGCGCCCTCGGGAACGCCGTTACGGGCCCGCGCCGAGCGCGCGAGCGTGATGATCTTGCGGTCTTCGGGGTCCAGCGGTGCGGCTTCGGTCATACCGGCGAGCATATGCGGGGGCCGGATGGGGCGGACGAGGCCGGGTGGCCAGGACGCACGATGGCTGAAGAGTCCGGTTGCCCCGCTCCCCTGTGCCGGGGCACCCGGCTCTTCAGCCAACGTCGTTTCCGGGTCCGCACCGGCGGGGGCCGCCGCAGGCAGTGCCCGCGGGGCCGCCGCGCGGTGCGGAGTCGCGTGTGACCACCGGTCACCGGTCACCGTCGTCGGTGGCCGGCCCCCCTCCCGGTGCCCGTGTTCGCGATGTCCGCGGCCTGGCCGGACGTCATCGCGAATTCTGCGGTGATCTTTCCGTCACCGCCCGGCGGCTCCCGTTGAAAGGGCCGTGTCCGGAACGGTCAACGCAATATCGCCGGCGCTCCGGAATTCCTCACCGCTGGTCGTTCCACCGGTCTTTTCCCGCGCGGCGAGGGCGGCGGTTCCGTCCGGCCGTTCCGCCCGCAGAGCTGCCGCGAGGGTGGTCACCACCACGGCTTTTCTTCCACGCATTTCGTTCAGCTTCCCTCTGCCGCACAACACCGGCGCCCTTTCCGGCGCCGGTGCGAAGATCTTTCCACGGAATTGGTGAGGGAATCCAGCGCTGCCGAAAATGGCTTTGAGGATATTTCCGCTGCACTGCGGATCAGGAGCGGGTGCGGGGCCGTACGCCCCGGAATTGTCGGCGGTGCGGGGTGCACCACGGGCCGCGGAGGGCACCGGGCGGGCGGTCAGCCGCCGGCGCCGTCACGCTCCGCTTCCGCCGCGCGGACGGGTTCGCAGAGCACCGTGACGATCTTGTTGCGGCGGCCGGCCGGCGCCTCGGCGACCAGCCGCAGCGCCTTGAGGTCCGGGTCCGAGGCGTGCTCGGACAGATCGAACTCGACGGTCGCCCCGGCGATCGGAACCCTGCCCAATTGCTTGGCGAGCAATCCGCCGACCGTCTCCACGTCCTCGTCGTCGAGTTCCGCCAGGCCGTACAGCTCGCCGAGCGCGCCGATGTCGAGGCGGGCGGTGACGCGGTAGCGGCCGCCGCCGAGGTCCTGCACGGGCGGGAGTTCCCGGTCGTACTCGTCGGTGATCTCCCCGACGATCTCCTCCAGGATGTCCTCGATGGTGACGATGCCGGCGGTGCCGCCGTATTCGTCGATCACCACCGCGACGTGGTTGCGGTCCCGCTGCATCTCGCGCAGCAGGTCCCCGGCGTTCTTGGTGTCCGGGACGAACACCGCCGGGCGCATCGCCGTGGACACCAGGTCGGTCTCCGCGTCCCGGCTGATGTGCACCTTGCGGGCCAGGTCCTTGAGGTAGACGACGCCGACGACGTCGTCGTCGTTCTCCCCGGTCACCGGGATCCGCGAGAAGCCGGAGCGCAGCGCCAGGGTCAGCGCCTGCCGGATGGTCTTGAAGCGCTCGACGGAGACCAGGTCCGTGCGCGGCACCATCACCTCCCGGACGAGGGTGTCGCCGAGTTGGAAGACCGAGTGCACCATCCGGCGCTCCTCGTCCTCGATCAGCGACTCCTTCTCCGCCAGGTCGACCAGGGACCGCAGCTCCGCCTCGGAGGCGAACGGGCCCTTGCGGAAGCCCTTGCCGGGGGTGAGGGCGTTGCCGAGCAGGATCAGCAGCTGCGGCACCGGGCCCATCACCCGGGCCAGCGGCAGCAGCACGTACGCCGCGGCGGTGGCGGTGTTGAGCGGGTGCTGGCGGCCGATGGTGCGCGGGGAGACGCCGACGGCGACGTAGGAGACCAGCACCATCACCGCGATGGCGACGGTCAGCGCCTCCCAGGTGGTGTCGAACGAGCGCAGGCAGGCGTAGGTGACCAGGGCGCCGGCGGCCATCTCGCAGCCGACCCGCACCAGCAGCGCGACGTTGAGGTAGCGGGTGGGGTCGGCGGCGACGGCGGCGAGCTTGGCGCTGCCCCGGCGGCCGGAGCGGACGGCCTCCTCCGCGCGAAAGCTCGTCGTCCGGGTCAGTCCGGCCTCCGCGCAGGCGGCGAGCCAGGCGACCACGACGAGCAGTACCGCGACGGCGATCAGGGTGGTCATCGGGCGCCCCGTCAGGTCACGGTCGGGGCCGGCGAGGGGCCGGTCAGGCCGTGCTCGGCCCGCCAGCCGTCGACGATCGCGGCCTGGAGGCCGAACATCTCCGCCTTCTCGTCCGGCTCCTCGTGGTCGTAGCCGAGCAGGTGCAGCACGCCGTGGACGGTCAGCAGTTGCAGCTCCTCGTCCATGCTGTGCCCCGTCGGGGCCGCCGTGCCCTGCTGCTCGGCGACCTCCGGGCAGAGCACGATGTCGCCGAGCAGCCCCTGCGGCGGCTCCTCGTCGTCCTTGGCCGGCGGTCGCAGCTCGTCCATCGGGAAGGACATGACGTCCGTCGGGCCGGGGAGGTCCATCCACTGGATGTGGAGCTGCTCCATGGCCTCGGCGTCCACGACGATGACGGACAGCTCGGAGAGCGGGTGGATCCGCATCCGGGCCAGGGCATAGCGGGCGACGTCCAGGATCGCCTGCTCGTCGATGTCCGTACCGGACTCGTTGTTGACGTCGATCGACATGGGGAAGGTGGGTCTCGCTTCTTGGTCGCGCAGCGCGGGCTACTTGCCGTTGCGGCTGTCGTACTTCTCGTAGGCGTCGACGATACGGCCGACGAGCTTGTGCCGGACCACGTCCCTGCTGGTGAGCTCGGAGAAGTGCACGTCGTCGACGTCGGTCAGGATGTCCCGGACCTGGCGCAGACCGCTCTTCGTGCCGCCCGGCAGGTCGATCTGGGTGACGTCGCCGGTGATGACTATCTTCGATTCGAAGCCGAGCCGGGTGAGGAACATCTTCATCTGCTCGGGATTGGTGTTCTGCGCCTCGTCGAGAATGATGAAGGCGTCGTTGAGCGTCCGACCGCGCATGTACGCCAGCGGCGCGACCTCGATGGTGCCCGCCGCCATCAGGCGCGGGATGGAATCCGGGTCGAGCATGTCGTGCAGCGCGTCGTAGAGCGGGCGCAGGTAGGGGTCGATCTTCTCGTAGAGGGTGCCGGGCAGGAAGCCCAGGCGCTCGCCGGCCTCGACCGCGGGGCGGGTCAGGATGATCCGGTTGACCTGCTTGGCCTGGAGGGCCTGGACGGCCTTGGCCATCGCCAGGTAGGTCTTGCCGGTGCCGGCCGGGCCGATGCCGAAGACGATGGTGTGCTGGTCGATCGCGTCGACGTAGCGCTTCTGGTTGAGGGTCTTGGGGCGGATGGTGCGGCCGCGGTTGGAGAGGATGTTCTGGGTGAGCACCTCGGCCGGGGTCTCGCTCGCTCCCTCGCCGTTCTCCGCCGCGCGCAGCATGGCGATGGAGCGTTCCACTGCGTCCTCCGTCATCGGTTGTCCGGTGCGGAGCACCAGCATCATCTCGTCGAACAGGCGCTGAACCAGGGCGACTTCCCGGGCATCGCCGACCGCGCTGACCTCGTTGCCCCGGACGTGGATGTCGGTGGCGGGGAAGGCGTCCTCGATCACGCGCAGCAGCGAGTCACCGGATCCGAGGACCGTCACCATCGGGTGCTTGGCCGGGACCGTGAAGTGGGCGCTCGCCTGCGCTCGTGTGGGTGTCTGCGTCATGGGTAGGCCGGGTGGCCTGCTCAACCCCCATCCTTTGCTCATCACAGGTGCGGACCTCGGCAACGACGCCCGCACTGGCTCCTTGCGCTACCAGAGTACGACGGGGCACTGACAAGCCGGTCGGCTTTTCCAGGCGGCGGCCGGGACCACGGCCACGGTGGGCTCAGGCCGGGCGGCGGAAGCCGATCGTGGGGACCGCGCGGGCCAGTGGCGGCGCGTCCGCGGCCGCCCGCGCGGGGCCCGCCGCCCCCGTGGTGCCCAGGCTCACTCCCGGCGCGGGCAGTACGGCGTCCAGGAAGCCGTACTGGCGTCGCAGTCCGGCGGTGGCCCCGGTGTCGCAGGCCCGGAGGCGGCGCCACCAGGCGGCGATCTGGGCCCATCCCGGCGCGGAGAGCGAACCGCCGAACTCCTGCACCGACAGGGCGGCGCTCAGCCCGGCGAAGGACAGCCGGTCGGCGAGCGGCCAGTCGGCGAGCGTGCCGGTGACGAACCCGGCGACGAAGACGTCCCCGGCGCCGGTCGGGTCCAGCTCCTCCACCACGATGGCGGGCACCTCGGCGCTCTCGCCGGTGCGGGCGTCCACCGCGCAGGCGCCCTCGGAGCCGAGCGTGACGACGGCGAGCGGCACCAGGTCGGCGAGCTTGCGGGCGGCGGCGCGCGGACAGTCGGTGCGGGTGTAGCGCATCGCCTCCTGCGCGTTGGGCAGGAACGCCTCGCAGTGCTCCAGGTCGGCGAGGTCGGCCGGGTCCCAGCGGCCGGTGTCGTCCCAGCCGACGTCGGCGAAGATCCGGCTGCCGCGGCCGGCCGCGCAGCCCAGCCAGCCCTCCCGGCGGCCGGGCACGAGCGAGGCGACGCAGGCCCGGGTCGGCGGCGGGCAACCGGGGGCGTGGCCGCCGTCGAAGGCGTGCTCGGGGGCCGGTGCCTCGTGGCCGTGCGAGACCATGGTGCGCTCGCCCTCGTAGGCCATCGAGACGGTGACCGGCGAGTGCCAGCCGGGGACCGTCCGCGACAGTTCCAGGTCGATGCCCTCGCCCTGTGCCAGCGCCTCCCAGCAGTACTCGCCGTACATGTCGTCGCCGAACGCGGCGGCCAGGGAGGTGCGCAGCCCGAGGCGGGCCAGCGCGGTGGCCATGTTGGCGACGCCGCCGGGGCTGGAGCCCATGCCGCGGGCCCAGGACTCGGTGCCGCGGACCGGGGCGGAGTCCAGGCCGGTGAAGATGATGTCGAGGAAGACGGTGCCGGTGAGGTAGACGTCGGTGGGCGGGTCGCCGGCGCGGCGCACCGCGGCCAGCGGATCGAACCCCGGCGGCTCGGTGGCCGGCCCCGCGGGCGGTTGGACATCGCGTCGGCCCGTGTTCACCGCGCTCGCCCCTCTCGTACGCAACTCGTGCCGCCAGTGTGCCTGATGCTGCGGTACGTTCCGCCCCATGAGGCTCTCCATTCTCGGCGGTGGCGGCTTCCGGGTACCCCTGGTCTACCGCGCACTGCTGGACGACCCCGCACGCTCCGTCTCCGAGCTGACGCTCTACGACACCGATCCCCGCCGGGTGGCGGTGATCTCCGACGTACTGACCGAGTTGGCCCGGGGCCGTACCCAACCGGTACCCGTACGGGTGGCGGACACGCTCGACGCGGCGCTGACGGGGGCCGACTTCGTGTTCTCCGCCATACGGGTCGGCGGCACCGCGGGCCGCATCCGGGACGAGCGGATCCCGCTGTCCGAGGGCGTCCTGGGCCAGGAGACGGTCGGCGCCGGCGGGGTCCTGTACGGGCTGCGGACGATCCCGGTGGCGCTGCACGTCGCCGAGCGGGTCGCGGCGCTCGCCCCGGGGGCGTGGGTCATCAACTTCACCAATCCGGCGGGGATGGTGACCGAGGCGATGGCGCAGGTGCTGGGCGACCGGGTCATCGGGATCTGCGACTCCCCCGTGGGGCTGGTGCGCCGCGCGGCGCGGGCGGCCGGCGCGGACCCGTCGGCCCTGGAGGACCCGGCGCGGTCCGGCTACGACTACGTGGGGCTCAACCACCTCGGCTGGCTGCGGTCGTTGACGGTCGACGGCACCGACGTGTTGCCCGGCCTGCTGGGCGACGTGACGGCCCTGGGCTCCTTCGAGGAGGGCCGGCTCTTCGGCCCTGAGTGGCTCCGCGTCCTCGGCGCCCTCCCCAACGAGTACCTGCACTACTACTACTTCCGGCGGGAGACCCTGCACTCCGTACAGGACACCGCGCAGACCCGCGGGGAGTTCCTGGACCGGCAGCAGGGCGGCTTCTTCCAACGGGCCGCGACGGCCGGCTCCCCGGACGCGGTGTACGACCTGTGGGAGCGCACCCGACTGGAGCGCGAGCAGACGTACATGGCGCACAGCCGGGAGGCGACCGGCGGTTGGCAGCGGGACAGCGACGACCTGGAGGGCGGCGGCTACGACCGGGTGGCGCTGGCGCTGATGCACGCCATCGCCGGCGACTTGGGACGGCGGCTGATCCTCAACGTCCGCAACGGGACGACGGTGCCGCAGCTGGCGCCGGACGCGATCGTGGAGACGGTGTGCGAGGTGACCGCCAAGGGGGCCCGTCCGCTGCCCTGCGCACCGCTGCGCGAGGACCAGTTGGGCCTGATGCTCCAGATCAAGGCGGTCGAGCGGGCGACGGTCGCGGCGGCCCTGTTCAAGGACCGCGACGCGGCACTGCGGGCCCTCGCGCTGCACCCCCTCGTCGACTCGGCGGCCGTGGCCGCCCGCATCCTCCAACGGGCGGGCACGCAGGGGTGAGACCTGCGGGGCGGACGAGGCGGGCGGTGCCGGAGAGGGCGCCCGCCGGCCGGAATACCCTCCGCCCGCCCCACGTTGTGGCCCCGCAGGGGGCGTTGTGGCCCCCTACGGGAAGTGTTCGCCCGTCCCCTAGTGGCCCCGGGCGACCCACTCCGCCAGGTGGGGTGCTTCCCGTTCGATGGTCGTCGAGTCGCCGTGGCCGGTGCGGACCACGGTCGTCGGCGGCAGGGTCAGCAGCCGGTCGCGGATCGAGTTGATGATCGTCGGGAAGTCGGAGAAGGACCGGCCGGTGGCGCCGGGACCGCCCTGGAAGAGCGTGTCGCCGGTGAAGACGGTGTTCAGGTCGGGGGCGTGCAGGCAGACCGCGCCGGGCGCGTGGCCGGGCGTGTGCAGCACCGTCAGGTCGGTGCCGGCGATGGTCAGCACCTGACCGTCCGACAGGTCCCCGTCGGGGGCGGTGTCCGGATGGGTCTGCTTCCACAGCGGCAGGTCGTCGGGGTGCAGCAGGATCCGCGCGCCGGTGCGGGCGGCGAGCGCCGGGGCCGCGTCGACGTGGTCGTTGTGCGCGTGGGTGCAGATGATCGCGCGCAGGGTGCGTCCGTCGAGGGCGCGCAGGATGGCGTCGGCGTCGTGCGCGGCGTCGATGACGACGGCCTCCGAACCGTCGCCGACGATCCACACGTTGTTGTCGACGTCCCAGGTGCCGCCGTCCAGCGAGAACGTCCCGGAGGTGACGAGGTGGTCGATGCGGGCGCCCATCACAGCACCACCACCGAGCGCAGCACGTCACCGGCGTGCATCCGGTCGAAGGCCTGCTCGACCTCGTCGATGGCGATGGTCTCGGTGACGAACCCGCCGAGGTCGATCCGGCCCTGCTGGTGGAGGTCGATCAGCATCGGGAAGTCCCGGGCCGGCAGGCAGTCGCCGTACCAGGAGGACTTCAGGGCGCCGCCGCGGCCGAAGACGTCCAGGAGGGGGAGTTCCAGGGTCATCTCCGGGGTGGGCACGCCCACCAGGACGACCGTTCCGGCCAGGTCGCGGGCGTAGAACGCCTGCCGGTAGGTCTCCGGGCGCCCGACCGCGTCGATGACGACGTCCGCGCCGAAGCCGCCGGTCAGCTCGCGGACCGCCTCGACGGGGTCGGCGTTGCGGGAGTTGACGGTGTGGGTGGCGCCCATGGTGCGGGCCGTCGCCAGCTTCCGGTCGTCGATGTCGACGGCGATGATCTTGGCGGCGCCGGCCAGCCGGGCGCCGACCACCGCCGCGTCGCCGACGCCGCCGCAGCCGATGACCGCGACCGTGTCGCCGCGGCCCACCTGGCCGGTGTTGATGGCGGCGCCGATGCCGGCCATCACCCCGCAGCCCAGCAGCCCCGCGACGGCCGGTGCGACCTGCGGGTCGACCTTGGTGCACTGGCCGGCGGCGACCAGGGTCTTGTCGGCGAAGGCGCCGATGCCCAGCGCCGGAGTCAGCTCGGTGCCGTCCTTGAGCGTCATCTTCTGCTGTGCGTTGTGGGTGTTGAAGCAGTACTGGGGCCGCCCACGCAGGCACGCCCGGCAGGAGCCGCACACCGCGCGCCAGTTGAGGATGACGAAGTCCCCGGGGGCGACGTCGGTGACGCCCTCGCCCACCGACTCCACCACGCCGGACGCCTCGTGGCCGAGCAGGAACGGGAAGTCGTCGTTGATCCCGCCCTGCTTGTAGTGCAGGTCGGTGTGGCACACCCCGCACGCCTGCACCTGCACCACGGCCTCGCCGGGCCCCGGGTCGGGCACCAGGACGGTCTCCAGCCGGACCGCCTCGTTCTTCCCCGGCGCCACGACGCCGCGCACTTCCTGTGCCATCGGTACCGCCCCTCTTCGAAGATCACGTACAGGACCACTGTGGCGCACCGCCACCGGCCCGTGCCACACCGTACGCGGGCGCGGCAGGGCACGCCGAACGCCGCTCCCGCGGGGCCGGCGCGCGGGACGGGGCACGGGGCGCGGCGGCGCCCGTCCGGCCTGCCCCAGGGGCGCCGCGGGCGTCACCAGCGGGGCACCGGGGGCGTGGTCCAGTCGGGGTGGACGCGGCGCATCGCGGCGGCGTCGTCGCGGTTGCGGTACGTGCCGTCGTCGGCGAGCCAGCGGTGGTGCAGCACGGCGAGCCGGTCCCGGTCGAGGGTGACGCCGAGGCCGGGGGCGTCGCCGACGTCCAGGTGGCCGTCGCGGAAGGCGAGGCGCTCGGTCAGCACGTCCTCGGTCTGCCAGGGGTAGTGGGTGTCGCAGGCGTGGTCCAGGTCGGGGACGGTGGCCGCCACGTGGGTCATGGCGGCGAGGCTGATGCCGAGGTGGGTGTTGGAGTGCATGGCCAGGCCGAGGCCGAAGGTGCGGCAGAGGGCGGCGAGTTCCCGGGTGGCGTGCAGTCCGCCCCAGTAGTGGTGGTCGGAGAGCACGATCCGGACGGCGTCACGGGCGATCGCCTCGGGCAGCTCCTCGAAGGTGGTGACGCACATGTTGGTGGCGAGCGGGATCGTGGTGCCGGCCGCGACCCTGGCCATCGCCCCGGTGCCGCTGACCGGGTCCTCCAGGTAGGTGAGGACGTCCGCGAGTGCGTCGGCCACCTGGAGCGCGGTCGGCACCGACCAGGCGCCGTTGGGGTCCAGGCGCAGGGGCCGGCCGGGGAACGCCGCGGCCAGTGCCCGGATCGCGGCGGCTTCCTGGTCCGGCGGGAAGACCCCGCCCTTGAGCTTGAACGAGGTGAAGCCGTAGCGGTCGGCGAACCGGCGGGCCTGGGCGACGATGCCGGCGGGGTCGAGGGCGGCGCCCCAGTCGTCCGGTTCGCCGAGGCCGTCGGGGTGCCGTTCCCACCGGTAGAAGAGGTAGGCGCCGTAGGGGACCCGGTCGCGCACCGCGCCGCCCAGGAGGGCGTGCACGGGCAGTCCGGTGGCGTGCCCCCAGGCGTCGAGGCAGGCCACTTCGAAGCCGGAGCGGACCGAGCGGCGGAGTTTGTCGGCGGTGCGGACGCCGCGCAGTCCGGCCGCGTCGACGCCGTCCGGGCCGGCCGTCCCGGCGGCGCCGTCCACATGGGCGGCGAGCGCGGCCAGCGCGTTCAGATCCGTGACCTTGCGGCCGACGAGTGCGGTGGCCAACGGGCGGGCGAGCGCGAGGTATTCGGCGTCGCCGTAGGTCTCGCCGAGCCCGGTGGCACCGCCCGCGGTGACCACCTCGATGATCAGGCGCGGGGTGTACGGCTGGTGCACGCCTTGGGTGTTGAGCAGTGGGGGGTCGGCGACCAGGACCGGGGTGAGCCGGACCTCGGTGACGACCAGGTCCGCTGGGCGGTGGTCGACCATCGGCGTTCGTCTCCATATGTAGACAACATCCATGAGTCGGGATGGAGGCTAAGGAGCGGCCCCGTGCACCGTCAAGGGGCTTGCTGGCCAGTTCAGTTGGGTAGCCCCTCGGGCGCCCGACCGCCTACCCTTTATCAATCCGTTAATCTGCGCGCGTAGATACCCGCGTGCCACCTCTGTTACACCTACCCGGGACCACCCCCCACGCTTCCCTAAGGAGCCGCGCATGCCCCGTCCCGCCCTCTCCCGCCGTGCCCGTCTGGGCGGTGCGGTGGCCGCCGCCGCCGTCGCCGGCACCGCGCTCTTCGGCGCCGGCCAGGCCACCGCCGAGCACTCCGTGCCGCGCACCGACAAGGAGATCCCCAACCTCACCCAGGTGCAGGACAAGATCAAGGCGTACTACGGCGACACGGTGACGGCCGACGGCGAGCACTACGCCTCCCCCGCCAGCAACTACGCCCGTCAGATCCGCGGCATCGAGGCCAAGGCGCGCACCTACCTGACCGGCGCGCTCGCCAAGAAGGGCACCGGGAAGGCCAAGCCCGCGATCGTCCTCGACATGGACGACACCACCCTGCTGACCTACAACTACGAGCTGAAGGTCGGCTTCAACTTCACCCCCGCGTCCCAGGACGAGTACCTGGAGCACACCGACATGGCCGCGGTCTTCGGGATGAACGACCTGGTCAACTGGGCCCACCAGAAGGGCGCCGAGGTCTTCTTCGTCACCGGCCGCAAGGAGGCGCAGCGCGACTGGAGCGTGCGCAACCTCAAGAACGTCGGCTACGCCGTCCCGCTGGACCGCCCGCACGTCTACCTGCGGGACAAGGAGCACCCGCCCGCCTACCTGCCGTGCGGCACGACCTGTTCGACGATCGACTTCAAGTCGGGCACCCGCCGGCACATCGAGTCCCTCGGCTACCGCATCGTCGCCAACTTCGGCGACCAGTACAGCGACCTGGCGGGCGGCGCCTCGCGGCGCACCTTCAAGCTGCCGAACCCGATGTACTACCTGCCGTAGGCGGTGCCCCCGGCGCCCCGAGGGGCGCCGGGGTCCCTCAGCGCCGCTTGGGCAGCGGCACCCGCAGGAGGTCCTTGGCGACGGTGAGTTCACCGGTGAAGCCCGCCGCGCGCGCCTGCCGCTCGAACTCCTCGGGGTCGGCGTAACGCTGCGAGAAGTGCGTCAGCACCAGGTGCCGCACTCCGGCGTCGACGGCCACCCGGGCCGCCTGACCAGCCGTCAAGTGCCCGTGTTCCTCGGCGAGTTGGACGTCCTCGTCGAGGAAGGTGGACTCGATCACCAGCATGTCCACGCCCGCCGCGAGGGCGTGCACGCCGTCGCACAGCCGGGTGTCCATGACGAACGCGAAGCTCTGGCCGGGCCGCACCTCGCTGACCTCGTCGAGGGTGACGCCGTTCAGTTCGCCGTCCCGTTGGAGGCGACCGACGTCCGGCCCGGCGATGCCGTGGGCGGCCAGCCGCTCGGGCAGCATCCGCCGGCCGTCCGGCTCGGTGAGCCGGTAGCCGTACGACTCGACCGGGTGCGAGAGCTTGTGCGCCGTCAGGGCGTACCCCTTGGCGCGGTCCAGCTCGCCGTCGGCGGAGACCGGCTGCTGGGCGATCCGGACCGTTTCGCGGTAGGCCGTGGCGTACCGCAGCCGCTCGAAGAACCGCTCCCCGCTGGCCGGGTAGTGCGCGGTCACCGGATGCGGCACCCGGTCGAGGTTGATCCGCTGGATGACCCCGGCCAGGCCCAGCGAGTGGTCTCCGTGGAAGTGGGTGATGCAGATCCGGTTGATGTCGTGGGCTGCGACTCCGGCCCGCAACATCTGGCGCTGGGTGCCCTCGCCGGGGTCGAAGAGCAGCCCCTGGCCGTCCCACCGCAGCAGGTAGCCGTTGTGGTTGCGGTGCCGGGTGGGGACCTGGCTGGCGGTCCCGAGGACGACCAGTTCGCGTACCGACATGGCTCGCTATCCGGGGGGCCACTGGAGGCCGCGGCCTCCGAGGACGTGCAGGTGGGCGTGGAAGACGGTCTGGCCGGCGCCGGCGCCGGTGTTGAAGACGACCCGGTAGCCGGTGTCCTCGACCTGCTCGGCGGCGGCGACCTCACGGGACTCGCCCAGTATGTCGGCGATCACCTGCGGCTCGGCGGCGGCGAGCGACGCCGCGTTCGGGTAGTGGGCCTTGGGGATCACCAGGACGTGCGTCGGCGCCTGGGGATTGATGTCGCGAAACGCGACGGTGGTCGCGGTCTCGCGGACGATCGTCGCCGGGACCTCCCCCGCCACGATCTTGCAGAACAGGCAGTCGGCCTGCGGTTCTCCCGCCACCGGTGAGCTCCTCCCGGGTCGCGCGGCACGCGCCGTACGCACCGTGCGTACGCCCTTGGGATGCTAGCCGATCACCCCGCACGGGCCCGGGGCCGCCCGGGGGTCGGTCGCGGGGGCCGGCCCCGGGGCCGCCCGGGGGTCGGTCGACGTCGGTCCGGAGCCGGGTCACCCGGTTCGCGGCCCGACCGACCTAAGCTGATCGTCCAGATCGCATCGGCCCCACACCTGGGAGTTATGCACCATGGCAACGACGCGCACGGCCACGACCCACTGGGAAGGCAACCTCCTCCAGGGCAAGGGCACCGTCGCCCTGGAGTCGTCCAAGATCGGCAGCTACGAGGTGAGCTGGCCGGCCCGTTCCGAGGAGCCGGGCGGCAAGACGAGCCCCGAGGAGCTGATCGCGGCGGCCCACTCCTCCTGCTACTCGATGGCGTTCTCGCACGGCCTGGCCGGCAAGGGCCACACCGTGGAGGCCGTGGACACCCAGGCCGACGTCACCTTCCAGCCGGGCGAGGGCATCACCGGCATCGTGCTGACCGTCAAGGCCCGGGTGCCCGGCCTGTCCGAGGCGGACTTCCAGGCCGCGGCCGCGGACGCCAAGGCGAACTGCCCGGTCAGCCAGGCGCTGGCGGGCGTCAAGAACATCACGCTCCGGGCCGAACTGCTCGGCTGACCGGTCGTCGACGGCGTGCCGGTCGGTCCGCGGGGCCGGTCGGCACGCCGTTACGCGTCGCCGTCCTTGTCCGGCTTGAGCAGGGTGTCCATGGTGAGCGCGGCCGCCAGGGCCATGGAGCGCAAGGGCTCCGCCATCGGGCTCAGCACCTCGTAGTAGTAGTAATCGGCGCCGAAGGCGACGTCCAGCACCCGGTCCAGCAGGGAACGGCCGATCCTCGCCACCTCGGTGCCGGTGTGGTCGGTGAAGGTGAAGTGGAAGGCGCTCCAACTCGCCTGGATGTGACCGATGGTGGCCCCGCCCACGACGAGGTCGAAGCTGCCGAAGGTGACCACCCGGTCCTGGAGGATCTCACCGACCGGCGTCCCGTCCGGCCGGGCGACCTGCACCTTGGCCTTGAGCACCTTGGTGCCCCGGCTCAACTCCAGGAAGGGCACGCCGGCGGCGTCCCGGATCTCGAACTTCCGGGAGAGGTAGCGGTCCATCGTGCTGACGAAGCGCATGACCTTGCGGGCGGCGTTCTGGCCAGTCTCGGCGACCGATCCCGCTTCGATGCCCTTGCGGTCCAGCACCGAGTAACTGGTGCTGATGTCCACCCACTTGAAGTCCTGGTTGATCGCGAGCACGTCGGCCGAGAGCAGCGCCTCCGGACCGCCACCCCCCAACGGGAACTGCTGCTGGAGGGGGGCCTGCGGCTGCTGGGGCTGCTGCGGGTACTGGGCCTGCGGCGGATACGGGAGCTGCGGCGCGGGGGCCTGGCCGGCGTACTGCTGCTGCGGGTAGGGCTGTTGCGGGTAGGGCTGTTGGGGCGGGTACGGCTGCTGCTGCACCGGGGGCTGCGCGGCCTGCGGCGGGTACGGCTGCTGCGGGACAGGGGCCTGCGGGGGCGCTGCCTGGGTGTGTTCCGTCCAGCGGGCGCCGTCCCACCAGCGCAGCGCCGCCGCGCCGGACGGGTCCTGGTACCAGCCTTGGGGAACCGCAGGGTGCTCAGTCACGGCGACGACTGTAGCCCCCGACGGCCCAACTGCCTTGTGGCGGGCGGGAATTCGCCCGTCGGTCGGCGGCCGTCACGCGGGCCGTCGGCGGTTCCGGACCGACACCGGCGCCGCGACGCCGCGGCGATCCGTCAGCAGCGCCCTAGCTCCAGCGGCCCGTGCGGCCCAGCAGGAGCGCGGTCGCCGCGGTCCCCGCCGTGGAGGTCCGCAGCACGCTCGCGCCCAGGCGGTACGGCTTGGCGCCGGCCTCCGCGAAGGCCGCCAACTCCTCCGGCGCGACGCCGCCCTCGGGGCCGACGACCAGCACGATCGAGCCGGCGGCCGGGAGTTCGGCGGTGGCCAGCGGGGTGCTGCCCTCCTCGTGGAGGACGGCGGCGAAGTCGGCATCGGCGAGCAGCGCGGCGACCTGCTTGGTCGACAGCGGATCGGCGACGCGCGGGAAGGTCAGCCGGCGCGACTGCTTGCCCGCCTCCCGGGCTGTGGCCCGCCACTTGGCCAGCGACTTGGCGGCCCGCTCGCCCTTCCACTGGGTGACGCAGCGCGCCGCGGACCACGGCACGATGGCGTCCACGCCGGTCTCCGTCATCGTCTCCACGGCCAACTCCCCGCGGTCGCCCTTGGGCAGGGCCTGGACGACGGTGAGGGTGGGTGCCGGCGGCTCCTCGGTGCGCAGCCCGGTGACGGCGACGGTGAGCCGGTCCTTGCCCTCGACGGCGGCGACCGTGCCCTCGGCGCCGGTCCCGGCGCCGTCCGTCAGAACGACCTCCTCACCGACCCGCAGCCGTCGCACGGACACCGCGTGCCGCCCCTCGGGGCCGTCCACGGTCAGCGTGCTCCCGGCCCGCACGCCGGCGAGCGTTTCGACGAGGAAGACGGGCGCGGTCACACCGCACCGCCGGTGCCGTACCCCGCGTCACCGGGGCCCAACGCGGCCCGGGTGGCGTCGAGTTCGGCCGCGAGCACCGCCACCAGCTGCCCGGCGGGCAGCTCCCGCGCCAGCCGGTGCCCCTGCCCCGCCCAGAGGTTCAGCCCCTGCGCGTCACCGGCCTTGGCGGCGGCCTTGCGGACCGGGGAGGTGAGGTAGTGCACGGCGGGGTAGGCGGCCGGCGCGTACGGGCCGTGCTCCCGCAGGAAACGGTTCACCAGGCCGCGGGCCGGCCGGCCGGAGAACGCCCGGGTCAACTCGGTGTGCGTGAAGAGGGGGTTGGTCAGCGCCTGCTTGTGCAGCGGGTTGGCGCCGGACTCGGGGGTGATCAGGAAGGCCGTGCCCAGTTGCGCCATGGAGGCGCCGGCGGCCAGCACCGCGGCGATCTGCGAGCCGCGCATCAGCCCGCCGGCGGCGATCACCGGGATCTGCACGGTCTCCCGGACCTGGGCGAGCAGCGTCAGCAGCCCCAGCCCGGAGCTGGTCCCGTCGGCGTGCGGGTCGTCCCGGTGGGTGCCCTGGTGGCCGCCCGCCTCGACGCCCTGCACGCACACCGCGTCCGCCCCCGACCACTGCGCGGCCTGC
Source organism: Streptomyces lunalinharesii (assembly GCF_039532155.1). Classification (NCBI taxonomy): domain Bacteria; kingdom Bacillati; phylum Actinomycetota; class Actinomycetes; order Kitasatosporales; family Streptomycetaceae; genus Streptomyces; species Streptomyces lunalinharesii. The sequence goes on from NZ_BAAARK010000008.1 coordinate 16,866, forward strand.
GCCTCGGCGGCGGTGGTGACCGTGACGACGGTGTAGGTGCCGACCTTGGCGAACGCGTCGAGGACCGCCCGCGAGGGACAGCCGAAGGTGAAGGAGACCATCGGCACCGGGTCGTCGCGCAGGATCGCGAGCTTGGCCTCGTAGCCGTCGTCCGTGGGGCCGTTGACGTCGCCGAGTTCGGTCTCGTACCAGGCGGTCTCGCCGGCGAGTTGCTCGCGGTAGACCTCGACGGCGGAGGCGTCGGCCAGGGAGGGCTGCGGCATGAAGAGGTTGACGCCGAAGGGGCGGCGGGTCTGCCCCCGCAGCTGTTTGATCTCCTGGTACATGCCGTCGGCGGTCTTGTAGCCAGCGGCCAGGAAGCCGAGTCCCCCGGCTTCGCAGACGGCAGCGGCCAGCTCGGGCCCGGAGCCGCCGCCGGCCATCGGGGCCTGCACGATGGGGTAGCGGCAGAAATCGGTGAGCGCGGTGGGCATGCCCACATCGTGTCACGCCCGGCGCCGTGCCCCGAACCGGGGCGGCGGCCGCGGGGAACTCCCCGGACCCCGCCCCGACGGGTGTTGCCTACCGCCCGTTGAAGGCGTCCTTCAGCCGGGAGAACAGCCCCTGCTGGCCCGGCTGGAACTGACCCTGCGGGCGCTCCTCACCGCGCAGCTTGGCCAGCCGGCGCAGCAGCTCCTCCTGCTCGGGTTCGAGCTTGCTCGGGGTCTGCACCTCGACGTGGACGATCAGGTCGCCCCGGCCGTTGCCCCGCAGGTGGGTCACGCCGCGGCCGTGCAGCGGGATCGACTGGCCGGACTGGGTGCCGGGCCGGACGTCGATCTCCTCGACGCCGTCCAGCGTCTCCAGCGGGCACTTGGTGCCCAGCGCCGCCGCGGTCATCGGAATGGTGACCGTGCAGTGCAGGTCGTCCCCGCGCCGCTGGAACACCGAGTGGGGCAGTTCGTGGATCTCGACGTACAGGTCGCCGGCGGGTCCGCCACCGGGGCCCACCTCGCCCTCGCCGGCCAACTGGATGCGGGTGCCGTTGTCGACACCGGCGGGGATCTTGACGGTGAGGGTGCGGCGGGAGCGGACCCGGCCGTCGCCCGCGCACTCGGGGCACGGCGTCGGGACGACGGTGCCGAAGCCCTGGCACTGCGGGCAGGGCCGGGAGGTCATGACCTGGCCCAGGAAGGACCGGGTGACCTGCGAGACCTCGCCGCGGCCGCGGCACATGTCACAGGTCTGCGCCGAGGTGCCGGGCGCCGCGCCCTCGCCGCTGCACGTGGTGCAGACGACGGCGGTGTCGACCTGGATGTCCTTGGTGGTGCCGAACGCGGCCTCGCCGAGCTCGATGTCGAGGCGGATCATCGCGTCCTGGCCGCGGCGGGTCCGCGAGCGCGGGCCGCGCTGCGAGGCCGTGCCGAAGAACGCGTCCATGATGTCGGAGAAGTTCCCGAAGCCCGCACCGAAACCGCCCGCGCCACCGCCGGCCTGCGAGAGGGGGTCGCCGCCGAGGTCGTAGACCTGCTTCTTCTGCGGATCCGACAGGACCTCGTAGGCGGCGTTGATCTCCTTGAACCGCTCTTGGGTCTTGGGGTCCGGGTTCACGTCCGGGTGCAGCTCGCGCGCCAGCCGCCGGAATGCCTTCTTGATCTGGTCCTGCGAGGCGTCCCGGCCGACGCCGAGGACCGAGTAGTAATCCGTGGCCACTTACGACTCCGCGAGGATCTGTCCGACGTAACGTGCCACTGCGCGTACCGCTCCCATCGTTCCGGGGTAGTCCATGCGGGTCGGTCCGACCACGCCCAATTTGGCGACGGCCTCGTCGCCCGAACCGTATCCGACGGTGACGACCGAGGTGGACGTCAGACCCTCGTGAGCATTCTCATGCCCGATGCGTACGGTCATGCCCGAGTCCTTGGCCTCCCCGAGCAGCTTGAGCATCACCACGTGCTCCTCAAGGGCTTCCAGCACCGGCCGGATGGTCAAGGGGAAATCATGCCCGAAGCGCGTCAGATTGGCGGTGCCGCCGATCATCAGCCGCTCTTCGGTCTCCTCCACCAGAGTCTCCAGCAGTACCGACAGTACTGTCGAGACGGTCGCCCGGTCGTCCTGTTCGAAGGATTCCGGGAGATCCTGCACCAGCTGCGGGACGTCCGCGAAGCGGCGGCCGACGATCCGGCTGTTGAGCCGGGCGCGCAGGTCCGCCAGGGACGTCTCGCCGAACGGCGTCTGGCAGTCGATGAGCCGCTGCTCGACGCGTCCGGTGTCGGTGATCAGCACCAGCATCAGCCGGGCCGGGGCCAGTGCCAGCAGTTCGACGTGGCGGACGGTGGACCGCGTCAGGGACGGGTACTGCACCACCGCGACCTGCCGGGTCAGCTGCGCCAGCAGGCGCACCGTGCGTCCCACCACGTCGTCCAGGTCGACGGCGCCGTCCAGGAAATTCTGGATAGCCCGCCGCTCGGGGACGGACAGCGGCTTGACGCCGGCCAGCTTGTCGACGAAGAGGCGGTAGCCCTTGTCGGTCGGGATCCGCCCGGCGCTGGTGTGCGGCTGGGCGATGAACCCCTCGTCCTCCAGGGCGGCCATGTCGTTGCGGACGGTGGCCGGGGAGACACCGAGTTGGTGCCGCTCGGTCAACGCCTTGGAGCCGACCGGCTCCTCCGTCCCGACGTAGTCCTGGACGATGGCGCGCAGCACTTCGAGTCTGCGTTCACTGAGCATTTCGCCACCTCCAGTCGGCCGTCCGCCGGTCGTCACTTCTCCTGGCACTCACGTGGGCCGAGTGCCAGACCCGGAAGCCAGTGTACGGCCGGGTAGCGCGGGTGCGGCAAGGGCGGGCGCAGTGGGGACTTACCCAGCGCCGCGGAATCCGACCCACGGGCCGCGCCCGGGAGGGCCCCGACCGCCCCCGAACGCGCCCTGGTCCCGGCCCCGGCGCGTCGCCCGGCCGACGCGCCGGTGCGCCGTCGCGGGAGCGCGCCACCGGGACGCCTGCCCCGAGTCCCGGCCAACGCTATCGCGGGGGCGCTAGCGTCTCGGTATGCGCACCACGTGGGAAGAAGCGGGCTGGGAGCGGCTGGGGGACGGCGTCGCCCGGCGACGGATGCCCGGCTGGGACGAGACGATCGGCGTGATCGCCGGCTCGGAGGGCGTGCTGATCGTCGACACCGGGCCGACCCTCGGGGCCGGTGCGGAACTGCGCCGCACGGTCCGGGCGGTGCTGGGCCGCGATGTGACGCATGTCGCGCTCACGCACCCGCACTTCGACCACGTCCTGGGCACCGCGGCGTTCGCGGGCGTGGAGGTGTTCGGCGCGACCGGGGTCGACGCGCTGCTGCGGCACGGCAAGGACGCGCTGCGCGAGGACGCGGTACGGCACGGGGTGGACCCGGACGCCGCGGCGGAGGCCGCGGACCTGCTGGTCGTCCCGCACCACCACGTGCACGGGCAGCTGACCCTCGGCCTCGGCGACCGGGAGGTGCTGCTGGCCAACGTCGGCCCCGGGCACACCGCGCACGACCTGGCCGTCCTGGTGCCCGGACGGGCCGGTGAACGGGAGGTCGTCTTCTGCGGCGACCTGGTCGAGGAGTCCGGTGCACCGCAGGCGGGCCCCGACGCGCTGCCGCGGCGGTGGCCCGCCGCACTGGACCGCCTGTTGGCGCTGGGCGGCGAGGACGCGGTGTACGTGCCGGGCCACGGCGCGGTGGTCGACGCCGCCTTCGTGCGGGCCCAGCGCGACGCCCTGGCCGCCCGTTTCGGCGCCGACTCGCCGTGCGGCGGCGCCGGTTGACCCGCCGGCGGGCGCCCCGTCCGCACGGCCCGCACCCCCCGACGCGCGCCCCGTGAGCCCGTGGGCCCCACCGGGCCGCCGCCCGCACCCCCGACCCGTCGATCCGCAGGGAAGCAGACCCGCATGCACAGCAGGCAGTACAGCCCCGACCTCACTCCCCCCTGGAAGAAGCCGACGCCGGTGCCGGAGGTGCCGGCCGACCCCGGGCTGGTCGTCGAGGAGGTGGTGACGGGCTACTGCGGCGCGGTCCTGCGGTGCGAGAAGACCGCCGAGGGGCCGACGGTCACCTTGGAGGACCGCTTCGGCAAGGCGCGGGTGTTCCCGATGGTGCCGCGCGGCTTCCTGCTGGAGGGCCGGCCGGTGACCCTGGTCCGGCCGTCGGGCCGCCCGGCGCCGAGCGGCCCGGCGCGCACCGCGTCCGGTTCGCTGGCGGTCCCCGGGGCGCGCGCCCGGGTCGCCCGGGCCGGCCGGATCTACGTGGAGGGCCGGCACGACGCGGAGCTGGTGGAACGCGTCTGGGGCGACGACCTGCGGATCGAGGGCGTCGTCGTGGAGTACCTGGAGGGCGTCGACGACCTCCCGGCGATCGTCGAGGCGTTCGCGCCCGGCCCGGACGCCCGCCTCGGCGTGCTGGTGGACCACCTCGTCCCCGGCTCGAAGGAGTCGCGGATCGCGGCGGCGGTGACCGGGGCGCACGCGCTGGTCGTCGGCCATCCGTACGTCGACGTCTGGCAGGCGGTGAAGCCGTCCTCGGTGGGCATCCCGGCGTGGCCGCAGGTCCCGCGGGGCCAGGACTGGAAGACCGGGGTGTGCCGGGCGCTCGGCTGGCCGGAGAACACCGGCGCGGCCTGGCAGCGGATCCTGTCCCGGGTGCGGTCCTACAAGGACCTGGAACCGGCGCTGCTGGGGCGGGTCGAGGAGCTGATCGACTTCGTGACGGCGCCGGAGGACGCCGAGGGGGCGGGCGGGCGCTGAGGCCGTCGGTGGCCGGCGCTCCCGGAGCGCCGGGCCGGGGTGCGCCGGTGGTGCACGCCGTGCGCCGGGCGGGCCGCGAGCGCACGCTGGTAGCAGCGATTCCGGAGGTGACCGCCATGTTGAAGACCGCTGTCGGATGGCACGTCGAGCTGGAATTCGAGGAGGACGTCCACCGCACCCGGGCCGCCGCGCTGGTACGGCTGCCGGACGGGACCGAGGTGCGGTCCCACGGTTACGCCAGCCGCCACCCGGCCGACGGGAACCAGCCCCGGGTCGGCGAGGAGGTCGCGGGGGCCAGGGCCCTCAACGACCTGGCGATGCAGTTGTTGACCAAGGCGCACGGCGAGATCGACTCGGCGTCGGGCCGTACGTCGTTCCCGCTGAGCCACTGAGCTACTGAGCCGCTGCACCATCGAGGCGCTGAGCCGCGGGGCGGCGGAGCGCCTCAGTCCACCAGGTCGCGCACGACGGCGTCGGCGAGCAGCCGCCCGCGCAGCGTCAGGACCGCCCGCCCCGCCTCGTAGGGGCCGGGCGCCAGGAGGCCGTCGGCCACCGCGCGGGCGGCGGCGCGGGCGCCCGCGGGGGCGAGGAGGTCGAGCGGGCAGCCGTCGGCGAGGCGGAGTTCCAGCAGGATCCGCTCGACGCGGCGGTCCTCGTCGGCGAGGAGTTCCCGGCCGGCGCCCGGTGAGCGGCCCTCGGCCAGCGCCTGCGCGTAGGCGGCGGGGTGCTTGACGTTCCACCAGCGGACGCCGCCGACGTGGCTGTGGGCGCCGGGGCCGGCCCCCCACCAGTCGGCGCCGGTCCAGTACAGCTCGTTGTGGCGGCACCGGGCGGCCTCGGTGGTGGCCCAGTTCGAGACCTCGTACCAGGTGAAGCCGGCGGCGGTGAGGTGCTCCTCGGCGATCAGGTAGCGGTCCGCGTGCACGTCGTCGTCGGTCATCGGGACCTCGCCGCGGCGGATCCGGCGGGCCAGCTGGGTGCCCTCCTCGACGATCAGGGCGTACGCGGAGACGTGGTCGGGTCCGGCGGCGGTGGCGGCGTCGAGGGAGGCCCGCCAGTCGTCGTCGGACTCGCCGGGGGTGCCGTAGATCAGGTCGAGGTTGACGTGCGCGAAGCCGGCCGCGCGGGCCTCGGCCACGCAGGCTTCGGGGCGGCCCGGGGTGTGCGTGCGGTCGAGGACCTTCAGGACGTGCTGGCGGGCGCTCTGCATGCCGAAGGAGACGCGGTTGAAGCCGGCCGCGCGCAGCTCGGCGAGGTAGCGCGGGTCGACGGACTCCGGGTTGGCCTCGGTGGTGATCTCGGCGTCCGGCGCCAGGCCGAACTCGTCGCGCAGAGCCGCCAGCATCCGGCCGAGGTCGGCGGCGGGCAGCAGCGTCGGGGTGCCGCCGCCGACGAAGACCGTCTCGACGGGGCGCGGGTCGTCGCCCAGCACCTTGCGGGCCAGCCGGACCTCCTCGACGAGGGTGTCGGCGTAGTTCTCCCGGGAGGCCAGGGCGCCGCCGGGGCCGCGCAGCTCGCTGGCGGTGTAGGTGTTGAAGTCGCAGTAGCCGCAGCGGGTGGCGCAGTACGGCACGTGCAGATAGAAGCCGAGGGGGCGCGCGGCGGCGCCGGTCAGCGCATGGCGGGGCAGCGCCCCGTCCTGGGGCATCGGCTCACCATCTGGCAGTGCGGAAGGCATGGGGTCCATTGTCCGTCATGCCGGACGGTGCCGGTCCGCGGTCCGTCGTCGGGGCCCGCGTCCCCGCGGCGGGCCGGTGCCGGGGCGAGGCCGGCCCGCCGCCGCGGCTACCCGCCCGAGCCCGCCGCCTGGAGCACCATCAGCGCGAGGTCGTCGTCGGGCGGGGTGGGCCCGAAGGCGTGCACGGTGCGGCGGATGTGCTCGGCGATCGCGTCGGCGCTCCGACCGGCCGCCCCGGCGAGCGCGCCGGCCAGCCCGTCCTCGTCGTCGAAGAGCCGCCGGCCACAGCGGCGCTCGGTCACCCCGTCGGTGACGCACAGCAGCGTCTCCCCGGGGCAGAGGTCGAAGGACTCGCTGACGTACGCCGCGTCCTCCACGACGCCCAGCAGCATCTGCGGCGCCGCGGCGACCCGCACCGCGCCGTCGGCGCCGAGGACCAGCGGCAGCGGGTGACCGGCGCTGGCGAGGGTGCAGCGGGCGCCGCCCGCGCCGCCGCGGTACGGGACGATCTCGCCGTAGAGGAGGGAGAGGAAGCGGGCCTGCTCGCCCTCCTCGCGGATCTCCACGGGGGCCTCCGCGCCCGCGCCGGCCGCCGCCACCGCCGCCGCGACCGCGGCGACGGAGTCCGCGGCCTCCCGGGCCATGGTCTTGTTGAGCCGGTCGAGGACCTCGGCGACGCCGAAGCCGTCGCGGGCCAGCAGCCGCAGCACCGGCCGGGCCAGGCCGGTGACCGCGGCGGCCTCGGGGCCGGAGCCGCAGACGTCGCCGAGCGCGAAGCACCAGCGGCCGTCGCCGGCGTCGAAGAGGTCCCAGAAGTCACCGCCGGCCCAGGCGCCCTCGCGCGGCTCGTAGACCACCGCCGACGCCACGCCGGGCACCCGGGCCCGGCCCTGGGGCAGCAGCCGGCGCTGGAGGACCCGGCTGATGCGTTCCTGGCGGCTGTAGGCGCGGGCGGTGGCCACCGCGCGGGCGGCCCGGCGGCACAGGTCCTCGGTGAGCGCGACCACCTCACCGGGGAAGCGCCGCAGCCCGGCCCGGCCGAGCAGCAGGGTGCCGAGCCGGCGGCCGCCGGCGACCAGGGGGCAGGCCAGGGCCGCGCCGCCGGGGTCGGGGCCGGTCGGTTCGGACGGCCACGGCCAGGGCACCGGGACCGGCCGGTTGTCGACGGCGCCGTCGGTCCACCGGCCCGGCGGTTCCTTCTCCAGGGCGGTCCGCAGCGAGTCGATGCGGCCCTCGGCGAGGTGCCAGACGCGGGCCAGCCGCGGCACCTGGCCGTCCTCGGCGAGCCCACGTCCGGGGGCGCCGCCGTCACCGTCGTGGAGCCAGACCGCGCACCAGTCGGCGAGCCGCGGGACGATCAGCTGGCAGGCCAGCGAGGCGACCTGGTCGGCGTCGAGCTGTCCGGAGAGCAGGTCGGACGCCTCCGCGAGGAAGGACAGCGCACCGCTGTCGACGCCGCCGCGGTCCCGTTCGGGGCGGTCCTCGGGCGGGGCGGGGCGGCGCGGCACCGGGGCGAGGAGTTCGGAGGCCCGCAGCTCCCGCCGGAAGCGCTGGTCGTCGAAGGTGCCGTAGGCCGCGCGGGCGCCGTGGCCGTCGTACGCCCCGTGGCCGTCGTGGGTGCCGTAGCCGTCGTAGGTGCCGTAGGCGCCGTCCGTGGTCTCCGGCTCCGGCCAGGTCGCGTCGGGGGCGCCGACCGGCAACCGGAACCACACCGTCTTCATCGCGCGCCGGTAGGTCACGCCCCAGGCGTCGGCCACCGCGCTGATCAGCCGCAGGCCGTGGCCGCCGCCCTCGGACGCGCCGGTGTCCTCGCCGGCCCGCACCGGCCGGGTGGGGTGGCGGTCGGAGACCTCGACGACCAGGCCGGGGCGGGGCGGTTCCTCGGGGACCGCGTCCGGAGGGTCGTCGGGGTACGGCACGTGCTCCTCGGCGGGGTCGAGCCGGCACAGCAGCTCGACGGTGGTGCCGGCGTGCACCACGGCGTTGGTCACCAATTCGCTGACCAGCAGCACCGCTTCGTCCGCCAACCGCTCGGTGAGCCGGTCGGCGCCGGGCAGCCGCCGCTCGGTCCACTCCGCGAAGGCCGTCCGGACGAACCGTCGCGCGGCCCCGGCGGCCCGCGGGTCGCCGGGCAGCGTGGCCCGCAGCGAGCGGGCCGCCGCCCCGGCAACGTCGTTCCGTCCGGCCGAAGTTGTCATCCTCATCGAGCAACTCCCGAGCAGTCCCCAGCGGCGCCGGTTGCGCCTACGCCAGAGTGACAGAACGAGCCCACACATAAACGGTGAGTCACGGAAGTGCGTGGTCAGAGGGGTCGAATCGACTGACCCGGCCCGCCAGTTGACCCGCGCGCCGCGGACCGGCCGACGGCCGCCGGGCCCGACGCGGCGCCACTACGCCTCCCGCGCCCCGGCGTACATCTCGTCGAGCAGGTCCTTGAACACCCGCTCCACCACCGGCCGCTTGATCTTGAGGCTGGGGGTGATCTCCCCGTGCTCGATGTCCAGATCGCGCGGCAGCAACCGGAACTTGCGGATCTGCTGCCACCGCTGGAGCTCCCCGTTGACCCGCTCCACGTAGCCGTCGACGAGCGCCCGGACCTGGTCGGTGGCGACGACCTCGGCGTAGCCCTTGCCGCCCAGGCCGTGCTCCTCGGCCCACTTGAGGATGGTCGGCTCGTCGAGCGCGATCAGGGCGGTGCAGAAGTTCCGGTTGGCGCCGTGCACGATCACGTTGGAGACGAACGGGCAGACCGCCTTGAACTGGCCCTCCACCTCGGCGGGCGCGATGTACTTGCCGCCGGAGGTCTTGATCAGGTCCTTCTTGCGGTCGGTGATCCGCAGGTAGCCGTCGGGGGACAGCTCGCCGATGTCCCCGGTGTGGAACCAGCCGTCCTCCTCCAGGACCTCGGCGGTCTTGTCCGGCAGGCCGTGGTAGCCCTGCATGATGCCGGGGCCGCGCAGCAGGATCTCGCCGTCCTCGGCGATCCGCACCTCGGTGCCGGGCAGCGGCTTGCCGACGGTGCCGGTGCGGTACGCCTCGCCGGGGTTGACGAAGCTGGCGGCGCTGGACTCCGTCAGGCCGTAGCCCTCCAGGATGTGGATGCCGGCGCCGGCGAAGAAGTAGCCGATCTCGGGGGCGAGGGCGGCCGAGCCGGAGATCGCGGCGCGCAGCCGGCCGCCGAACGCCTCCCGCAGCTTGGTGTAGACCAGGGCGTCGGCGACCTTGTGCTTGGCGGCCAGCGCGAACGGCACCGAGGCGTTGCCGGTGCGGCGGAAGTTGTCCTGGGAGGTCTTGGCGTGCTCGCGGGCCACGCCGGCCGCCCATTGGAAGATCTTGTACTTGGCGCCGCCGCCCTCCCGCGCCTTGGCCGCGACGCCGTTGTAGACCTTCTCGAAGATCCGCGGCACGGCCGCCATGTACGTCGGCCGGACCACCGGCAGATTCTCGATGATCTTGTCGACCCGGCCGTCCACCGCGATCACGTGCCCGACGGAGATCTGCCCGGCGGTCAGCACCTTCCCGAAGACGTGCGCCAGCGGCAGCCAGAGGTACTGCACGTCGTCCGCGGTGACCATCCCGGTCGCCTGGATGGCACGGGCCATGTACGACCAGCAGTCGTGCGGCAGCCGGACGCCCTTGGGGCGGCCGGTGGTCCCGGAGGTGTAGATGAGGGTGGCCAGTTGGTCGGCGCGGAGCGCGGCGACCCGCTCCTCGACGCACTCGGGGTGCTGCTCCAGGTAGGCGGTGCCGCGCTTCTCCAGCTCGGCGAGGGAGAGCACCCAGTCGTCGGGGTCGTCCTCGACGGGCCGCACGTCGGTCGCGTCGATCACCACGACGTGCGACAGCTCGGGCAGCTCGGCGCGCTTCTCGCGGGCCTTGGCGAGCTGCGCGGCGTTCTCCGCGATCAGCACCCGGCTGCCGGAGTCGGCCAGGATGAACGCGGTCTCCTCGACGTTGGTGGAGGGGTAGACGGTGGTGGTGGCGGCGCCGGAGCACAGCACGCCGAGGTCGGCGAGGATCCACTCCACCCGGGTATTGGCGGCCAGCGCCACCCGCTCCTCGGGACGCACGCCCAACGCGATCAGTCCGGCGGCCGTGGCGAGCACCCGCTCGGCGGCGTCGGCCCAGGTCAACGTCTTCCAGTCGTCCGGGCCCGAGCCCGCGGCAGGGGGGACGGGGTAGCGGTACGCCTCGACGTCCGGTGTGGCCGCGACCCGCTCCAGGAAGAGGGTCGCCACCGAAGGCGGCCGGTTGTCGATCAGCGTGTGAGTGTCGGTCACGGCGTCCTCCGGGGCCCGCTTCGTTGCTGGTGACTCGCGAGTAACCTTCGAGCAGTGATCAGAGTAGAACGCGTGACGCCGCCGCGTAAGGGGCTGCACCCGACTGGTTCACGATGTGACCCGAGCGATGGGTGCACATGACACGCGCTTGACCGAGGCGCCCGCCGCCGCCCGTCCGACCGGGGCGAAGACCCCGCCGGGCCGCCCGCGAGCGGCCCGGAAACGGCACGGGGCGCCGGTTCCCGAGGAACCGGCGCCCCGCCCGGGCGTGGGCCGTCGACCGCCGCGCGATCGACCCGCCGCTACTTCTTCGCCTTGCTGTCGCCGTCGGAGTCCGAGGACAGCACCGCGATGAAGGCGTCCTGCGGGACCTCCACGCTGCCGACCATCTTCATCCGCTTCTTGCCTTCCTTCTGCTTCTCCAGCAGCTTCCGCTTACGGGAGATGTCACCGCCGTAGCACTTGGCGAGGACGTCCTTGCGGATGGCGCGGACCGTCTCACGGGCGATCACCCGGCTGCCGATGGCGGCCTGGATCGGCACCTCGAAGTTCTGCCGCGGGATCAGCTCGCGCAGCTTGCCGACCAGCCGCACGCCGTACGCGTACGCCTTGTCCTTGTGGGTGATCGCGGAGAACGCGTCGACCTTGTCGCCGTGCAGCAGGATGTCGACCTTGACCAGGTCGGAGGTCTGCTCGCCGGTGGGCTCGTAGTCCAGCGAGGCGTAGCCGCGGGTCTTGGACTTGAGCTGGTCGAAGAAGTCGAAGACGACCTCCGCGAGCGGCAGGGTGTAGCGGATCTCGACCCGGTCCTCGGACAGGTAGTCCATGCCCATCAGCGCACCGCGCCGGGTCTGGCAGAGCTCCATGATCGCGCCGATGAACTCGCTGGGCGCCAGGATCGTGGCCCGGACGACCGGCTCGTGCACCACGTCGATCTTGCCGGTGGGGAACTCGCTGGGGTTGGTGACGGTGTGCTCGACGCCGTCCTCCATCTCCACGCGGTAGACCACGTTGGGCGCGGTGGCGATCAGCTCGAGGCCGAACTCGCGCTCCAGCCGCTCCCGGACGACCTCCAGGTGCAGCAGGCCCAGGAAGCCGACGCGGAAGCCGAAGCCCAGCGCCGCCGAGGTCTCCGGCTCGTAGACCAGCGCGGCGTCGTTGAGCTGGAGCTTGTCCAGCGCGTCGCGCAGCTCCGGGTAGTCCGAACCGTCCAGCGGGTACAGGCCCGAGAACACCATCGGCTTGGGGTCCTTGTAGCCACCGAGGGGCTCCACGGCACCCTTGCTGAGCTGGGTGATCGTGTCACCCACCTTGGACTGCCGGACGTCCTTCACACCGGTGATCAGGTAGCCCACCTCACCGACGGACAGCCCGTCGGCCGCCTTCATCTCCGGCGAGTTCGTCCCGATCTCCAGCAGCTCGTGCGCGGCGCCGGTGGACATCATCTTGATGCGCTCGCGCTTGCTGAGCGTGCCGTCGACGACCTTCACGTACGTCACGACGCCGCGGTAGGCGTCGTAGACCGAGTCGAAGATCATCGCGCGGGCGGGGGCGTCCTTGACGCCGACCGGGGCCGGCACCTCGCGGACGACCTTGTCCAGCAGCTCGGGCACGCCGACGCCGGTCTTGGCGGAGACCTTCAGGACGTCCTCGGGCTCGCAGCCGACCAGGTTCGCCAGCTCGGCGGCGAACTTCTCGGGCTGCGCGGCCGGCAGGTCGATCTTGTTGAGGACGGGGATGATCGTGAGGTCGTTCTCCATCGCCAGGTAGAGGTTGGCGAGGGTCTGGGCCTCGATGCCCTGGGCGGCGTCGACGAGGAGGAGGCAGCCCTCGCACGCGGCCAGGGAGCGGGACACCTCGTAGGTGAAGTCGACGTGGCCCGGCGTGTCGATCATGTTCAGGATGTGGGTGGTGCCACTTCCCGCTTCGCCCTCGGAGGGGCTCCAGGGCAGCCGGACCGCCTGGGACTTGATCGTGATGCCGCGCTCGCGCTCGATGTCCATGCGGTCGAGGTACTGCGCGCGCATCTGCCGCTGGTCGACGACACCGGTGAGCTGGAGCATCCGGTCGGCGAGCGTCGACTTGCCGTGGTCGATGTGCGCGATGATGCAGAAGTTACGGAGGAGCGCCGGGTCGGTACGGCTCGGCTCCGGCACGTTCGTAGGGGTCGCGGGCACGCAGGGTCCATTCAGTGAACGCGGGTAGGCGGGACTCGGTCTTGTGAGGTCTCCTCCCATCGTCCCATGAGCGCCGGGGGTGGGGCGGTACGGGCGCCCGGGGCAGGGCAGCCGCCGGACCACCGACGGGCTGCCGCCGGGGGTCGGGACGGGTCCGGTGGGGCCCGACGGGTCCGCTGGGGCGAAGGGGCCAGGCGGGGCACGATGGAAAGCGCGGCGCCGGCGGTCCCCCCTCCCCCGCACGGGCAGTGCGGTCCGCTCCGCCGGTGGGACGACGGGCCTCTGGGCGCCGTCCCCGGTAAGGCCCGAGGTCCGGCCGACGAAGCCCGGTTTTGGCGTCGCAAACCCGACTGGTAGCCTGGCCCACTGTGCTTCGTGCCCTCTCGTACGTGGCGCAACTCGAAACTCCAACGAACCTGAAAAGGCTCTTTCGTGGCGAACATCAAGTCCCAGATGAAGCGGATCAAGACCAACGAGAAGGCTCGTCAGCGCAACAAGGCTGTCAAGTCCTCCCTGAAGACCGCGATCCGTCGCACCCGCGAGGCCATCGAGGCCGGTGACCTGGAGAAGGCCACCGCCGCGCAGGCCCTGGCGGCCCAGAAGCTCGACAAGGCCGTCAGCAAGGGTGTGCTGCACAAGAACAACGCCGCCAACAAGAAGTCGGCGCTTGCCAAGAAGGTCGCGTCCCTCAAGGGCTGACCCTCTCCCGACCGCGCTCGTCGCGGTCACCCCGCCGTTCAGGGACCCAGCGGCCCCTCTCTCCGCTCCCTGCCGGTGCACCACCGCGCCGCACACGGCCTGCGTTCGCCACGCGGGTGCGGCGCAACCGGCTCCTCAAGTGGCCCACGGCCCGCCGAGGAGCCATCCAGAACTGGATGCGAAGGCCCTGCCTCTGCCCCTCGCCGGGCGGGGCGGGGCCTTTCGTCGTCGCGGCGACCGCCGAGCCCCCGCCGGGCAACGTTCTGGATCCCCTCCGAGCCGGGTGCAGCACCGGTGGCGTCCGCTACTCTGCGGCCATGTCCAATACGGGGGACCAGAACCCTCCCTTCCCGGGAGACCAGCACCCTCCCTTCGCGGGAGACCAGCACGCTCCTTACTCCGCGCCGCAGCCGCCGGCCTACGGTCCGGCGCCCGCACCGCCGCCTCCGGTGCCCGCCCAGCAGAACCCCTACGCCCAGCCGGGCCCGCAGGGCGCGCCGCCAGGGGCCCCGCCGGCGCCTCCCCAGGGGCCGGGCGGCTACGGCTATCCGGCGCCGGCCGGGGCGTACGGCGCGGCGCCCTCAGGTGCACCGGGCGCAACGCCCGCGCGGGGCGTCTCCGGGTGGCTGTGGGCCGTCGGGGGCGCGGTCGCCGCCACCGCGATCGGTGCCTCGGTGTTGTTCGCCACCGGGGCCTTCTCCTCGGAGCCGCACCCCGTCCTCAAGGGCTACGCGTTCCGCAACGACCTGTGCGCCGTGACGTCCCTGACGCCCTTCGAGAACGCCCACTACAAGGCGAAGCCGAGCACGGGAACGGGCTCGACCGGCGCGTCGGGGCCGTCCTCGCCGCCCAACCCGCAGCACAGCGGCTCCCAGATGGGCTCCATGGACTCCATGTGGTGCAACGTCGCCCTCACCCCGGACGGTGCCGGCACCGGCACCGGCACCAGCGACTACTCGTCCAGTTGGGTCTACAGCGCCGCCAGCCTGCACAAGAAGACCGACCCGGCCCCCGAGTTCGCCGACCTGTACCGCGCGTACGAGACCCAGCAGACCTCGACCACGTACAAGGTCGAGCCGGTCTCCGGCATCGGCGACGAGGCGTTCCTCGTCACCCGCAACGACTCCGGCGCCCTCAACAGCTCCTACGTGATCCTCGCCGTCCGCGACGGTTGGATGACCTACCAGACGACGTGGTCCAGCTACACGGCGGGCAGCAGCAGCGTGAAGCCGCCGACCCCCTCCGAGATCGCCACCATGCTGGAATCCAGCGCGCGGGAAACCCTCAGCCGACTCCACGGCTGAGACGACGTGCCTCTGGGGGCGGGGCTGGCTCCGGCTCCGGAGGGGCTGGCTCCGGAGGGGCTGGGGCGCGGCCCCTGCCTCACAGGGCGATACAGCTGGGGCGCCTCTGAGGAATCTCCGCGGGGGGGAGGAGCGGCGGTGGCCCGCGCTACCGCGAGCGGGCCGCCCGCGCGATCGCCACCACGGCCTTCTCCAGGGCGTATTCGGGGTCGTCCCCGCCGCCCTTCACCCCCGCGTCGGCCTCGGCCACCGCGCGCAGCGCCACGGCGACACCGTCCGCCGACCAACCGCGCATCTGCTGCCGGACCCGGTCGATCTTCCAGGGCGGCATCCCCAACTCCCGGGCGAGGTCGCCCGGGCGGGCACCGCGCGGGGCGGAGGCGAGCTTGCCGATGGACCGGACGCCCTGGGCCAGCGCGCTGGTGATCATCACGGGGGCGACACCGGTCGCGATCGCCCAGCGCAGCGCCTCCAACGCCTCGGCGGCCCGGCCCTCGACCGCCCGGTCAGCGACGGTGAAGCTCGACGCCTCGGCCCGACCGGTGTAGTAACGGGCGACCACGGCGTCATCGATCGTGCCCTCGACGTCGGCGGCCAACTGGGCACACGCCGAGGCCAACTCGCGCAGATCGCTTCCGATGGCGTCCACCAGCGACTGGCAGGCTTCCGGCGTGGCCGAGCGACCGGTCGCCCGGAACTCACCGCGGACGAAGGCCAGCCGATCCGCCGGCTTGGTCATCTTGGGGCAGGCCACTTCGCGCGCCCCGGCCTTGCGGGCCGCGTCCAACAGCCCCTTGCCCTTGGCGCCGCCGGCGTGCAGCAGCACCAGGGTGATCTCCTCCGCGGGCGAGCCGAGGTACGCCTTGACGTCCTTGATGGTGTCCGCGGACAGGTCCTGGGCAGCACGCACCACCACGACCTTGCGCTCGGCGAAGAGCGAGGGGCTGGTGAGCTCGGCGAGGGTGCCGGGCTGGAGCTGATCGGGGGTGAGGTCCCGCACGTCGGTGTCCGCGTCCGCCGCTCGGGCCGCGGCCACCACCTGCTGCATCGCGCGATCGAGCAGCAGCTCCTCCTGCCCCACCGCGATCGTGACGGGAGCGAGCGGATCGTCGTTAGCTGTCTTCCTGGCCATCGCGTCCCAGCATCCCACGCCCCACCGACAACCCCGCCCGCGCGAGTTCAATCGCCCCGGCCCGTCATGCCCTGCCCCGTGACGTCCTGTCCCGTCACGTCCTGTCCTGTTACTTGCTGTCCTGTTACTTGCTGTCCTGTCACGCGGTCCCCGGCGGCCGGCGGCCGGCCGCCGGCCGATCCTCGACAATGGACCGGTGAACGACACCCACCACAGCCGCCACGTGCTCGTCCTCCCTGACCGCGACGCCGCCGAAGAGGTCGCCGAGGCGCTGACCGAACGCTTCGGCGTCGCCGAGGAACCCCAGCTGGTGCGGGACGCCCTGGCCGGTGAGGACGACGCCGAGGACGCGCAGTGGCTGGTCGTGGTCGAGGACCCCGACGCCGCCTACGACGCGGCTCGTCTGGATGCCCTCGCGGGGGAGTACGAGGGGTGGCGGGAGGGCTAGGGGAGGGCGAAGGGGCCTGGTTCACGTTCTCTCTTCCCCCTCCCCTCCCCTCCCCTCCCCCGCCCGCCGCCTCCCCCACCACCCGCTCCCTCACCACCCACCCGGCCCGCGCCCCTCGCCCCTCGCTCACCCGCGCCGGGCCGCCCGGCCTCGCGTGTGCTCATCCGCCCAAGAGGACCGGCTCCCGTTCGAGCGTGATGCCGAAGTGGGTGCGGTACGCCGGCACGACCTCGTCCGCCGCCAGTTCGCGCTCCTCCCGAGCGCCCTCCGCACCGGTGATCACCAGCGTGCGGCCGGAGAGCGTGACCCGCCCGGTCTCGGTGAGCTGCGAGCAGACCAGCGACTGCCTGAAATGCGATCGGCGTGACGTGCGCTGCCACCAGCACCCCACCTCGAAGTCCGCCAGCTCCCGCGGACGCTGCTCCAGGCGGTACTGCGGCTCTCCGTTCCGGTGGACGTCGAGGTCGCCCTCCGGTGTCCGGGCTATCCGGAAGACGCCCCCGGGGTCGTGCTGGTCCGCAGTGCTGTCCAGCCGCAACGGATGGTGGCTGTTCCGACCGAATCCGACGTCCGTGAGCCAGGGCCCGGTGGGCGTGTGCACCCGCAGCGCGAGGTGGTCGTACGGAATCCCCAGCCCCTCCGGCCCGAACACCCGGGCCGACAGCAACTCGACCTCGTACCCGAGTGCTCCGAGCAGCACCGCGAAGGCACCGTTGAGTTCGTAACAGAAGCCGCCGCGGCGGGTACCCACGATCTTGTCCAGCAGCGGCCGCTCCGCGAGGACGATCTCCTCGCCCAGGTGGATGGCGAGGTTCTCGAACGGCACGGCCCGCAGATGGCTCAGTTGCAGCGCCCGCAGCGCCTCCGCGTCGGGAACGGTCGGCCGGTCGGCGGCTATCCGCCGAAGGTAAGCATCCGCAGTGACCTCATCCATCAGCTGTTCTTCCTCTCCATTCGGCCGGCACCTGCCCGCCTTCCTCTCAGCGCGCGCAGCTCGCGCCGTATGCCGCGCGGACCCCATCGGGCCACAGACCCGCAGACCCGCACGATCTTCCTCTCCGGTCAGGCTCCCGCGCTCCCCGGCGGGGCTCCCTTCCCCTTCGGTGGGCCTCGCTCCCTCCGGTGGAACGCGCCTCCCCTTCCGTGGAACCCGATGCGGCCGCCCCATCGATGACGCACCCGACACCGGCGTCTTCCCCTCCCTCTCAGCCGCCCTTGCGACGGCCGGCCACGGCGGGCTCCGCCTCGGGAGGGCCGATCGCCGGAGGGTCCCGACCGTCTTGGGGGCCGACGCCCACCGACCACCGCGGACAGCCTGCCGGGAGTGCCGACGACCGCGATGGCGCCATCGGCGTCCGTGCGCAGCACCAACGCGCCACCGGCCCGCAACGCCGCAAGGGTGCGGGGAGCCGGATGCCCGTACGGATTTCCGACGCCGCAGGAGATCAGGGCCAGCCGTGGTGCCAGACGGTGCAGGAACTCCGGGTCCTGATAGGCGGAACCGTGGTGCGCCACCTTCAGGACGTCGACGGCGGCCAGCTCCGGATGGGCGCTCAACAGGGCCTGCTGAGCGGGCGGTTCGAGATCTCCCAGGAGCAGGACGGTCAGCCCACCCGTCCGGACGAGCAGCGCGACGCTGGAGTCGTTGGGCCCGGAGAACCCACCCTCACCAGCCGCCGTCCCCACCCCCGGCGGGGAGACACCCGGCGGAGAGGCACCCGGCCAGAGGACTTCCCATGTGAGAGGGCCCAGATGACGCCGCTCCCCCGGTACGGCGCGGGCGACGGGGATCCGGGCACCGGCCGCCACCCGCCGTACGAACGCCGCCTGCCCCCTCGGCTCTTGGAACGTCGTGATCTCGATCGCACCGACCGATCGCCCCCGCAGCGCCCCGGACAGGCCGTCCACGTGGTCCGCGTGGAAGTGTGTCAGGAGCAGGAGCGGGATCCGGTGGACGCCCAGACCGGTCAGGCAGTGGTCGATGGCACGGGGCTCGGGCCCGGTGTCCACCACCAGCGCCGTACCGTCCCCCGCCGCCAGCACCAGTCCGTCGCCCTGTCCCACGTCGCACGCCACGACCCGCCAGTCCGGTGGTGGCCAGCCCGTCAGCACCCGGGTGAGGGGCGCGGGCCGGCACACCGCCAGCACCAGGGCCAACGCGCACAGCGCACACAGCCACCGGCGGCGCAGCGCCCGGCGACCGACCGCCAGCAACACCACGGTGGCCGCGGCGAGCATCAGCCCGCCCACCCAGCCGCCGGGCCAGTCGACCTCCGCGCCCGGAAGCTCCGCCCCGGTGCGGGCGACGCCCGCGATCCACTCCGCCGGCCACCCCGCGCACCACGCCAACGCCTTGGCGACCGGCAGGGCGACCGGGGCGGCGGCGAGTGCCGAGAAGCCCAGGATCGTGGCCGGGGCCACCGCGAGTTCGGCGAGCAGGTTGCAGGGGACGCCGATCAGTCCCACCCGCGCCGCGAGCACCGCGATGACGGGTGCGCAGACCGCCTGGGCGGCCGCCGCTGCGGCGATCACCTCGGCGAGCCGGGCCGGCACCCGACGGCGCTGTAGGGCTGCGCTCCACCGCGGAGCGAGGAGCAGCAGCGCCCCGGTCGCCAGAACGGACAGGAGGAAGCCGTACCTGCGGGCCAGCCAAGGGTCGTAGAGGACGAGCAACAGCACCGCGGCCGCGAGTGCGGGAAGCAACGAGCGGCGGCGCCCGGTGCCGATGGCGAGCAGCGTGATCAGTCCGCAGGCGGCGGCCCGCAACACGCTCGGGTCCGGGCGGCACACGACGACGAAGCCGAGGGCGAGCGCCCCGCCCACCACGGCGGTACCGCGCAGCGAAAGCCCCAGATGCCGGGCCGCGCCTCGTCGTTCGGCCCGGCTGGCGAGGTGTGGTGGGCCGATGAGCAGGGCCAGCACGATGGTCAGGTTGCTGCCGGACACCGCCAGCAGGTGCGTCAGGTCGGTGGTGGCGAATGCCTCGTCGAGCTCCGGCGGCACGCGTGCGGTGTCACCCACGACGAGGCCCGGCAACAGTGCGCGGGCGTCGGCGCGCAGCCCGTCGGTCGCGTCGCGCAGCCCGGCGCGCAGACTGCCGGCCAACCGTTGGAGGGCGGAGGGCGGTCCCAGTTGGGTCGGCGGCCCGTCGGCGGTGACCCGCAGCACCGCGGCTATCCGGTCCGCCGCCGCCAGCGGTGGTGCGGCACGCGCCACCACCCGGATGCGGGTCGACGGCAGCAACCCCCGCCACTGGGCCAGCGTCTTCCCTCGCCCCGCGTCGGCTCCACGCTCCGGCCCCGTCCTCGAAGGCGCGTCGCCCTCCGCCCCTCCGCCCCCTCCGCTCGCCCCACCTCCGTCCTCCTCGTCTTCTGCGTCGCGATGCTGGACCACGGCCAGCACCGGAGTGCGGGCCTCGGTGACCGTGCCGTCCGGGGCTGCGATGCGGACGGCGTCGGCGGTGAACACCAGTGCCGGCGGCGTGCGTTGGGAGCCGCGGACCTTGGGCCGGGTCATCCGGGGATCGTCGGTCACCTCCAGGTCCACCGTGAGCCGTGCGTACCGCTGGGCCCAGGCGGGCAGCGGTCCGCGTCGTACGTCCGCGGCGTGCAGCGCGGCGGACGCGGCGCCGGCCACGGCGCAGAGCAACACCGCCGCCAGCGCCACGCACGCCCCTGCCGGCCGCCCGTGGCCCGCCTCCCGGCCCTGCGGGAACCGGCCGCCGGCTCCCGACGCAAGCGCCTTGGCCCGCCACAGCAGGAATGTCGCAACCACCACTGCCGCCGCACAACCCACGCCCACCGCACCGCCCGGTGCGCCCAGGGCGAACGCTGCCGCCGCCCACGCCGCCAACGCAGGCCCGACCAGTCGCAGATCGGCGGGACCGTCCCCCTTCGCCTCCGCCACCGTCCCGAGGGGCGCGGCATCCTCCTCCCGAGCCCACGTCATGGCGTCACCAGGGGGCGCAGATCGGCGAGCCGGCGCGCACCGATGCCGGTCACCTGCCGAAGCTGGTCCACCGAAGTGAACCCGCCGTGCTGGGTGCGGAATTCGACGATGTGTCGGGCCAGCACCGGGCCCACTCCGGGCAGCGCGTCCAGCTGCTGCT
The DNA here is from genome assembly GCF_039532155.1 of Streptomyces lunalinharesii. Classification (NCBI taxonomy): domain Bacteria; kingdom Bacillati; phylum Actinomycetota; class Actinomycetes; order Kitasatosporales; family Streptomycetaceae; genus Streptomyces; species Streptomyces lunalinharesii. The sequence continues at coordinate 37,445 of NZ_BAAARK010000008.1, forward strand.
CCGTCGCCGTGCTCAGGCTCACCGGTCCACCCGCCGGGCCGGGCGGTCCACCGCTGCCCGCGCCGCCACCGGCGCCACCGCCGCCGCTCTGTCCCGCGCCGCCCGTGGTACCGGCGCCCGGTTCGCCGACCACGATCTGCTCGCCGTCGGTCAGCAGCCGCGCCTGGTTCAGCCCACGGAGTTCCGTGCCGCGCAGCGCTCCGCCCGCCGCCGCCAGCGCGTCGGTGACCCGGGATCCCGCGGGCAGCCGGTGGATGCCCGGATGCCGGACCTTCCCCGCAACGTCCACGACGACCATCCGGACCGCGCCGCCTGGTGGCCCCGACGTCGCCGGGCCACGGGGCGGGGCGTCCGCCGCTGCCCAGGTCGGGCCCGGCGGGTGGGTCCCGGGGCCGGGCGCCGCGCTCGGCCGCTCGGCACCGGGTGCACTCACCCGTTCCGGAGTCGCCGCCCAGAAGTGCTGGACGGCGAAGCCCACGGCCACCACCAGCACGAGGGCCAGCGCGGCCAACGCCTTCGCGTCCGTACCGCAGCGCAACTGCAGCCACAGCGGGAGTCGTTCGCGTACCGCAGATCGCCAGCGCTCCGACCTGCGAGCACCGGGCGGATCGTGTTCGCGGCGCGGCGGCGCCCGATGCGCGTACGACGGTTCGTCCCTCGTGTCGAACGGGCCGGGACCGCCGCTCGGCCCGTGCGGATCCCGCGCGGCGCCCCGGCCACGGCGACCGTCCGCACCGATGGCCCTCGGGGCCGGCCCCTCCGCATCCTGCGCGCCGGCACCGGGCCAGTCCGCCCGATCCCCCTGCCCTTGCGCCTGCGGCACGGCTCCCGCGACGCCGTCCCGCCCGGGACCGGTGTCCGTGCCCAAGCCGGCAGCGCCTGCCGACGTACCGGCCCCCTGTGCCGGGCGTCCGCTCCCCCCGCCGGGGTCCTGCCCGGAACCGGCCTCCCTGCCCGCACCGGAAGCCCCCTTCCCGTCCCCGCCCTCGCCCCCGTCACCGGCCTCCAGACCGGCGCCGAAGATCACCGCGGCCCGCGCGCGCATCCGCTCGCGCTTCCACTCCCGCGCTCGCTCCCGCTCCCGCTTGCCCCACCGCGCGAACGGCGCCGCGGAGGTCATGGCCCCGGCCGACGGGACGGACCCGCCGCCCGACGACCCGGACGCGGAGAGGGACACCGACACGGACGCTGCATCCGGCGAGAAAACCGTTCGATAAGTGCTCATGCCGCTCGACGGTAGGCACCTCGTGCGGATCCCGCTGAACGGCCTCACATCCCGTGGATAAGTAGCGAGTTGTGGATAATTCCGTCACCCACAAGGGCAGCTGAAGGCACCATCCGCCACGGCCTGAGCACGCGTCACAGAGCCGTCACTCGCCAACCGACGCGTCGCCCCGCCGGCCAGGACGCCCGCGCCCGGCCCGCGCACCGCACCGCCCACCCGTCGCACCGCCGACGCCCAGGACGCCGACAGCCCGCTCACCGCGGCGAGACGACGGCCCCCAGCAACCCGGGCCCCGTGTGCGCCCCGATCACCGCGCCGACCTCGCTCACCAGCAGTTCGTTGAGGCCCGGCACCCGTTCCCGGAGCCGCTGGGCCAGCGCCTCCGCGCGCTCCGCCGCCGCCAGATGGTGCACCGCGATGTCGACCTGCCCCTCCCCGGCCCGCTCCGCGGCGATCTCCTCCAGGCGCGCGATGGCCTTGGAGGCCGTGCGGACCTTTTCCAGCAACTCGATCCGCCCGTCGGCGAGTTGCAGGATCGGCTTGACGGCAAGGGCCGAGCCGAGCAGGGCCTGCGCCGCCCCGATCCGGCCGCCCCGCCGCAGGTAGTCGAGGGTGTCGACGTAGAAGTAGGTGGAGGTGCCCGCGGCGCGCTTCTCCGCGGCGGCCACCGCGTCGTCGACGTCCCCGCCGGCGTCCACCGTCTCCGCCGCGGCGAGGGCGCAGAACCCGAGGGCCATCGCCACCATCCCGGTGTCCACGACCCGCACCGGCACCGGGGCGTCCTTCGCCGCCAGCACCGCCGCGTCGTAGGTGCCGGAGAACTCCGACGAGAGGTGCAGGGAGACGATGCCGCTCGCCCCGGCCGCCGCGAGACTGCGATAGGTGTCCGCGAACACGGCGGGGCTCGGCCGCGAGGTCGTCACGGGTCGACGCTTCTGGAGCGCCTGGGCGACGGATCTCGCGGAGATCTCGGTGCCCTCTTCGAGGGCCTGGTCCCCCAGGACGACGGTCAGCGGTACGGCCGTGATGCGGTGGCGTTCGACAGCCGTCCGCGGCAGGTAGGCCGTGGAATCGGTGACGATCGCGACATGGCGGGACATGACTGGGAGGTTATCCGGGGAGGCGGGCGCTCGACAGTGCGGGCCCCTCCCCAAGATCTTCCAGGTTTGGCCAAGGCTACGCCAAGTCCGCCCAGGTCACGGCCCGTAGATGGCAAACGGAACACGGAGGCGCGTAACGGACCGCGACCGGCCGCCGGACGTGACCGGACCACGGCAGCGACGGCCCGGAACATCCCCCGCAAACCCCACGCCCCACCCCGAACACACTCGCCCCCGCGCCTTCCGTCGCCCGCCCGCGGGCATTCCGTCACCCCTCGCCTTCCGCCGACCGGCCAGCCCTAGCCCGCCACGCCGCCGCTGCCCTCGGCCCGACGGGACGGCTCCGGCTGCGGCGTCTTCTCCCACGAGTACGTCGGCCGGGTACGCGGATCCCGGGCCGATATCGCCGGAGCCTCGTCCTCCGCCGCACCCCAGGAGTACGCCCCGCCACGGGCCTGGCCCGCATCCGCCCCGGACGCCCCGCCGGCCGTCCGCTGCTCCCGCTCGCCTCCCGACGCGTCGTCCGTCCAGTGCCGCAGGGCCCCCGCCTCCACGTCGATCTGGTCGCTCAGCGCGGCGAGGTCGTCGTCGGCGAACTTGCGGGCACGGTCCCGGGCGGCCCAGCGCAGCGACTCCGCCGAGTGCGTGATCCGCGCCAGGCGTTCCCGCAGCTCGGGGAGGCGGTCCGCGAGGGTGGCCCGGTTGGGTTCGCGCTCCAGGCGGCGGAGGTCCTCGTCGAGCTCCCGGCCATGCGCGCTGAGCCGCTCGAAGAGGCGTCCCGCCTCGGCGAGCGAGGCGTCGTCGGGGGAGGCGGCGTGCAGGATCTCCTGCGTGGCCCGCATCGAGGTGCGCAGCGAGAGCCGCAGTTGCGCGAGTTCGCCGACGGCGCCGGGCTGGGTGAACTGCCGGGCCCGCAGGGTGGTGTCCTCGACCGTCCGCCGGGCCTGTGCGACCTTGCGGTCCACCCCGCGCTTGGCCGCCTGGGCCGCCTTGACCGTGACGAACACCCCGGCGACCACGAACAGCACGAAGAGCAGCCCGAAGACGGCGACGGCAGCTTCCATGGGCACTCCCCTGGGTGTCGACGGCGCCGGTTTCTCCGCCGGCGCCCGTACCTCCACGGTAAACGCGTCGGGCACGTCGGGGGTTCCAAACGAACCCCCAACCTGCCCGTAGGGGAAACCCCTTACACCCGCCCGCAGCCCCGGCCCCACGCACCGCCCTGACCCGAGAAAGACCAGGTCAGGGGCGTGGCGGCAGGGCTCAGGAAGGTGCGTTCGACGGCCGCGGGGCCGGGGCCGGATCTCCCGTCGCACCGGCCCCGCGCGCCGCCGTCCGGCTCACGCCGGAACGATGTTCACCAGCTTCGGCGCCCGGACGATCACCTTCCGGATGCCCGCGTCGCCCAGCGCCGCGACCACCGCCGGCTCGGCCAGCGCGGCCACCTCCAGGTCCGCGTCGGAGATCGTCGGCGCGACCTCCAGACGGGCCTTGACCTTGCCCTTGATCTGCACGACGCAGGTCACCGTCTCGTCCACGACGTACGCCGGGTCGGCCACCGGGAAGTCCGCGTGGACGACCGAGTCGGCGTGGCCCAGCTTGCGCCACAGCTCCTCGGCGATGTGCGGCGCCAACGGGGCGACCAGCAGCACCAGCTGCTCCGCCACGGTGCGCGAAACCGGCCCGCCCACCTTGGTCAGGTGGTTGTTCAGCTCGGTGATCTTGGCGATGGCGGTGTTGAAGCGCAGGTTCGCCATGTCCTGGGTGACGCCGTCGATCGCCTTGTGCAGGGCCCGCAGGGTGGCCTCGTCCGGCTCGGCGTCGACGACGGTGACCCCACCGGTCGCCTCGTCCACCACGTTGCGCCACAGCCGCTGCAGCAGGCGGTACTGGCCGACGACGGCCCGGGTGTCCCACGGACGCGACACGTCCAGCGGGCCCATCGCCATCTCGTACAGGCGCAGGGTGTCCGCGCCGTACTCGGCACAGATCTCGTCCGGCGTGACGGCGTTCTTCAGGGACTTGCCCATCTTGCCCAGCAGCCGGGAGACCTTGCCGCCCTCGTAGTAGAAGACGCCGCCGTCGTGCTCCTCGACCTCCGCCGCCGGGACCGCGATGCCGCGGGCGTCCCGGTAGACGTACGCCTGGATCATGCCCTGGTTGTACAGCTTGTGGAACGGCTCGACGGACGAGACGTGCCCCAGGTCGTGCAGCACCTTGGACCAGAAGCGGGCGTACAGCAGGTGCAGCACGGCGTGCTCGGCGCCGCCCACGTACAGGTCGACGCCGCCGTGCGGCTGACCGTCGCGCGGGCCCATCCAGTACTGCTCGACGGCCGGGTCGACCAGCGCGTCGTCGTTGTTCGGGTCCAGGTACCGCATCTCGTACCAGCACGAACCCGCCCAGTTGGGCATGGTGTTGGTCTCGCGGCGGTAGCGCTGCACCCCGCGGCCGTCGCCCAGGTCCAGCTCGACGTTGACCCAGTCCTCATTACGGGACAGCGGCGTCTCGGGCCGGGTGTCGGCGTCGTCCGCGTCGAAGGTGCGCGGCGAGTAGTCGTCGACCTCGGGCAGTTCCAGCGGCAGCATCGACTCGGGCAGCGAGTGCGCCACGCCGTCCTCGTCGTAGACGATCGGGAACGGCTCGCCCCAGTAGCGCTGACGGCTGAACAGCCAGTCGCGCAGCCGGTAGTTGACGGTGCCCGCGCCGATACCGTTGGCGGACAGCCACTCGGTGATCTTCGCCTTGGCCTCGGTCACGCCCAGACCGTCCAGCGAGATCGCCGCACCGGCGGAGTTGACCAGCTTCGCGTCGTACGAGGCGAACGCGTCGTCCCAGGCGGCGGCGTCGGTGCCGCGGCCGTCGGTGGGCTCGACGACGCAGCGCATGGGCAGCTCGAAGGCGCGGGCGAAGGCGAAGTCGCGACCGTCGTGGGCCGGGACGGCCATGATCGCGCCGGTGCCGTAGCCCATCAGGACGTAGTCGGCAATGAAGACCGGGACCTGCTCGCCGCTGACCGGGTTGGTGGCGTAGACGCCGGTGAAGACGCCGGTCTTGTCCTTGGCCTCGGCCTGCCGCTCGACGTCGGACTTGGCGGCGGCCTGCTTGCGGTAGGCGGCGACCGCCTCGGCCGGGGTCGCGTGCCCGCCGGTCCACACCTCGTGGGTGCCCTCGGGCCAGGAGGCGGGGACGAGGGAGCCGCCGCCGTTGTCGGCGCCGGCGATCAGCGGGTGCTCGGGGGCCAGGACCATGTAGGTCGCGCCGAACAGCGTGTCCTGGCGGGTGGTGAAGACCGTGATCTTGTCGGTGTCGCCGACCGGGAAGTCGACCCGGGCGCCCTCGGACCGGCCGATCCAGTTGCGCTGCTGCAGCTTGATGGCCTCCGGCCAGTCCAGCGCGTCCAGGTCACGCAGCAGCCGGTCCGCGTAGGCGGTGATGCGCATGTTCCACTGGCGCAGCTTGGCCTTGAAGACCGGGTAGTTGCCGCGCTCGGAACGGCCCTCGGCAGTGACCTCCTCGTTGGCCAGCACCGTGCCCAGTCCGGGGCACCAGTTGACCGGGGCGTCCGAGGCGTACGCCAGGCGGTACTCGCCCAGCACGTTGGCCCGCTCGATGCCGGACAGCTCGGCCCAGGGCCGGCCGTCGGGGGTGGGCCGGGTGCCGGCCTCGAACTGGGCGACCAGGGTGTCGATCGGCCGCGCCGAGTCCGCCTCCGGGTCGTACCAGGAGTTGAAGATCTGCAGGAAGATCCACTGGGTCCACTTGTAGTACGCCGGGTCGATGGTCTCGACCGAACGGCGCTGGTCGTGGCCCAGGCCCAGGCGGCGCAGCTGGCGCCGCATGTTGACGATGTTGGCCTCGGTGGAGACCCGCGGGTGGGTGCCGGTCTGCACGGCGTACTGCTCGGCGGGCAGGCCGAACGCGTCGAAGCCCAGGGTGTGCAGGACGTTGTGGCCCGTCATGCGGTGGTAGCGGGCGTAGACGTCGGTGGCGATGAAGCCCAGGGGGTGGCCGACGTGCAGCCCCGCACCCGAGGGGTACGGGAACATGTCCATGATGAACTTCTTGGGACGGGCCACCAGCGCGGCGTCGCCGCTCAGATCACCCTTGGGGTTCGGGGCCTCGTAGGTCCCCTCCGCCTCCCAGAAGTCCTGCCAGCGTGCCTCGATGTCCGCGGCCAGCACGGCCGTATAGCGGTGCGGCGCTGCCACCTCAGCAGCATTGGTCGTCTCGCTCATCGTCCTCAAAGCTCCATCGATCGTCTCTGCCTGCGGCTGCTGCGGACACGGTTTCTGCGGAAACAAAAATGCCCCTCTCGCAGGAGGGGAAGCCGCGCCGATGCCGACCCGGGCGGCCACAGCGAAGGGCCCGGTCGGGACTGATCAGCGCGGCCCGCTAAGCAGAAGGCGTACGGCACACATGGCGCCAGGGTACCGCAGGGCACCCAGGGCCCGCGCCCGGGTTTCCCCCGGCGCGGGCCCCGCTCCCGTACACCCGCGCTCCGCCCGCCGCGCCCTCAAGGACGCGGGGCCACGGAGCGCGGGTGCCGCGCACGGGCGTCAGGGACGGTACGAGCTCACGTACCCGGCCCCCGGGGTGCCGACGCCGGTGACGTCGTCGTAGCCGACGGTGGCGTGCAGCGAGCTGTCCTTGCCGAGGCTGCGCAGCGAGGTGATGGTGCCCTTGCTGGCGTCGATGCCGTTGGCGAAGTCGACCCGGACGACCGCCAGGTCGCGGCCGGCGCCCAGCGGGTGGTCGGTGACGTCGTGCAGGGCGGCGGTGCCGTACCTCTGGTAGATGGCCGGGTTGGCAAAGCCGATGGCGATGCCGTGCCGGGCCTGCTGGGCCAGCGCCTGGACGCCCGCGATCACCGGGGCGGCCAGGGAGGTGCCGCCGATGCGGTACTCCTCGTAACCGAGCTTGCCGTCGGGCAGGGTCTGGGTCTGGCCGACCAGGAAGCCGGTGTTGGGGTCGGCGACCGCCGCGATGTCCGGGACGGTGCGCATGGCGCCGCCGCCGGTGACCTTGGCCAGCGCGTCCGGAACGACGCCGCGCTGGTAGAAGGGCTGCGCGACGGTCTTGCTGGTGCCGCCGCCCGCGCCGCCGTTGAAGGCGCCGGGGAAGTCGGTCCAGTCGTTGCCGTCCTTGGAGAGCACGGCCTTCTGGGTGCCCCAGCCGGTCTCCCACTGGTAGCTGTTGCCCTTGCCGACGGCCAGGGAGGTGCCGCCGACCGCGGTCACCCACGCGGAGTTCGCGGGGGTGTCCACCTGCTTGGTGCCGGTGTTGGCGACCTCGTCACCGTTGTCACCGGAGGAGAAGTAGAAGCCGATGCCCTCGACGGCGCCCCGCTGGAAGAGCTGGTCGTAGGCGGCAGCGGTGTCCGGGGTCTCGTTGGCCTCGACGTCGCCCCAGGAGTTGGAGACGATGTCGGCCAGCCGCCCGTCGACGACCCTGCCGAGCGAGTCCAGCAGGTCGTCGTCCTGGCAGGAGGCGGCGCCCACGTAGACGATGTCCGCACCGGGGGCGACCGCGTGCACGGCCTCGACGTCGAGGGTCTCCTCGCCGTACCAGCCGGCCGCGCCGCACTCCTTGATGTGCGTGTAGTCCTTCGGCAGGACCTGCGACAGCTGACCCTTGCGGTAGCGCGGGTCACCGTTGCGGCCGGCGTAGGTGTCCGCGTCCTTGGCGATGGTCGGCGAGGCGTAGGCGTCGGTGATCGCGACGGTGACGCCCTTGCCGGTCCACTTCTTCGCCCCGTAGGCGGCGCGCAGCTGCTTGCCGGTGTAGCCCTTGATCGCGTACGACGCCTTGCTCCCGTAGGCCGAGGGCAGGTTCTGGTTGGTCCGCGAACCGTAGTACGTGGAGAACGGCCCGGCGTTGCGGAAGACCGCGGACGGCGGCGGCAGTTCGGTGGAGTGGTGCCGGGCCATCCGGGGCGCGTTGTCCAGACCGGTGACCGTCAGGACCGCGTCCGAGACCGTCGACGGCGCCGAGGCGGTGGCCGACGGCGCGTGGTACGTGTGACCGCTCTTGCGGTAGTTGTGCAGGTCGGTGGCGAACGCACGCTCGGCGGCGGCCGCATCGCCGGTGACCGTCACGTAGCGGTCGGTGGTGCCGGTGACCGTCAGGCCGGACTTCTTCAGCCAGGCGGTCACCCGGGCTATCTGGTCCTGCGTGGCGCCGTAGCGGGCCTGCACCTGGGCGGGGCGCAGGTACTTCCCGTACTGGGCGGAGTGCGGGTCGGAGACGGCCTTGGCGTAGTCCGCGAGGCCCTTGGCGTCGCGGCCGGCCAGGTAGACCCGGGCGTTGACCGCGGTGGCGCCGGCGGTGGCGCCCTGGTCGGCCTGGTCAGTGGCCCACCGCGGCTTGGTGCCCTGCAGTGCGTGCCGGCCACCGTCGTGGCCCGCGGCGTCCGCGGCCGGTGCGCCGAGCGCGAGCGCTCCGGCAACCAGCGGCAGCGCCGCCGCCCAGGCCAGACCCACGCGGACCCGCGGTGATCTGGTGCGGCTTGCTCTCATGTAACCCCCTGCTGTGGCGATGCGGTGCGCTGCGGGGTGACGCCGCGTCGGTGCGCCGGTGCGCGCCACCTCGTCAGCGGTGAATGCGTCGGATGTGACGCTCACGCGATTCGCCACTCTTTCGGTGAACCGTTCATGTCAGGGTTATGCGATCACCAAGAAGAGACCAAGGAACGGCAACAGCCGAGCAGAATCGGTCACGGAAAGAATGTTCAACTTGCCACATCGGGCACGTTCTTGACCGAACATCAGGGCAACCCCGAAAGGCCCCGCACCGCGGCAACCAGTGACCCTCGCACGCACGACAGAGCGGGCCGTCCTTGACGGACGGCCCGCTCTGTCTCTTGTGGAGCTAAGGAGAATTGAACTCCTGACCTCCTGCATGCCATGCAGGCGCTCTACCAACTGAGCTATAGCCCCAGGTCTTGCTCCGCTGCGGTTTTCCTTCCGGCCCCCCGCTGCGGCATCGCCTACATTACACGGGCCCCCCGGCCTTCTGCCAAATCGTGCTCCCGCACGCCCACCGAGGGGACCCAAGGTACTGTCGGCGAGCCGTGCCCGATTCGTCCTGGGGAGCCGTACGCCGTGACCGCGCTGGAGCCCGACCAGCCCACCGAGCTTCGCGGCCCGCGCCCCGGCGCGGGCCCGATCCGCCGCCGCCCGGTACTCGCCGCGGCGCTGGCCTGCCTGGTCTCCTTCGCCGCCTTCTGGGTCGCCCAGCGCCTGGCGCATGTCTCGATGGTGGACCTCATGGTCTACCGCGCCGAGGGCGAGACCGCCCGGGACGGCAAGGACCTCTACGACATGGTGGCCACCTCCGCGCGGCTGCCCAACACCTACCCGCCCTTCGCCGCGCTGCTGTTCGTCCCCCTCACCTTCTTCGGCGTCCCGCTGATGCGCACCCTGGCCACGGCCGGGAACCTCGTGCTGCTCGTCGCCGTCGTCCACCTCTCCCTCCGCCTGGTCGGCCGACCCCGGCGCATCCCCCCGCTCGCCGCGACGCTGGCCCTCTCCGCGCTGCTGGTGTGGTGCGAGCCGGTCTGGACGACGCTGCGCTACGGACAGATCAACCTCCTGCTCGCCGTACTGGTCCTGTGGGACCTGACCCGACGGGACACCAACCGCTGGGCCGGGATCGGCATCGGCATCGCGGCCGGCATCAAGCTGACGCCGGCGCTGTTCGCCGTCTTCCTCGCGCTGGCCGGTGCGGTGCACGCCGTCCGACGGCTGCGCGCCGGCGCCGGGTGGCGGGCCGCCTGGAACCCCTGGCTCCGGCAGGCCGCCGTCGCCACCGGGACGTTCTGCGCCACCGTCCTGCTCTCCGCGGCCGTACTTCCACGCGACTCGCACCGCTTCTGGACCGAGATCGTGTTCGCCGCCGACCGGGTCGGCGAAGTGGAGATCACCGCCAACCAGTCGCTGCGCGGGGCCTTGGCCCGCCTGCTGCACACCCACGACCCGGGCGCCGTCTGGCTCGTCCTGGCCGCGCTGGCGGCCGCCGCCGGGCTGGCGCTGGCCGCCGGGGCGCTGCTGCGCGGCGATCGCGCGTGGGCGACCCTGACCTGCGCGGCCACCGCCCTGCTGATCAGCCCGATCTCCTGGTCGCACCACTGGGTGTGGGGCGTGCCGATGCTGATCCTGCTGGGCGGCGAGGCGCTGCAGCACTCGGGCACCCGGGCCCGCCGCTGGTGGACGGTGACCGTCGCCATGGGGCTGCTGTTCTGCTCGTTCGCGCTGTGGTGGGTGCCCCACCGCTGGCACCAGCACGAGGAACTCCACCAGAACGCGGGCCAGATGCTGCTGTCCGCGGTCTACCCGCTGGCCGGGATCACCCTGCTGGCACTGACTGCGGCCCGCCTCCGGCGCCCGGTGCCCACCGACGCGATATCCGATCCGGCGACGCCGCCCGGGGCCCCGACCGCGGCCGTTTCCGACCCGGAGGGCGCGCCGGAATCCGCACGCTAGCCACCGCCCGCCTGCTGCCGATCACCGTCATGCCCGCCCCCGTCACGCTGCCTCCCCGGCACTCGTCGCGGTCCCGCGGCCGACCGTTTCGGCAGCAGGTTGCGACACGTGAACACCGCGCCGTTCCAAGGGAATTCCGAACCATCGGAATCGAGCGAAAGTGTTCGCACCTGCCCAATGCGAGCCGGAAAGTGACCGCTTGGGGCGGCTCAGGTTCGTTCTGAAACGGCCCCGCGCACGCGCCGACTCAAGCGGTGGCGAAGGAATAGAACCGTTTCAGCGTGCAGTGTTCCTCCAGCAGCCGACCGTAGATCGGCTCCCCTTCGAGCTCGCGGTAGGTCTCGATGGGGTCGCCCTTTATGACCAGGGCGCGCGCGCATTCCTCGCACCAGTACTGGTAGTCGGCATTGACCGGTTCCATGTCGCGGACGATCGGCGTGCCGCTGCCGCACCAGTCGCACTTCCTGCTGTGGGCGCCCATCCATCAGCTCCAACTGTGGCCGCAGGCCGTACAGACGAAGGAAACTCCGCCGTTGTCACCCAGCACCTGAGCAACGTGCGAGGAGCCGCACGCGGGGCACTGGAGGGTCACCTCCGCGGCATCGCACGCGGCGGTCGGGCCGGGCGGGTCGTCGACCTGCCCAAGGATGCTGGCGGGCATCGCGATCTCTCCTCCCCTGGCGGCGCCGTCCGATTCTGCCACGGACCGCCCACCAGGTCAGGTCCGGCTGCGGACCATCCCCACCCGCCCCGTGGGCGACGCCGCGCCGGCCGGTGCGAGAACGCTCCCCCGCACCCCCGGCGCTCCCCCTGCCGCCGTCAACCGGTTCAGGAAGAGCGTCCGGAAAAGCGAGGTTCCCGCCGGAGCCGGAGCCGGCCGAGTCACCGCGCACCGCCCTCCGGGAGCCGCCACCAACGCCAAGTCCCGCAGTGGGCGGCGGAACTGACGTGACGTCGGCAGGCGTCGGCCGCGCTCCTCCCGTGCAACGGGTGCAGGTACGCCATCCAGCACCCGACGACCCGGTGTCGCCGCCCACAGCGCCCCACAGAGCTCCACAGCGCCCGTGACGACGCCCTCGCACCCAACCCGACGCCCCGTGGCCACCGCTCGACAGTCACGGGCCAGCACCGGGCCACGCCCGCCCGCCGGCGCCCGAGGACGCCGTCCCGCACCAGCAACCGCACAGAGGCGCTCCAACACTGCGATCCGGCACAGTCCATCCCCCCGCGCACCACCGACCCGCCCCCGAGGGACCCGCGCGGCCCCGGAGCGAAGGCCGGAGCACGACGCCACCGCACTCGACGGGCCGCCCATCACTGGACCAGTGGCATGGCTCACGCGCCAGCGGAAAGCCGGCGGGCGGCCTTCCGGCTTCCGGTACGACCTCGGGTCACCCGTGCGCGACGCCCGGGCGGCTGCACCGCCCGCCCATAACGCAAAGATCCCGCCTCCTGAAGGAGGCGGGATCTTCCGGGCTGTGGAGCTAAGGAGAATTGAACTCCTGACCTCCTGCATGCCATGCAGGCGCTCTACCAACTGAGCTATAGCCCCGGGTCTTGTTCCGTTCCTCCGGGGTTTTCCCCGGCGGCGCCGCGAACAAGAAGAACTTTAGCCTGCGACCTGCCCAGATGTGAAATCCGGACCGACCGGCCCGCTCCGGGGACTCAGTCGTCGTCGCCGAGCACCGGCTCCGGCAGGGTGCCGGCGTTGTGCTCCAGCAGCCGCCAGCCGCGGGCACCCTCGCCCAACACGGACCAGCAGCAGTTCGACAGGCCGCCCAGGCCCTCCCAGTGGTGCGACTCCAGGCCGAGCAGCCGCCCGATGGTGGTGCGGATGGTGCCACCGTGGCTGACGACGACCAGCGTGCCGTCGTCCGGCAGCTTGTCGGCGTGGTGGAGGACGATCGGGGCGGCCCGGTCGGCGACCTCGGTCTCCAGTTCGCCGCCACCGCGGCGCACCGGCTCACCGCGCTTCCAGGCGGCGTACTGCTCGCCGTACTGAGCGAGGATCTCCTCGTGCGTCAGGCCCTGCCAGGCGCCCGCGTAGGTCTCCCGCAGCGCGGCGTCGTGGGACACCTCCAGTCGCGTCAGGGCGGCCAGCTCGCCGGCCGTCGCCGCGGCCCGGCGCAGGTCGGAGGCGACGATGGCGTCCGGTTGCAGGGCAGCCAGCAGCCGGGCGGCGCGACGGGCCTGGGCGACGCCGGTCTCGGTCAGCTCGATGTCGGTCGAACCCTGGAAGCGGCGCTCCAGGTTCCACGACGTCTGACCGTGGCGCCACAGGACGACGCGGCGGCCCCGGCCGCCCTTGGTGCCGTTCAGTGCAGGTCTCCGTCCTCGTCGACCGCGGTGGTCCGGGAGTGCTCCGCGGCCTTGCCACGGGTGGCCTTGGCCTCCTCGGGCAGGTCGATCTCCGGGCAGTCCTTCCACAGGCGCTCCAGGGCGTAGAACACCCGCTCCTCGCTGTGCTGGACGTGGACGACGATGTCGACGTAGTCGAGGAGCACCCAGCGGGCTTCGCGGTCGCCCTCGCGGCGGACCGGCTTGGCGCCGAGGTCCTTGTTGAGGCGCTCCTCGATCTCGTCGACGATCGCCTTCACCTGGCGGTCGCTGGGCGCGGAGGCCAGCAGGAAGGCGTCGGTGATCGAGAGGACGTCGCTGACGTCGTACGCGATGATGTCGTGCGCGAGCTTGTCGGCCGCTGCAAGGGCGGCGGCGTTGATGAGCTCGAGGGAACGGTCCGTGGCGGTCACAAGCGGCTTTCCGGGTCGGGGGAGCCGGCTCCGGCCGAGACGCAGGACGCGCGGCACAGCCGAGGCGCACCGGTGGTCCTGGGCGGCCGGATCGGCGGTCAGGTACCCCTCAAGGGTCTCACGGACCACCGACACTCCCGGCGGGGATTTCCGCCCCACCGGGAGGTCCCGGCATCCTGCCTGGTCAACTGCGCGGTCCGGCGTGCGGTCAGCCCTTGTAGTCCTGGCCCAGGACCACCGCGATGTCCGCGTTGGCGGCGACCTTGCCCTGCTGCACGGCGCCCGCGGGCAGGCCGAGCGTCTTGGCGACCTCGGCGGCCTTGGCCCGCTGCGGGGCGTCGGCGTAGGTCACCTGGGAGGTGGCCGCGGTGGAGCCGCTGCCGCCGTCGACGAAGGTGTAGCCACCGTTGAGCAGTGCCACCTGGGCCTTGCCGGTGGCGGCCTTGTCGCCGGAGGCGTTGCGGACCGCGATCCGCGGGGTCACGCCCGGCGAGGTCTTCTTGACCGTGCCGCCCAGGACGTCCTTGACGACGCCGGCCGCGGTGCTCTGGCTGATCGTCCCGTCGGCCTGCACGGGAAGGGCCTCGGTGCTGTACTTGCCGGTCTTCGCCAGCTCGGCCCGCTGGGCCAGCGAGCTGCCCAGCTGGGCTTCGGTGAGCGGCGGGTCGAGGATCTGGAGCAGGGACTTCACGGTGGCGGTCGCGCCGTCCGCGTCGCTGGAGACCTTCGCCAGCGTGGCCTGCATGACCTGCCCGAACCGCGCCAGTTGCTTGGCCTGGGTGTCCCCCGGGCCCTGGTAGGTGGCGTAGGCGACGGCCGCCTGCCCGTTGAGGAGCTGGCCGGTGCCCTGTTTGACGACCGGGGGGTCGCTCTTCTTGGCGCCGGGGACGGCGGCGTCGGTGTCGACGGTGATCCCGCCGACCGTCTCGACGAGGTTCTCCAGGTAGGGGGTGTCCAGCCGCCAGCTGGCGTTGAGGTCGGCGCCCAGGAGGGTGTTGAGGGCCTCGCGGGTCGCGTCGGTGCCGTCGTCCTTGACGGACTTGCCGAGCGTCGTGGTGGTGCCGTCGTCCTTGGTGACGATGAGGCTGTTTGGCAGCAGGAGGGTGGTGCCCTTGTGGGTGGTCTCGTTGTCCACCAGGAGGGCGGTGGAGGTGTTGCCGGACTTGGTGTCCCGCAGGTTCACCACCAGCACGTCACGCTTCTGCCCGCTGGCCTCGGCCGCGGCTCCGCCGCCGGCGCCGGCCAGCCCCGGCAGCTTGCCCGCCCACCACAGGTAGCCGACGCCGCCGACCACCAGGAGGGCCAGGACCACCGAGAGCGCGATGAGCCGGCTGCGGCCGCGCCGCTTGGCCTCCTCGCGCCGCTCGGTGCGGCTCTCGGTGAACTTCAGCCAGTCGATGACGTCTTCGGAGTCGTCGTCCGGCTCCTCCACGAAGGAGAACTGCTCGGTGTGGTACTCCTCGGCGTCCACCCCGCCCCCGGGAGCCGCGGCGCCCCTGGGGTCGGCGGGCGCGGGCGGCTCCACCGGGGCGGCCGCCGGCGCCGAGCCGGCCGGCGTCTGGGGAGCCCGCGCGTACTGGGGCTGCTCGTGGGGCGCCGGCCCGGGGTGCGGCTGCTGGTCCCCGTAGGAGAACTGCTCGTACGGCGGCTGCGGGGCCTGCTGGGGGATCCAGTCCGCCTGCTGGGGCGGCTGTTGCGGGGGCGCCTGTCGGGGCTGGGCGTACGGGTCGTACTGCTGGGGGTAGCCGGTCTGCTGCTGGACCTGCTGACCGCCGTACCCGTCGTAGCCGTACTCGGACTGCTGTCCCTGGTACGGCTGGTGGGCGGGCGGCCCCTGACCGCCCTGCTGCCCGTAGGGGTCGTAGGGGTCGTAGCCGGGCTGGGCGCCGGAGCCGGCCGGCTGCCCGTAGGGGTCGTAGGACTGCTGCCCGTACTGCTGCTGCGCTTCGTACTGCTGCGGCGCCTCGTGGGACACCGGCCGGCCGTACGCGTCGTAGGTGTAGCCCTGTCCCTGCTGCCCGTGCTGCCCCTGCTGAGGGGCGTACGGGTCCTGGGGATGTGGGTCCTTCGGCCCGTACGGATCGTGTCGGTCGCTCACCGGTGCCCCTTTTCGTCTGCCCCGTCAGCGGTCGTCGCGGTACAGCTGCTTTTTGTCGATGTAGCGCACCACACCGTCCGGTACGAGGTACCAGACCGGATCCCCCTGGGCGACGCGCGCCCGGCAGTCGGTCGAGGAGATGGCCAGCGCGGGCACCTCGACCAGGGACACCGCCCCCTCGGGCAGCCCGGGGTCCGCGAGAACGTGGCCGGGCCGGGTCACCCCGATGAAGTGGGCGAGCGACACCAGCTCCGCCGCGTCGTGCCAGGTCAGGATCTGGCTGAGCGCGTCGGCACCGGTGATGAAGAACAGATCTGCGTCGCAGTGCTCCGCCCGCAGGTCACGGAGCGTGTCTATCGTGTACGTCTTGCCGCCGCGGTCGATGTCGATCCGGCTGACGGCGAACTGCGGATTGGACGCGGTCGCGATGACCGTCATCAGATAGCGGTCCTCAGCCGGGGACACCGTCTTGTGGCTCTTCTGCCACGGGTGCCCCGTGGGCACAAAAACGACCTCGTCGAGGTGGAACTGACTGGCCACCTCGCTGGCGGCGACCAGGTGTCCGTGATGGATCGGGTCGAAAGTGCCGCCCATCACGCCCAGCCGCCGCTTCACGGGCCCTGTGTGCTCTCCCATGCGTGCAGACCCTACTTGGCGGGACGCGGTGCCGGGGGCCGGGGCGGGAAGGCTTAGCGGTCGCGGTTGAAGCGGGTCGTGATCCAGAGCAGGAGAAGCAGGATGAAAAGGGCGCTTCCACCGGTGACGTAGGGGCTCAGGCTGGCGTGCTGGCCACCTTCGTGCCCCGCTTCGGCGAGGGATACCAGGGACTGTGCAGCGGAGTTCAGGCTCATCGTTGGCGGTACCAATCCGGGCGGGGGCGAGGACAGAGGCTTCCGCCACATCGTAAGCGCCACGTCACCGGGGGCTCACGCCGACTCCGCCCGAAGGCGTCCCACCGGCCTCCCGGACCGATCCGGGGGCCGGCGTGGGTCGGCTCGGCACCGGCCCCCGGCGAGCGCCGGTCCGCTGCGGTCGCCGCTGCCCGTTGCCGGCGTCAGTCCTGGTTGCCGTAGCCGCGCAGCAGGATCCACGCGAGCAGCGCGGCACCCACCACGCCGACGATGATCACGGTGCGCAGGATCCAGCCGGGGCCGCCGTTCTGAGCGTTCTCGGCGGCGGCGAGCAGCAGACTCGGATGCGGCATGGTGGTGGCTCCCTTTTGTACGGGCCTGGCGGGCATTGGTCCGCACGCCAGCGTACGCCCGGGCATCCATTCGCCTGTCAGTGGCGTCCTCTAGGCTGAATCACACGCAGTCGAACAGGGGGAGGCCCCAATGACGGAGAGCCCAGGCAGCGACGCGAACACCCCGAGCCGGAACCGCAAGCGGTTCCCCGGCATCTCGTCGCGGTCCTACGAGCACCCGGCAGATCGCTCGGCGCTGGTCGCGCTGCGCAAGCTGACCGGGTTCGACACCGTCTTCAAGACGCTCAGCGGTCTGCTGCCGGAGCGCAGTCTGCGGCTGCTCTTCCTGTCGGACTCGGTCCGTGTCAGCGACCAGCAGTTCGCCCATCTCCACGCCATGCTGCGCGACGCCTGCTACGTCCTGGACCTGGAGAAGGTCCCGCCGATGTACGTCAACCAGGACCCGCAGCCCAACGCCATGTGCATCGGCCTGGACGAGCCGATCATCGTCGTGACGACCGGCCTGGTCGAGCTGCTCGACGAGGAGGAGATGCGGGCCGTCGTCGGCCACGAGGTGGGCCACGCCCTCTCGGGGCACGCGGTCTACCGCACGATCCTGCTGTTCCTGACCAACCTCGCCACCAAGGTGGCCTGGATCCCGCTCGGCAACGTCGCGGTCATGGCGATCGTGACGGCGCTGCGCGAGTGGTTCCGCAAGTCGGAGCTGTCGGCCGACCGGGCCGGCCTGTTGGTCGGGCAGGACCTCCAGGCGTCGATGCGCGGCCTGATGAAGCTGGCCGGCGGCAACCACCTGCACGAGATGAACGTCGACGCGTTCCTCAAGCAGGCCGAGGAGTACGAGTCCGGGGGCGACCTGCGCGACTCCGTCCTGAAGATCCTCAACCTCCTGCCGCGCAGCCACCCGTTCACCACCGTGCGGGCCGCCGAGCTGAAGAAGTGGGCCGAGAGCCGCGACTACCAGCGCATCATGGACGGCCACTACCCGCGCCGCGACGAGGACAAGGACGCCTCGGTGTCCGACTCGTTCAAGGACTCCGCGGCGCACTACGCCGACTCGGTGCGCACCAGCAAGGACCCGCTGATGGGCCTGGTGCGGGACATCGCGGGCGGTGCCGGCGACTTGGGCGGCAAGCTCCGCGACACGGTGTTCGGCACGCGACCGAACGGGAACGGCACCAACGGCACTAGCGGATCGGACGGCTCGGAGTCGGCTGGGAAGTAGCCGACAGCTCGCCGCAGAGCGCGGCGTTGACCCGGCCCTGCGCGTAGGGGTCGGTGCCGGCGGGCCGGTCGGGGCCCGCGTGCTGCCCGGCGAGCAGCGGGTGCAGCGTGTCGGCCGGGTCCGAGGAGCAGTTCATCGGCCCGGCCTGCAGGCTGCTCTGCACGACCGCCAGGCGGTGGTCGGCGAGGTCGTCCCGGCCGATCCGGAAGTGCAGTTGGCGCCGGACGGTGACGAGCGAGGCGGCGCCCGCCGTGGGCGTGCCGGTGTGCTGCCCGGCGGCGTCCACCGGGGCGCCCGGGGCCGGCTCCACCGCGTAGACGAAGGTGTAGTCGGCGGCGACGTCGAGGGTGTCCGGGCTCAACTCCGTTGCGTCCAGCGTGCCGTTGACGCGGACGTTGCGGTCGGCGAGGCGGAGCTGCTTCGCGTCGAAGCGGACCAGCCAGCCGGTCGCCGCGTCCCGCCCGTTGTCGTCGGGGTGCGCGAGGCTCCGGTCGAACTGGTCGAGTTGGCCGGTGTCCAGCAGCAGCCGGACGGGCCGCACGGAGCCGCCGGTGAGGGTGGCCGGGTCCACCGAGGAGCGGACGAGGTAGTCCTTGGCGATGGCCAGCGCGGAGACGATCTGGCCGTCGGAGAAGTGCGCACTGCGCTGGACGGACGGCAGGTTGATGCCGGCCGCCCCGATCCGGTAGTCGGCCGCCGGGCTGTGCGCGAAGAGGTCGGTGGGGGTCGCGCCCGGTACGGCAGCGGGCGGCGCCAGCGGCACCACCGAGGACCGCAACGGCTCGGCCCGGACCGGCTCGGGGGCCTTGTACGGATGGCGGACGCCCATGTAGACCGCGGTGCCGAAGGCCAGCACGATCAGCAGCACCAGCAGGACCGCCTGCCGGGATCCGCCCAGCCGCAACCATGCGTGGCGGATCTTCACCGCCGGTGCGTGGTGCTCCCCCAGCCGCTCGTCGGCGGAGAACTCCTGCAGGCGCGCGGCACGCACGAACCGCTCGTCGAAGACCACGGATCGGTACTCGTCGTCACCGCCTCCCGGGGCGCCGTCGGGCGTCCCTTCGGGAGGGTCACCAGGCCCGGTCATACAACAAGGGTAGGTCTGACGGGGCCGACGTAAACGCGGGAGTGCACGCCAACTTCGGTCAGCGTGGCCCGGTGCCCGCGGAGAACGACGGGCGCAGCGGTTCCGCGGAGCCGGCCGTCGACACGCCGGGACGCGGCGCCCGCAGGGAGTCCCGGCCGCCCTTGGGGGGCGCGCCGGAGGACGGGGCGTCGACGCCGGTGGTGCTGGCCGGCGGCGCGGGGCTCTGCCCGCGGCCGGCGGCGCCGCGGTAGACGGCGCTGAAGGCCAGCGCCACCAGTCCGACACCCATCACGACGGCCAGCACCCAGGCGATGGGGCGGTGCCACCGGGCGGTGCCGCGGTAGGGGCGCAGGGACCCGCCGTAGGGACCGTAGGGGTCGTCCGGCGGAGAGGCGGCGCGGTCACCGAGGCGCGCGGCGGCGGCGTCGTGGTCGTAGTCGTCGTCCGGTCCGAAACCGCCCCCCGGGCGGGCGGCCGCCTCGGCCTCCGCGCGCGCCTCGGCGGCGGCCAACATCCGCTCGACCGCCGAGGGCTCGTGGATCGTCGCGGACCGTACGAATTCCTCGTCGAAGACCACGGAAGCGAACTCCTCGTCCGCTCGTCCGTGGCTCCCGTGGTGGTGCTCGTCGGGCTCTTCGCCGTCCGGGAACGGCTTGCCCCCCACGTCGTCCGGCACCCGTCCAGAGTAGCCCCGGCCGGACCTTTTGGGCAGGGAGCGAAGCGGTCGGATAGCGGCGGAACGGGGCCGTCCGCCCGGTGGGATCAGCGGGTGTGGCCGTCGCCCGTGACGATGTACTTCGTGGACGTCAGCTCGGGCAGGCCCATGGGGCCACGGGCGTGCAGCTTCTGGGTGGAGATGCCGATCTCGGCGCCGAAGCCGAACTGGCCGCCGTCGGTGAAGCGGGTCGAGGCGTTGACCGCGACCGTCGTGGAATCCACCAACTGGGTGAAGCGGCGGGCGGCCGCCTGCGAGCCGGTGACGATCGCCTCGGTGTGACCGGAGGACCAGCGGCGGATGTGCGCCACCGCGGCGTCCAGGTCGGGCACCACGGCGGCCGCGATGTCGTAGGAGAGGTATTCGGTCGCCCAGTCCTCGTCGGTGACCGGGGCGACCAGGCCGGGGCCGACCTGCTGCCAGGCGGCGTCGCCGTGCACCACCACGCCGGCCTGGGTCAGCGCCTCCAGGGCGCGCGGCAGGAACTTCTCGGCGATGCCGGCGTGCACCAGCACCGTCTCGGCGGCGTTGCAGACGCTGGGGCGCTGGGCCTTGGAGTTGACCAGGATGTCGATCGCCATGTCGAGGTCGGCGGCTTCGTCGACGTAGACGTGGCAGTTGCCGGTGCCGGTCTCGATGACGGGCACGGTGGACTCCTCGACGACCGTGCGGATCAGGGCGGCGCCGCCGCGCGGGATCAGCACGTCGACCAGGCCGCGGGCGCGCATCAACTCGCGTACCGAGTCCCGGCTCTCGCCGGGCACCAGCTGGACGGCGTCGGCGGGCAGCCCGGCGCTCTCGACGGCGCCCCGCAACACGTCCACCAGCGCGCTGTTGGAGGCGTAGGCGGAGGAGGAGCCGCGCAGCAGCACGGCGTTGCCGGACTTCAGGCAGAGGGCGGCGGCGTCCACCGTCACGTTGGGCCGGGCCTCGTAGATGATGCCGACCACGCCGAGCGGGACGCGGACCTGGCGCAGGTCGAGGCCGTTGGGCAGGGTCGAGCCGCGCAGCACTTCGCCGACCGGGTCGGGCAGCCCGACGACCTTGCGGACGTCGTCGGCGATGGCGGCGATCCGGTCGGGGGTGAGGGTGAGGCGGTCCACGATCGACGCGGAGGTGCCGGCGGCCCGGGCCTTCTCGACGTCCTGGGCGTTGGCCGCCACCAGGGCGTCGGTCTGCGCCACCAGGGCGTCGGCGATGGCGAGCAGCGCCCCGTCGCGGGCCGTGCGCGGCAGCGGGGCCAGGACGGCGGCTGCCTCCTTGGCGCGGCGGGCGGTGTCGAGGACGGGCGAGGACGGGGATGCGCTGCTGGTCATGGCCGCAGCCTAACGCCGCGCCGGACGGCGGCCGCGCCGGATCCCACAGAGCGGGACGCCGGTCACACCGGCGGTGCGACCGGTGGACCGTCGTGCGGGCCGGTGCGCTACGGCGCCGCGGGGGTCGCGTCCCCCGCGGGCCGTCCGATGGGCCCCGGTGGGGCCGGGGCGCGGAGCAGTCGGGGCGTTCCTAGTAGGGGTGCACGCCGACCGGTGAGGCCGGCGGCGGCCCGTAGCCCTCGGCGACGCGCTGGTGGTAGGTCTCCCGGTCGATGACCTCCAGGCCGACGATCTCCCAGGGCGGCAGCTTGGCCGTCGAGCGGTGTTCGCCCCACAGGCGGAGGGCGACGGCCGCCGCATCGTGCAGGTCCCGGGCCTCCTCCCAGTACCGGATCTCGGCGTGGTCGTTGGCGTAGCGGCTGGTCAGCAGGAACGGGTGGTCGTGGGCGAGCTGTTCGAGCGCCCGCCGGACCTCCTTCAAAGGGGCCTCGGCGCCCGAGACGCTGAGGGTGACGTGCCACAGCCGGGACGTCTCCCGGCGCTCGCCCTCCCGCGCCCGCGGCGCCGTCCGGTCCCGTTCCGCACGCCTGCCGGGCTCGTCCGGCAGGGCGGCGCTCCGTCCGGTCCTGACGCTGGTCAGTGTGCGCTCCGCCGTCCCTCGGGCCGGAGCCCCTGGGCGCCCTCGTGTCACCGGCGGCCTCCTGTGATGCGAATCGCTCCGCCCCTCCACGGTGCGGAGCCGACTGGTGCGGTCGTCCTTCGACGTCTGCGCTCGCGCGCTGCGGGCGCCGCTTTGCTGCGGCGCCCCCGCAACAAAGTTGACCAGCCCGCGGCCGCTCGCGGGGCCGTTTTGCCGAAGGTCCCCGGTGAAAGGCTGATGAAGCCCGGCGCCGGGCCGGCCGCACCGGGCACCCGTCAGCGGCGGTTCAGTGCTGGAGCAGCACCAAGTCGTCGCGGTGCACGACCTCGCGCTCATACGCCGGTCCGAGCTCGCGGGCCAGATCCCGGGTGGAACGACCAATCAATCGGGGGATTTCCCGGGCGTCGAAGTTGACCACCCCACGGGCGACCGCGCGACCGCCCGCGTCCCGCAGCTCGACCGGGTCCCCGGCGGAGAAGTCGCCCTCGACGGCGCAGATGCCGGCGGGCAGCAGCGAGGAGTTCCGTTCGACGACGGCCTGCACCGCGCCGTCGTCCAGCACCAGGGCGCCCTGCGGCGCGGAGGCGTGGGCCAGCCACAGCAGCCGGTCGGCGGTGCGGCGGCCGGTGCGCAGGAAGTGGGTGCCGGTGGTGGCGCCGGCCAGCGCGTCCGCGGCGTGCACGGCGGAGGTGAGCACGACCGGGATGCCGGCCGCGGCCGCGATCCGGGCCGCCTCGACCTTGGTGACCATGCCGCCGGTCCCGACGCCGGACTTGCCGGTGCTCCCGATGGAGATGCCCTCCAGGTCCTTGGGGCCGCTGACCTGGTCTATCCGGGACGTACCGGGCAGGGACGGGTCGCCGTCGTACAGACCGTCCACGTCGGAGAGGAGGATCAGCAGGTCGGCGCGGACGAGGTGGGCGACGAGGGCGGCCAGCCGGTCGTTGTCGCCGAAGCGGATCTCGTCGGTGGCGACGGTGTCGTTCTCGTTGACGATCGGCACCGCCCCCATGGCCAGCAGCTGGTCGAGTGTGCGGCAGGCGTTGCGGTAGTGGGCCCGGCGGCTGGTGTCGTCGGCGGTGAGCAGCACCTGGCCGACCCGGCGGCCGTACCGGGCGAAGGACGCGGTGTAGCGGGCGACCAGCAGGCCCTGGCCGACGCTCGCGGCGGCCTGCTGCCGGGCGAGGTCGCGGGGGCGGCGGTCGAGCCCCAGGGGGGCCAGGCCGGCGGCGATGGCCCCCGAGGAGACCAGCACGACCTCCTTGTCCTGGTACTTGGCGAGGACGTCCACCAGGGCGTCGACCCGGTCGGCGTCCAGCCCTCCGGCGGCCGTGGTCAGCGAGGACGAGCCGACCTTCACCACGATGCGGCGGGCGTCCGCCACGCCCTCCCGGCCCCGTCCGCCGGTGGACGGCGTCCCCGCCCCGTCACCGCCCTCGGTCGTGGCCTTCCGGGCCGCCCCTTCGCCTCGCGTTGCCGCAGCCACCTGCATACCCCTGTGCTCGCCGATCCCTCTGCCGTACGGAAGCCCGTACAGCGGCAAATCTACGGCAGCGGCCTCGGCGGGCGCCTCGCCATATCGCCTGGCGGACGCCCCGGCGGACAGCGGGGCCGGGCGACCGGCGGGTCGGAAACGAAGTCGGGCCGAAAAGAACTAAGACGGAGAATGACACTCGAAGGTTGCGTTCGATTGGTCCGTTTCGCGGCGAAGAGAGCCACAGCAGATTGTCACCAAGGCCAACAAGGTCATACGGTCGGGTGTCCATCGGTCCCGTTTCGCCGCTCCTGCGGCGTCGCAGCGCGGGACCCGGCCGCCGTCCCCGGCCTCCCCCCATGACCTTTCTGCTGCCAGGAGCCCTCCCCCGTGCCTTCCGCCGGAATCGCCCCCAGACGAGCCGTCCAGCTCGCGGCGCTCTTCGCGATGATGGTCGCGTTCACCGCCCAGTTGATCGGCGCGCTGCTGCCCGTCATTCCGCTGTTCATCGCAGCGTCCGTGGTCAACCTGGTTCTTGACCTGGTCCTCCAGCACCAGCAGCCCGGACTGCTGGCCCTCCTCGGCCGGATCCGCTTCGACGTGACGGTGCGTCAGCTGCTGCGGGACATGCTGATGCTGGTCGGCCTCCTGCACATCGACGGCATCAACCCCCTGGAGGAGCAGGCCCCCCTCACCATCACCCTGCTCGCCTTCTACGGCACCCACTTCGTGTGCCAGGCGGTCGCGGTCCTGGTCCGCCGCTCCCGGAGCCTGCCGATCGTCACCCGCAACGTCGACGCGAGCGCACTGGGGCTCACCGACGCCCCGCCGCGGCTCCTCTACCGCCAGACCGGCCGCCGGCTGCTGCGCTTCTCGGTGCCCACCACGGCCGGGATAATGGTCACCGCGATCACCGGCAACGCCTTCTGGGGCGGCATCGGCATCGGCGTCGCCCTGCTGCTCTCCGCCGGCGGCACCCTCTACCTGAGCACCTGGCTGCTGCCCGGGAAGCAGGTCGTGACCGAACAGCGCGCCCTGGAGTGGCTGGACGGCTGGCTGGCCGCCTACCGCCCGACCCTCGGCATGTACTTCTCCGGCGGCGCCGCCTCCGCCTACCAGGCCAACATGTGGCTCGGCACCCTGGCCGAACTGGAGGGCCGGCCGATCATCGTGCTCCGCGAGCGGTTCATGGTGCAGAAGATCGAGGCCACCGACATCCCGATCGTCTGCATCCCGAAGGTCGCCCACCTGATGCGGCTGGAGCACTCCGCCCTCAAGGTGCTGCTGCACCCGGCGAACTCCGGCAAGACCTCGCAGATCCTGCGGATCCCCTCCATCAAGCACGCGTTCATCAACCACGGCGAGAGCGACAAGCTCTCCTCCTGCAACCCCTACGCCAAGGCGTACGACGAGGTGTGGGTGGCCGGCCCGGCCGCCCGGGACCGCTACCAGCTCGCCGACATCGGCATCGAGGACAAGGACGTCGTCGAGGTCGGCCGCCCCCAACTGGCGTCGATCCGCCCCTACGAGGGCGCCCCGCTCGGCCGGTACACCACCGTGCTCTACGCCCCCACCTGGGAGGGCTGGGACGGCAACCCGGGCAACACCTCGGTGGTCCTGGCCGGCGAGAACATCGTCAGCGCCCTGCTCGCCGACCCCGCCGTGCGACTGCTGTACAAGCCGCACCCGATGACCGGGTCGGTGGACCCGCGGGCCGGTGCCGCCAACGCCCGCATCCAGGCGATGATCGCGGAGGCCAACGCCGGGCGCGGCGGCGCACTGCCCGGCCCGGAGGCGGCCGCCGAACTGGCCCGCCGCACCGCCGAACTCGACCGGCTGACCACCGCCGACTTCCGCAAGAGCGCCGACGAACTGGAGCGGATGCGGCTCCAGAGCACGCCCGAGGAGGGCCGCGCGGCGGCCGTCGAGGCCGCGGTCGTCG
Organism: Streptomyces lunalinharesii; assembly: GCF_039532155.1. Taxonomy (NCBI): domain Bacteria; kingdom Bacillati; phylum Actinomycetota; class Actinomycetes; order Kitasatosporales; family Streptomycetaceae; genus Streptomyces; species Streptomyces lunalinharesii. Next base: position 62,701 of record NZ_BAAARK010000008.1, read on the forward strand.
CCTGGGAGGAGGCGTACTGGAACTCCTTCCCGGAGTGGGAGCACCGCGTCATCACCACCGTGCGCCCCGGCATCTTCACCTGCTTCAACCAGGCGGACCTGCTGGTCAGCGACGTCTCCAGCGTGGTCTCCGACTACCTGACCAGCGAGAAGCCGTACGCGGTCGCCAACACCTCCGGGATGACCGAGGACGACTTCCGGGCGAACTTCCCGACCGTACGGGCGGCCAGCGTCCTCGCCCCCGACGCGTCCGGGGTGCCCGCGCTCCTGGAAACCGTCCGCGCCCCGGGGCGGGACACGATGGCCGCGGACCGCGCCGAACTCAAGGAGCACCTGCTCGGCCCGTCCGACCCGCCGTCGGCGGTCCGCTTCAACCAGGCCGCCCTGGACCTGCTCTTCGAGGCCGACGAGCGGCAGCGCCGGATGGAGAGCCGGCTGTCCGGGATCCCCGTGCAGCGCTCGCAGCAGGACGTGACCGGCGCCGAGACGGCCCGGCACGGCTCCGGCGGCGCCCCGGACGCCACCGCCGCCGTCTGACCCCGCAGGAGCCCGCGCACGGCCCGCACACGCCCGCAGGCCCCGGGAGGAGCGTTCCTCCCGGGGCCTGCGGGCGTGCGTGCCGGCCCGGTCCAGCCGGGCGGGCGGGCGGGCTCAGAACGGCGAGAAGCCGTCGTACTCGCCCTGCGCCTCGTCGCGCTCCGCATCGCGGTCCCGGCGCCGCTGGGCCGCCGGACGCGGGGCCTCGAAGCGGTGGTCCTCGCCACGGCGGCCGAGCATCTCCGCACCGGCCGACATCGTCGGCTCCCAGTCGAAGACCACGGCGTCCTCTTCGGAGCCGATCGCCACGCCGTCCATGGCGCGGGCGCCGGCCTTGAGGAGCGCGTCCTCCACGCCCAGGCGGCTAAGCCGGTCGGCCAGGTAGCCCACCGCCTCGTCGTTGCTGAAGTCGGTCTGGTGGACCCAGCGCTCGGGCTTCTCGCCCCGGACGCGGAAGAGGCCGTCGGCCTCCTTGGTGACCGTGAAGCCCGCGTCGTCCACCGCCTTGGGGCGGATCACGATGCGGGTGGCCTCCTGGGCCGGCTTGGCGGCCCGCGCCGTGGCGACGATGTCCGCCAGGGCGTACGACAGCTCCTTGAGGCCCTGGCGGGCGATCGCGGAGACCTCGAAGACGCGGTAGCCGCGCGCCTCCAGGTCCGGGCGGATCATGTCGGCGAGGTCCTGGCCGTCCGGGATGTCGACCTTGTTGAGCACGACCACCCGCGGCCGGTCGCCGAGGCCGCCGTACTGGGCCAGCTCCGCCTCGATGACGTCGAGGTCGGAGACCGGGTCGCGGTCCGACTCCAGGGTGGCGGTGTCCAGGACGTGCACCAGCACCTCGCAGCGCTCGACGTGCCGCAGGAACTCCAGGCCCAGGCCCCTGCCCTGGCTGGCGCCCGGGATCAGACCGGGGACGTCGGCGATGGTGTAGACCGTCGCGCCGGCGGTCACCACGCCGAGGTTGGGCACCAGCGTCGTGAACGGATAGTCGGCGATCTTCGGCTTGGCGGCCGACAGCACCGAGATCAGCGAGGACTTGCCGGCGCTCGGGTAGCCGACCAGCGCGACGTCCGCGACGGTCTTCAGCTCCAGCACGATGTCGCGGCCCTCGCCGGGCTCGCCGAGCAGCGCGAAGCCGGGCGCCTTGCGACGGGCCGAGGCCAGCGCGGCGTTGCCCAGGCCCCCGCGGCCGCCCTGGCCGGCGACGAACTGCGTGCCCTGGCCCACCAGGTCGGCCAGCACCTCGCCGTTCTTGTCCAGCACCACGGTGCCGTCGGGCACCGGCAGGATCAGGTCCTTGCCGTTCTTGCCCTCGCGGTTGTCGCCCGCGCCCGGCTGGCCGTTGGTGGCCTTGCGGTGCGGGTGGTGGTGGTAGTCGAGGAGCGTGGTGACGTCCTGGTCGACGACCAGGATCACGTCACCGCCACGGCCGCCGTTGCCGCCGTCGGGGCCGCCGAGCGGCTTGAACTTCTCCCGATGGACGGAGGCGCAGCCGTGGCCTCCGTTACCAGCGGCGACCTGCAGCTCGACGCGGTCCACGAAGGTGGTCATGGTGGGGATGCCTCCAGATCAGCGGGGTTTTCGTGCGTTCTCAGCGGAATATCCGCCTACGCCCGGGAACACCGCGCGTACAGCGGGATTGTCTTGTTCATAACGCGCCAAGGGCGGACCGGTCTTCCCGCTTGGCGCGAGAAGAGGCGGTCCGCCCCTGACGTGCTGTCGACGTGTGTCGTCCGGGCCGAAATTACTCGGCGACCGGGACGATGTTCACGACCTTGCGGCCGCGGAAGGTGCCGAACTGCACCGCGCCGGGCTGCAGGGCGAACAGGGTGTCGTCGCCACCGCGACCGACGCCCGTGCCCGGGTGGAAGTGGGTGCCGCGCTGGCGAACCAGGATCTCACCGGCGAGGACGGCCTGACCGCCGAAGCGCTTCACGCCGAGCCGCTGAGCATTGGAATCGCGACCGTTCCGAGTGGACGATGCGCCCTTCTTATGTGCCATGTCTCCTCAGTCCCTTACTTCGCCGGAGCGTCGATGCCGGTGATCTTCAGCGCCGTGTGGAGCTGGCGGTGGCCGATCCGCTTCTTGTAACCGGTCTTGTTCTTGTACTTCTGGATCCGGATCTTGTCGCCCTTGTGGTGGTCGACGACCTCGGCCTGGACCTTCACGCCGGCCAGGACCCACGGGTCGCTGGTGACCGCGTCACCATCGACGACCAGCAGCGTGGAGAGCTCGACGGTCTCGCCGACGTTGCTGGTGGAAATGCGGTCAACCTCGATGACGTCGCCAACAGCAACCTTCTGCTGGCGTCCGCCGGTGCGCACGATCGCGTACACGCGGAACTCTCTCTCCTTAGAAACGGATCCTCTGATGCCAGCCGCTCTCACGGGCTCAGGGACGTCCCATGCAATCCGACCCGTGGACCACGAGTGGGACGAGCGGCCTCCCTCGGCGAGGCCGAGAGGTGTTTGCTCAGAAGGCGCGGTGCCACACAGACACCGACGGTCAAGGTTACGGGGCCTTGACCAGGGGGTCAAACCGGCCCCGGACCGCCTCGCGACGGTCCGGGGCCGGGCACTGCTCAGTCCTCCGCGGAGGCCGGCGCCGCAGCGGCCGCGGTCTTCTTCGCCGCCGCCTTCTTCGTCGTCGTCTTCTTCGCGGTGGTCTTCTTGACCGCGGCCTTCTTGGCGGTGGTCTTCTTCGCCACCGTCTTCTTGGCCGTGGTCTTCTTCGCCGCCGCCTTCTTGGCGGTCGTCTTCTTCGCCGCAGCCTTCTTCGCGGTCTTCTTGGCCGCGGGTGCCGGCTCGACGGCCTCCGCGCCCTCAGCGCCCTCGGCGGGCTGCTCGGGGGCCTCGACGCCCGGCTCCGCGGCCGGCTCCGTCACCGGCGCGCCGATGACGATCGTCCCGGCCTCCCCGGCGACCTCGGGCGCACCCGCCGGAGCGGACACCCGACGGGTGGCGCGGCGCCGCGGACGGGCCGGTGCGGGCTCGGCGACCGCGGCGGCCTCGACCGCTTCGGCGACGGGCTCGGGAGCGGGCTCCGGCTCCGCGACCGGGGCGGTCGGCTCGGCGGCCGGCAGCACGATCGCGGCGGCCGCTGCGGCGGCCTTGGGCGCGCCGGCCGGGGCCGACACCTTGCGGCTGGCCCGACGGCGGCCCCGGCCGCGCCCGATGGCGGCGGCCTCGGCCTCCGCGGCGCTGCCGTACCACTCGTCGGCACCGTCCATCGACGGCTGCAGCTGGGACTCGGTCACCGCGACCGGCTCCAGCTCCGGCGCCTCCTCCTCGGCCATCGCGGCCGGCTCCGCCGCGCCCTCGGTGACGGCCTCGGCGGGCTGCTCCGGCTGGGCACCGTTCGCCCCGGCCTTGCCCTTCTTCTTGCGCTTGCCGCCACCGGCCGACGGCTGGTCCATGTGGACGAGCACGCCGCGGCCGTTGCAGTGCACGCACTGCTCGGAGAACGACTCCAGCAGGCCCTGGCCGACCCGCTTGCGGGTCATCTGGACCAGGCCGAGCGAGGTGACCTCGGCCACCTGGTGCTTGGTGCGGTCCCGGCCCAGGCACTCCAGCAGGCGCCGCAGCACCAGGTCCCGGTTGGACTCCAGGACCATGTCGATGAAGTCGACGACGACGATGCCGCCCAGGTCGCGCAGCCGCAGCTGGCGCACGATCTCCTCGGCCGCCTCCAGGTTGTTCCGGGTGACGGTCTCTTCGAGGTTGCCGCCCTGGCCGGTGAACTTCCCGGTGTTGACGTCGATCACGACCATGGCTTCGGTCTTGTCGATCACCAGCGATCCGCCGCTGGGCAGCCAGACCTTGCGGTCCAGCGCCTTCATCAGCTGCTCGTCGATCCGGTACGTCGCGAAGACGTCGACCTCGGAGGTCCACTTCTGCAGCCGGTCCACGAGGTCCGGCGCGACGTGCGAGACGTAGCCGTGGATGGTCTGCCAGGCGTCGTCACCACTGACGATGACCTTGGAGAAGTCCTCGTTGAAGATGTCCCGGACGACCCGGACGGTCATGTCCGGCTCGCCGTACAGCAGGCTCGGCGAGCCGGTGGAGGCCGCCTTCGCCTTCTTCTGGATCTCTTCCCACTGGGCCTGCAGCCGCTCGACGTCGCGGCGCAGCTCGTCCTCGCTCGCGCCCTCGGCGGCGGTGCGCACGATGACGCCCGCGTCCTCGGGGACGATCTTCTTGAGGATCTGCTTCAGCCGGGCCCGCTCGGTGTCCGGGAGCTTGCGGCTGATGCCGGTCATCGAGCCCTCGGGCACGTAGACCAGGTAGCGGCCGGGCAGCGAGACCTGGCTGGTCAGCCGGGCGCCCTTGTGGCCGATCGGGTCCTTGGTGACCTGGACCAGGACGGACTGGCCGGACTTCAGCGCGGTCTCGATGCGGCGCGGCCCGTTGGCCATGCCCAGCGCCTCGAAGTTGACCTCGCCCGCGTACAGCACGGCGTTGCGGCCCTTGCCGATGTCGACGAAGGCGGCCTCCATCGACGGCAGGACGTTCTGCACCTTGCCCAGGTAGACGTTGCCGACGTACGAGGTGGCCTGCTCCTTGTTGACGAAGTGCTCCACGAGCACGTTGTCCTCAAGGACGCCGATCTGGGTGCGCTCGCCGCTCTGGCGGACCACCATCACCCGCTCGACGGCCTCCCGGCGCGCCAGGAACTCCGCCTCGGTGATGATCGGCACCCGGCGCCGGCCCTGCTCGCGCCCCTCGCGGCGGCGCTGCTTCTTGGCCTCCAGGCGCGTCGAGCCCTTGATGGACTGGACCTCGTCGGCGCCGGTGCCCTCGTCCTTCTTGCGGGGCTCGCGGACCTTGACGACCGTGCGCTCCGGGTCGTCGGTGTGCGAGCCGTCGGGCTCCGCGCCCTCTCCGCTGCGCCGGCGACGACGACGGCGACGACGGCTGCTGGAACTGCCGCCGGCCTCCGGGTGGTCCTCGGCGCCTTCCCCGGCCTCGGCGGCCTCGGGCTCCTCGTCGTCCTCGGCGGCACCGCCGTCGGCGAACTGCTCCTCGGCTCCGTCGACGGCCTCACCGCGGCGACGGCGACGACCGCCCCGACGGCGGCGGCGCGAGGGACGCTCGCCCTCGTCGCCGGTCCCGGCCTCGGCGTGCTCCTCGTCGGCTTCCTCGACCTCGGCCTCGACGGCGGCGGGCGCGGTCTCGGCGGGCACGGTCTCGGCGGCCGCGGCAGCGGGCTCCTCGACCGGTGCCGGCGTCACGGCCTCGACCTCGGCCGGCTCACCGCGACGACGGCGACGGCGGCGCGACGGCGCGGGCGCCTCGTCCGGCGTCTCCACGACCGGCTCGGGCTCCTCCTGGCGCGCAGCGGCGTGCGCGGCGGCGGCGCTCTCGGGGGTCTGGAACATCGGCTCGGCGAAGACCGGCGCCTGGAAGACAGCCGTCGGCGGCCGCTGCGCCCGGCGGCGCCCGCGCGCGGGCGCCTCGGTCGCCGGCTCCTCCGCGGTCGGGGCCGCGGGCGCCTCGTCGGCCGGCGCCTCGACGGACCGCTCGGTACGGCGGCGCGACCGGCGCCGCGGCGCCTCGGCCTCGGGGGTCTCCTCGGCGACCGGCGCCGGCTCGGCGGCGGGGGCCGCTTCCTCGACGCTCACCTGCGGCGCACCGGCCGGAGCGGTCACCTTGCGGGTCGCCCGACGACGGGTGCGCGCCGGACGCGCCTCCTCCTCGACGGGGGCGGCGGGGGCCTCGACGGCCTCCGCGGCGGCTTCCTCTTCTTCTTCCGCCTCCTCGGCGGCGGGCTCCTCGACGACCGGCGTCGCGGCGGCCGGCGCCGTCGCCTTGCGGGTCGCGCGGCGACGGGCACGGGCCGGACGGGCCTCGTCCTCCGCAGCGGCGGCGGCCGGGGCCTCCACCGCGGCAGCGACCGGCGCCGGCTCGGCGGCGGGGGCCGCTTCCTCGACGCTCACCTGCGGCGCACCGGCCGGAGCGGTCACCTTGCGGGTCGCGCGGCGGCGGGTACGGGCCGGACGGGCCTCGTCCTCAGCAGCGACGGCGGCCGGGGCCTCGACGGGCTCGGGCGTGACGGCGGTCTCGGCGGCGGCCGGGGAGCCGGCCGCGGCGGTGGCCTTGCGGGTCGCGCGGCGGCGCGGGCGGGCCGGACGCTCTTCGTCGGCGGCGGGCTGCGTCGCGGCAGCGGGCGCGGCGTCCTCGGTGGGGGTGGTGTGGTTGGCCGGCGGGTCGTCGCTCACCACGGTGTTACGGGCGCCCTTACCGGCGGGCGGTCCGGCCGGGCGGGACGCCACCCGGCGCCGGCGGCGCGGCGGCAGCGTGTCGCTGGGCGAGTTGTCGGTGTCACCCTCGTGGTCCGCGGACCGCGTGGATTCGGTGGGCTCAATAGATTCGAGCATGCGGGCGGTTCTCCCGTCACGCTCCCGGGCGCCGCGCCTGATTCCGGCCGCGGTCCGCGCGCTGGGCGCGGTTCCGCAGTCCGGGGCGCGGGCGCCGCACGGGAGCTGTCGTCTCGCTCGCCGGGCCCGTGGACCGGACCGGCGAAAGTCTCCTGGTCAGTGCGTCTGCCGGACCGGGGTGGCACCCTGGTGGATCGGCGACGCGACGACGCGTCCTACGCAGTGCCGTCCCCGGAAGTGGCCGGGGAGGCCCCGCCCTGCACCGTCGCGGTACTCAGCCCAGCAGCCGCAGATGGTGCGGCCGTGGCAGCGTCGCGGTCGGGCGCCAGCGGGTCGGTCACCGTGCCGGTCTCCTCATCGAGCAGCCCCTGCGCCAGCCTGGTCACCCCTGCGGGGACCGGCGGCGCCAGGTCGGCCGTAACCCGGAGGCCGGACAGGACGTCGTCGGGTCGTACGGCAGGTGTCAGATGCCGAACAACCAGCCGCAGTATCGCACAGGCATTGCCGTCGGGCCTATCGCTGTGGATCGAGGTGGCCTCCAGCTGTGCCACCGCGCCCCGGGCGTCGAAGCTCCGCATGCCGTTCTTGGTGCGGCGCTCGACCAGCACCTCCTCGGCGGCGAGGAACGCCTCGACGGCGCGCCCGGCCTCCTCGGGGGCGACCCCGTCGAGCCGGATCTCCCAGACCGACGCCTGGAGCCGGTCGGCGAGGCCGCTGGTGCGCGCCTCCACCGCGTCGGTCACGTCGAGGCCGTCCGGCAGCGACGCGTCGAGCAGGGTGCGCAGGGTCTCCGGGTCGCGGTGCGCGGCGAGTTGGATCTCCAGGTACTCGGCCTCGCTGCCGGTGCCGGTCGGCGCCGCGTTGGCGTACGACACCTTGGGGTGCGGGGTGAAGCCCGCCGAATAGGCCATGGGGACCTCGGCGCGGCGCAGCGCCCGCTCGAAAGCGCGCTGGAAGTCGCGGTGGCTGGTGAACCGGAGGCGGCCGCGCTTGGTGTAGCGCAGTCGGATGCGCTGCACCGCCGGTGCGGGCGGCGGGCCTTCGGGCTGTCGCTTGCCCAGTGTTACTTCTCCTTGGTTTCAGGGCGCGGCGGGTGCCGCCCCGTCCGGCCCGTCCCCCGCGTGGGCGGGGGCACATCGTGCCCGGACGTCTTTACCTAGAGTACGTGCCGCGCCCGCCGGCGGTTCCCGCCGGGGCGCCCCGGTCCCGTACCGCGGCCCCGTCCGCCCGGCGAAATCCATTCGGACGAGTGGGCCGCCGAGCGGCGGGGCAGCGCGCTCAGGCAGAGATCCAGTACCGGAGCTTCGCCGCCCGGCGGTCCTCGAAGACCCCGCCGCACGCCTCGATCACCCGGCGCGAGCCGGTGTTGGTGTCGTCGCAGGTCACCAGCACCGGATCGACGCCCAGCCGGTGGGCGCGGGGCAGTACGGCGCGCAGCATCGCGGTGGCGTGCCCCTGGCGGCGGGCGGTGGGGCGCACCGCGTAGCCGATGTGGCCGCCGTAGGCGTGCAGGGACGGGGTGAGTCGGTGCCGGACGGTGATCCGGCCCAGGTAGGCGGCGCCGTCCACCCACCAGAACGTGGAGGTCGGGACCGGGCCGTCGATCCGCTCGTCCGCGACGACCCCGGCCACCTGCCGGACGTAGGTCGCGAAACCCTCCGCGGTCGACCAACGGGGCTGCCAGGTCCGCAGTTCGCGGCCGAGGCTGGAGTGCGGGGAGCGGTGCACGCCCTCCGCGCGGAATTCCGCCATGGCGGCGAGGAAGGAGTCGTGGACGCGGACGGTCGGGGCGGTCAGGTGCGGGGACATGGCCGTCATTCTGCGCGGGCGGACGGCCGGTGGGTACGCCGCCGGCCCGGCCCCGCAAGAAAGCGGGGGCCGGGCCGGCGGATCGCGCGGAGCCCTCCGGTGACGGCCGCGGCCGTCACCGGATCACTTGACGACGGTCAGCGGCAGCAGCTTCTTGCCGGTGGGGCCGATCTGGATCGAGGTGTCCATCTGCGGGCACACGCCGCAGTCGAAGCACGGGGTCCAGCGGCAGTCCTCGACCTCGGTCTCGTCGAGGGCGTCCTGCCAGTCCTCCCAGAGCCAGTCCTTGTCGAGGCCGGAGTCGAGGTGGTCCCAGGGCAGGACCTCCTCGTAGCCGCGCTCGCGGGTGGTGTACCAGGCGACGTCCACGCCGAAGTCGGGCAGCGTCTTCTCGGCGCACGCCATCCAGCGGTCGTAGGAGAAGTGCTCGCGCCAGCCGTCGAAGCGGCCGCCGTCCTCGTAGACCGCGCGGATGACCGCGCCGATGCGGCGGTCACCGCGGGAGAGCAGGCCCTCGACGATGCCCGGCTTGCCGTCGTGGTAGCGGAAGCCGATGGAGCGGCCGTACTTCTTGTCGCCGCGGATCTTGTCGCGGAGCTTGGCGAGCCGGGCGTCGGTCTCCTCGGCGGAGAGCTGCGGGGCCCATTGGAAGGGCGTGTGCGGCTTGGGGACGAAACCGCCGATGGAGACCGTGCAGCGGATGTCGTTGGACTTGGCGACCTCGCGGCCCTTGGCGATGACGTTGATCGCCATGTCCGCGATCTGGAGCACGTCGTCGTCGGTCTCGGTCGGCAGACCGCACATGAAGTAGAGCTTCACCTGGCGCCAGCCGTTGCCGTAGGCGGTGGCGACGGTGCGGATCAGGTCCTCTTCGGAGACCATCTTGTTGATGACCTTGCGGATGCGCTCGCTGCCGCCCTCGGGGGCGAAGGTCAGGCCGGAGCGGCGACCGTTGCGGGTCAGCTCGTTGGCAAGATCGATGTTGAAGGCGTCGACGCGGGTCGACGGGAGCGACAGCCCGATCTTGTCTTCCTCGTACCGGTCGGCGAGGCCCTTGGCGACGTCGCCGATCTCGGTGTGGTCCGCGGAGGACAGCGACAACAGGCCGACCTCCTCGAATCCCGTGGCCTTCAGGCCCTTCTCCACCATCTCGCCGATGCCGGTGATGCTTCGCTCCCGCACGGGACGCGTGATCATGCCGGCCTGGCAGAAACGGCAGCCGCGGGTGCAGCCACGGAAGATCTCGACCGACATCCGCTCGTGGACGGTCTCGGCCAGGGGGACGAGCGGCTGCTTGGGGTAGGGCCACTCGTCGAGGTCCATGACGGTGTGCTTGGAGACCCGCCACGGGACGCCGGAGCGGTTCGGCACGACGCGCGCGATGCGGCCGTCGGCGAGGTACTCGACGTCGTAGAACTTCGGGACGTAGACGTTGCCGGTGCGGGCCAGCCGGAAGAGGAGTTCGTCGCGGCCGCCGGGGCGGCCCTCGGCCTTCCACTCGCGGATGATCCGGGTCATGTCCAGGACCGCCTGCTCGCCGTCGCCGATGACCGCGCAGTCGAGGAAGTCGGCGATCGGCTCGGGGTTGAAGGCGGCGTGCCCGCCGGCCAGGACCAGCGGGTGGTCCTCGGTGCGGTCCTTCGCCTCCAGCGGGATGCCGGCCAGGTCCAGGGCGGTGAGCATGTTGGTGTAGCCGAGTTCGGTGGAGAAGCTCAGGCCGAAGACGTCGAAGTCGCCGACGGGCCGGTGGCTGTCCACGGTGAACTGCGGCACCTCGTGCTCGCGCATCAGCGCTTCGAGGTCCGGCCAGACGCTGTAGGTGCGCTCGGCGAGGACGCCCTCCTGCTCGTTGAGCACCTCGTAGAGGATCATGACGCCCTGGTTGGGCAGCCCGACCTCGTAGGCGTCGGGGTACATGAGCGCCCAGTGGACGTCACATGCCTCCCACGGCTTGACCGTGGAGTTCAGCTCGCCGCCGACGTATTGGATCGGCTTCTGCACGTGTGGGAGCAGAGCTTCGAGCTGCGGGAAAACCGACTCGGACATCTCGAACCTTCGTGGGCTGACGGGGGGCGACTCACAAGCGTAACCCGGTTGGCGCCCCCCGACGGACGGACGCGGGTGCGCGGCCGGCGGTCAGACCCGCAGCGCGGTGCGGTGCTTGCGGCGGGAGACCTCGGCCCACAGGGCCGGCAGTTCCCGTTCGCGGCAGGCGGCCCGGGCCTCCTCGCGGCCGTAGAGCAGGCCGAAGGTGAAACCGCTCTCACCGGCGCTGCGGGCCTGGGTGGCCAGCTCGCGCAGGGCGGCGCGGGCGACCACGCTGTCCTGGTGGTCGCCGAGCAACTGCTGGACCTCTTTGGTGCGCCGAGTGAACTTCCGGGCGGGGCGACCGAGCGCCGGGCCGGCCGCCTCCGCCGCGTACCGGGTGCGCTTGGCGGCCTTGCGGGCGCGGTGCAGCGCCTCGTCGCGGGCCGGTCCGGCGGGGGCGTCGAGGGCGGCCTCGACGCGGCGGGCCAGCCGCCGGTAGTCCTTCAGGACGGCGCCGGCGACGACCCGGGGCGCCGGGCGGGCGGCGGGGCCGCGCAGCGGCGGGGCGTCGAGCAGGGCGTGCAGGCCCTCCAGGAGGGCGAGGTAGCGGGGGCCGTCGAGGGCGGCGAGCAGGCGGTCCCGGGCCCCGGCGCGGTGCCGGACCGACCAGGTGCGCAGCCGGGCCGACACCGGTCCCAGCCGTAGTGGTCGGGGCACCTCCGCCAGGGCGGCGGTGAGCCGCTCGGTGAGCACTTCCTGGTCCCGCCCGATCCCCAACTCCGCTGCCAGCCATTTGAGTTCGGCACCGAGCGGGTCGGTCGCGGCCTGGTTGAGGACCGCGCCGTACGAGCGGAAGGCACTGCGCAGGCGGCGGGTGGCGACGCGCATCCGGTGCACCGCGTCGGGCAGGTCGCGGCGGGCCGCCGGGTCCAGTTCGACGAGCGCCCGCACCTGTGCGCGGACGTAGCGCAGCACGACGTCCCCGGCGGTGCGACCGCGGTGCCCGTCGGTGCGGTCGGCGCCCGCGGAGGCGGGCCGGGCGGCGGCGCCCTCGGCCGGGCGGTGCGGTGCGGTCTCCGTCAGGGCGCGGGCCAGTTTGGACGGGGCGGCGGCGGGCCGCGCCCCGGCCCCGGTCAGCACCTCCTCGACGGCGTCCAGCAACTCCTGGCCGGCGGTGGCGCCGGGCGCCAGCTCGACCTCGATCTCCCCCCAGCGGGCCGGTCCCGGCGCGCCGTCGGGGTGCAGTCGCCACGCCTCGACGTCGTCCACCGCGACCTCGGCCAGCAGCGCACCGGCGGCGTCGTGGAGTTCGTGGACCGTGCGGCGGGTCCGCAGGCGCACGAGGGGGACCAGCGGGGCGTCGCGGGTGCGGGAGCGGACCAGCGCGGTCAGTTCGGGCGGCGGGGCGTCGGCGAGCGGGGCGCGGATCTCGTCGCGGACCGAGCCGGTGACGCCGGGGAGCGTGGCCGGGAGCTTGAGGTGCCAGCCCGCGTCGGGGCCGCCGGTGCGCCGCCGCAGGGTGATCCGGTCGGCGGCCAGGCGCTGGTCGGCGGTGTCGTAGTAGCGGGCGTCCAGGGTCTCGGGGGCGCGCTCCACCACGGCCGCGACGCGGGCGGCGCGGCTCAGGTCGGGCAGGCGGCCGGGGGCGGCGCCGAGGGCGGATCCTCGACCGCCTGCCTCGTATTTCCGCTCGATCTCCCGCACGGTGTCCACCATGCATCGAATCTAGTCAGCCGCAACGAGGCCGACCAGCCCACCGGCACCGGTCCGTATCCGGGACGGGTGGCACCGCCGACGCGCGGTGTCTTACCGTGTGTGACAGTTCGCCCACACAGCGTGGCATTCAGCGTTCGACCGACACCGGGAGACACCGTGCACCCCGATACCGCAGCCCTCGCCCGGAGCCCGCTCCGCGTCGCGGCGGGCGCCCGCCCGTACGTGCTCACGGCGCCGAGCCGCCCCACCGCCCCGAAGACCGCGCGGGACTTCGTGCGGGCGGTGCTGCGGCGCGGGCCGCTCGCCGCCCTGCGCGACACCGCCGTGCTGTTGACCTCGGAGGCGGTCACCCGGGCCCATCTGCGCACGCCGGGTACGGCGGACGTCCTGCTGCGGCTGGTGACCGCGTCGCACGGGCTGCGGATCAGCGTGCACGACGAGGGCGCCCAGTTCGTCCCCGGCCCGGCCCGGGGGCCCGGCGACCGGGACCCGGCGCACGGACTGCTGCTGATCAGCCGGCTCGCCGACGACTGGGGGACGACCCCGTTCGAGGGGCCGCCGCACACCACGTCCCTGTGGTTCGAGCTGCACACCGGGCGCTGACCCGCACGGGCGCGGGCTCAGCGGGAGGCGGAGACCGGGCGCTGCACGCGGATCGACTGGAGCAGCCCGATGGCGATCCACACCGCGAACATCGAGGTGCCGCCGTACGAGACGAACGGCAGCGGCAGACCGGTGACGGGCATGATCCCCAGGGTCATCCCGATGTTCTCGAACGCCTGGAAGGCGAACCACGCGATGATCCCGGCGGCCACGATCGTGCCGTAGAGCTCGCCGGTCTCGCGGGCGATCCGGCAGGCGCGCCACAGCACCACGCCGAGCAGGAGGATGATCAGGCCCGCGCCCAGGAAGCCCAGTTCCTCGCCGGCGACCGTGAAGATGAAGTCGGTCTGCTGCTCGGGGACGAACTGGCCGGTGGTCTGGCTGCCGTGGAAGAGGCCGGAGCCGGTCAGTCCGCCGCCGCCGATGGCGATCCGGGCCTGGTTGGTGTTGTAGCCGACGCCGGCCGGGTCCAGGCTCGGGTTGGCGAACGCGGCGAACCGGGCGATCTGGTAGGCGTCCAGCAGCCCGAGCTGCCAGATGGCGAGGCAGCCGACGACGCCGGTGCCCAGCAGGCCCAGGATCCAGCGGTTGGAGCAGCCGCTGGACAGCAGCACGCCCAGGATGATGGCGCCGAGCACCATCACCGAGCCGAGGTCGGGCATCAGCAGGATCACGGCGACCGGGATCGCGGCCAGCCCCAGGGCCTGGAAGACCGTGCGGTGGTCGGGGTGCGGGCGGTCACCGGCGTCGACCCGGGCCGCCAGGATCATCGCCATGCCCAGCGTGATGGTGATCTTGGTGAATTCGGCGGGCTGGAGGGAGAAGCCGCCGGGGATCGCCAGCCAGGAGCGCGAGCCGTTGATGGTGGCGCCCAGCGGCGTCAGCACCAGCATCGCCAACACCACCGAGAGGCCGAACAGGATCGGGACGGCGCCGCGCAGGGTCCGGTGGCCGAGCCAGATGGTGCCGGCCGCCAGGGCCATGCCGATGGCGGTGTTGAGCAGGTGGTGGACGAAGAAGAAGTACTCGTCGCCCTTGTTGAGTTCGGTGCGGTTGCGGGTGGCGGAGAAGATCAGCACGGACCCCATCAGGGACAGCACCAGGCAGGACAGCAGCAGTATCCAGTCCAGCTTGCGCACCACGGAGTCGCGGGCCGTCAGCCGGCCCCAGACGCCGAGGTCGGGGCCGTAGCGGCGGACGGAGAAGGTCCGGGAGAAGGGCGGTGTGGTCACTACTGGGGGCTCCCCGAGGGGGACGGCGACGGGTCGGCCGGCGGCTTGATGGGCGGGGCGATGATGGTGCCGTCGTTCTGGATCTTGGGCAGTTTGGCCTCCGGCTTCGGCAGCAGCGCGGCCTTCTCGTCGATCTCGCCCTTGTCGTTGACGCCGTAGAGCGCGTTGTAGAGGTTGCGGACGGCCGGGCCGGAGGCACCGGAGCCGGTACCACCCTGGGAGATGGTCATCACGATCGCGTAGTCCTTGGTGTACGTCGCGAACCACGAGGTGGTCTGCTTGCCGTAGACCTCGGCGGTACCGGTCTTGGCGTGCATCGGGATCTTGTCCTGCGGCCAGCCCTGGAAGCGCCAGGCGGCGGTGCCCCGCTCGGTGACGCCCTGGAGGGCCGCGTCGATCTGCTGGATCGTCTGCGGGCTGTCCGGCAGGTGCCCGTGCGACTTGGGCTCCAGCATCTGCACCTTGTTGCCGTTGGGGCTGACGACGGCCTTGCCGACGGTGGGGTTGTAGAGGGTGCCGCCGTTGGAGAGCGCCGCGTAGATCGTCGCCATCTGGATCGGGGTGACGAGGGTGTCGCCCTGGCCGATCGCGTAGTTGATGGAGTCGTAGGCGTGCAGCTTCATGCCTTCGAGGCAGTTCTCCCGCGCGAGCTTGGAGACGTAGTCGTTGGCGTCCTTGGGGTGGGCGCACCAACTGTCCTTGTTCGCCTTCCAGAAGGCGTTCTTCCACTGGCGGTCGGGGACCCGGCCGGTCACCTCGTTGGGCAGGTCGATGCCGGTCTCCTTGCCGAGACCGAACTGGTGGGCGGTCTTGTAGAACCAGTCCTTGGGGGTCTGGACCGGCTTGTCACCGCCGTCCTTCTTCCACTCGTCGTGCCCGAGCCGGTAGAAGACGGTGTCGCAGGAGACCTCCAGCGCCCGCCCGAGGCTGATGTCGCCCTGCGATTCGCCCTCGAAGTTCCGGAAGACCTGGCCGCCGATGCTGTACGAGCTGGTGCAGGGGTAGTGGCCGTCGAAGGGGTAGCCGGCGTTGACCGCGGCCGAGGTCGAGATGACCTTGAAGATCGAGCCGGGCGCGGCCTGCCCTTGGATGGCGCGGTTGAGCAGCGGGTAGTTGGAGTCCTTGCCGGTGAGCTTGGCGTAGTCCTTGCCGGAGATCCCGCCGACCCAGGCGTTGGGGTCGTAGGTGGGGTTGGAGGCCATCGCCACCACCCGGCCGGTCTTCGCCTCCATGACGACGACGGCGCCCGAGTCCGCCTTGTAGTTGGTGCCGGTGTTCCGGTCCATCTGGGTGCGGGCGTCCTTCATGGCCTGGTCGAGCTGCTTTTCCGCTATGGCCTGGACGCGGGCGTCGATGCTGGTGACCAGGGTCGAACCGGCCTGGCCCTTGTCGCTCTTGGCCTGGCCGATGACCCGGCCGAGGTTGTCGACCTCGTAGCGGGTGACGGCGGCCTTGCCGCGCAGGAAGTCGTCGTACTGCCGCTCCAGCCCCGAGCGGCCGATCTGGTCGGAGCGCAGCAGCGGCGACGGGCCGTCCTTGGCCTTCTTGATCTCCTCGTCGGTGACCGGCGAGAGGTAGCCGAGGACCTGGGCGGTGTTGGCCTTGCCGAGGGCGGGGTAGCGGCGGACGGCGGTGGGCTGGGCGCTGATGCCGGGGAAGTCCTCGGAGCGCTCGCGGATCTGCAGGGCCTGTTGGGTGGTGGCCTTGTCGGTGATCGGGATCGGCTGGTAGGGCGAACCGTTCCAGCAGGGCTGTGGCGTCTTGGCGTCGCAGAGCCGGACCTTGTTGCGGATCTCCTGGGTCGGCATGCCGAGCACCTTGGCGAGCCGGCCGAGCACCGCCTTGCCGTCGTCCTTCATCTTCAGCAGGTCGGTGCGGCTGGCGGAGACCACCAGCCGGGTCTGGTTGTCGGCCAGCGGCACCCCGCGCGCGTCGAGGATCGAGCCGCGGGTGGCGGGGTCGATGACCTGCTGGACGTGGTTGGACCTGGCCTTGGCCGCGTACTCCTGGCCGTTGCGGATCTGGAGGTACCAGAGCCGCCCGCCGAGCGTCGCCAGCAGGGAGAAGACCAGGATCTGAATCGCGATCAGCCGGATGGTGACCCGGGAAGTCTTCCCCGTCTCGGGAATGTTGCTCACAGGCGCTTGACCCCCTTGATGCCCTTGACCCCCTTGGCGCGTCCGCCCCGGGCCGGCTTGGGCACCCGGCCGGTACGGATCGCCTTCATCGCGTTGCGGCTGGCCTTGAGGCCGGTGCCGGTGGTCAGCCAGCCGTACGCCGGCTGCCGGCCGGCCATCCCGCCGCCGGCGGCGGCGTCGGTGGCCAGCGGATCGTGTTCGGTTCTCCGCGCCAGCGCCATCACCAGCGGCACGGTGAACGGGGCCAGCAGCAGGTCGTAGAGGGTGGCGCTGAGCAGCAGCCCCACCAGGCCGACGTGCCGGGCCGCGGTGTCACCGACCAACGAGCCGACCCCCGCGTACATCAGGGTCGAGCCGACGGCGGCGCCGATGACGACCACCAGCGGCAGGGTCGCCGAGCGGTGCTGGCCGTTGTCCGGCTTGGTCAGCCCCGCGACGTAGCCGATGACGCACAGCACCAGGGCGTAGCGGCCGATGGCGTGGTCGGCGGGCGGGGCGAGGTCGGCGAGCAGTCCCGCGCCGAAGCCGATGAGCGAGCCGCCGACGTGGCCGTAGACCAGGGCCAGGCCCACCACGACCAGCATCAGCAGGTCCGGTACGGCGCCCGGCAGTTGGAGTCTGGCGAGGATGCTGACCTGGATGATCAGGGCGACCACCACCAGCGGGGTGGCGAGCAGGATCCGGTTGATGCGCATCGGTCAGCTCCTGGGTGAAGCGCTCGCGGAGGGGGTGGCCGTCACGGTGACCGTCGGCGTCGGCCGGGGCTTGACCGGGGGCGGCAGCACGGTGTCCCGCGGGTCCTTGCGGGGCGGCTGGACGACGATGCCGACGACGTCGAGCGACGAGAAGGAAACGAACGGCCGGACCTGGAGGGAACGGGTCAGGTCGCCGTTGAGCGGCTCGACCTTGACCACCGTGCCGACCGGGACGCCGGGCACGAACGGCTTGTCCTTGCTGGAGCCGAAGGTGACGAGCCGGTCGCCCTGCTTGACGTCGGCGCGGCCGTTGAGCAGCTGGACGCGGAGCGAGCGGACGCCCTGGCCGTTGGCGAAGCCGATCTCGTTGGTCTTCTCCATCCGGGTGCCGACCGTGAACTCCGGGTCGGCGGCGAGCAGCACGGTGGAGGTGTGCGGGGTGACGGTGGTGATCCGGCCGACCAGCCCGTCGCCGTTGAGGACGGTCATGTCGCGGGCGATACCGTCGCGGCTGCCGGCGTCGACGGTGACGGTCCAGGAGAAGCCCTGTGCGGACCCGATCGCGATGACCTCGGCGCCCTTGATCGCGTACTGGCCGGTGGCCGCGGTCTTGAGGATCTTGTCGAGCTCGGCGGCGCGGTTGCGCGTGCGGTCGGGGGTGCCGAGCTTGAGCTTCAGGGCGGCGTTCTCGTGCTCCAACTGGCGGATGCGGCTGTGGCGCTGGCCTGCGTCCCGGACGGCGCTGACGGCGTTGCCGACCGGGTTGACGACGCGGGCCACGCCGCGCTCCACCGGGCCGAAGGCGGAGGCGGCGGCTTGCCGGGCACCGTCGAGCGGGGACTGTTCACCGCCGCGGATATCGACCGTGATCAACGCGAACGCGATCGCGATCAGCAGCACCAGCAACAGCCGGCTCTCTCGTGTGTCCCTCACGTGCGGCGGCCGTGTCCTTCCTCGTAGGACCGGCCGGCTGCGGGCCCCGCCGGTCTCGTTCGGGGGTTGAGCATTGTGCCTTGCTGTGACGGCGCCGTGGTGGAACGTCAGTGCACCGTGTCTGTGGGGGCGTTGCGCTATGGGGCAGCGATCCGGCGGACGGATCGGCTGCTTGTCCAGGGTGCCCGACCCGCGCGAACGCCGTGTGACGTCCGCGCGACGGGTCGGGACCCGATGGTCAGCGGCGCGGCTGCGAGTCCAGGACCTGCTGGAGCGCCTCGAACTCCTCGACACACTTGCCGGAACCGAGCGCGACGGAGTCGAGCGGGTCCTCGGCGATGTGGATGGGCATGCCGGTCTCGCGGCGCAGCCGCTCGTCGAGGCCGCGCAGCAGGGCGCCGCCACCGGTGAGAACGATGCCGCGGTCCATGACGTCACCGGACAACTCCGGCGGGCACTTGTCGAGGGTCGTCTTGACCGCGTCGACGATGGAGTTGACCGGCTCCTCGATGGCCTTGCGGACCTCGGCGGCCGAGATGACGACGGTCTTGGGCAGGCCGGAGACCAGGTCGCGACCGCGGATCTCGGTGTGCTCGTCCTGTTCGAGGTCGTACGCCGAACCGATGGTGATCTTGATGGACTCGGCAGTGCGCTCGCCCAGCAGGAGGCTGTACTCCTTCTTGATGTGCTGGATGATCGCGTTGTCCAACTCGTCGCCGGCGACCCGGATGGACTGGGCGGTGACGATGCCGCCGAGCGAGATGACCGCGACCTCGGTGGTACCGCCGCCGATGTCCACCACCATGTTGCCGGTGGCCTCGTGGACCGGCAGGCCCGAACCGATGGCGGCGGCCATCGGCTCCTCGATGATGTGCACCTGGCGGGCGCCGGCCTGGGTGGACGCCTCGATGACCGCGCGGCGCTCAACTCCCGTGATACCGGAGGGAACGCAGACCACGACCCGCGGGCGGGCCAGGTAGCGCCGCTTGTGGATCTTGAGGATGAAGTAGCGGAGCATCCGCTCGGTGATCTCGAAGTCGGCGATCACGCCGTCCTTCAGGGGCCGCACCGCGACGATGTTGCCGGGGGTCCGGCCGATCATCTTCTTCGCCTCGGCGCCGACGGCCAGGATGCCGCCGGTGTTGGTGTTGATGGCCACGACCGACGGTTCGTTGAGGACGATGCCGCGGCCCCTGACGTACACCAGCGTGTTGGCGGTCCCGAGGTCGACAGCCATGTCACGGCCGATGAACGACATGTTGTTCCCCATGAGGATACGTCTGGCCTTCCCAACTGGAGCGAATGCTTACTTTGAGGTCGGCAGGAGGTGATGCGCTGTGAGGCGCGGAAGCCTCCATCGTAGTTCGTTGTGTTCCCACACGAACACGGCGGGAGGCCGTTCCGCCATTGTCAGCCGTACACGCACCCGCCCCCCTTAATGGTGACGTCGTGTCGCGGGAACGCGTTCCCCCGCTCGCGGCGAATACACCGAGGGGCGACCGATGATTTCATCGGTCGCCCCTGGTCACAAGGGGGTTGGCAGCTAACTTCGGATCAAGAAATGCCGGGGAAGAAAATCTTGATCTCGCGCTCGGCGGACTCTTCGGAATCCGAGGCGTGGATGAGATTTTCTCGGGTGATCGTTCCGAAGTCCCCACGAATGGACCCACTCGGCGCGGCAATCGGGTCAGTCGGACCGGCCAGCGCGCGAACGCCCTCGATGACCCGCTCGCCCTCGACGACCAGCGAGACGACCGGTCCGGAGGACATGAACGCCACCAGCGGCTCGTAGAAGGGCTTGCCGACGTGCTCGGCGTAGTGCTGCTCCAGCAGCTCGCGGTCCAGGGTGCGCAGCTCCAGCGCGGTGATCGTCCAGTTGGCCTTGCGCTCGATGCGAC
The DNA here is from genome assembly GCF_039532155.1 of Streptomyces lunalinharesii. Taxonomy (NCBI): domain Bacteria; kingdom Bacillati; phylum Actinomycetota; class Actinomycetes; order Kitasatosporales; family Streptomycetaceae; genus Streptomyces; species Streptomyces lunalinharesii. Next base: position 82,666 of record NZ_BAAARK010000008.1, read on the forward strand.
GGATGATCTCGCCGATCAGACCGCGCTTGACGGCATCGGGCTTGAGGAGGACGAGGGTGCGCTGGCTCACGAAGGGACTCCCTGGTATTTGAACGACGGGTCAGCGGTGCCTCGAGGCTACCGGCACCGCGCACCCGCCCTTCACCCGCCCACCCACGCCCCCGCGGCGGGGGCGACGGCGGCGGGGGCTCAGCCGGCCGCGGCCGGCTCCGCCTGCGCCGCGAAGCGGGCCTTCGCCTCGTCGACCTTGCGCCCGAAGTGGACCGAGGTCCACCACAGGGCGGCGAAGACCGCACCGAGGAAGTACATGGTGGGGACGACCAGGCCGCTGGCGATCAGTGCGATCTGCAGCGCCCAGCCCAGCTGGACCCCGCCGGGGCGGGAGAGCATCCCGCACAGCAGCAGGCTCAGCAGCATCGCGATGCCGCTGACGATCCAGATGGTGGCCCGCGAGATGTCGGTGACCTGCATCGCGACCAGACCGGCGAAGCCGATCACGAAGAACTCGCCTATCAGGGTGCTGGCACACAGCGTGCGCATGGTCAGTTCCTTCCCAGGAGCAGCCGGGCCTCGCCGACCGTGATCACCGAGCCGGTCACCAGGACCCCGGCTCCGGAGAACTCGCCCTCTTCCTCGGCGAGGGTGATCGCCGCCTCCAACGCGTCGTCCAGCCGCGGCTCGACCTGGACCCGCTCGGCCCCGAAGACCTCCACGGCGATCGCGGCCAGCTCGTCCGGATCCATCGCCCGCTGGCTGGAATTACGCGTCACCACGACCTCGGCGAAGATCGGCTCGAACGCCTCCAGGACGCCCCGGACGTCCTTGTCGGCGCTGGCGCCGACGACCCCGATCAGCCGGCTGAAGCCGAACGCCTCGGTGACCGTCTCGGCCGCGGCCCGCGCGCCGCCCGGATTGTGCGCGGCGTCCAGCACCACCGTGGGGCTGCGCCGGACCACCTCCATCCGGCCGGGCGAGCTGACCGCGGCGAACGCGGAGCGGACGGTGTCGATGTCGAGGGTGCGGGCGTGGCCCGCGCCGACGCCGAAGAACGCCTCGACGGCGGCGAGCGCGACCGCGGCGTTGTGCGCCTGGTGGGCGCCGTGCAGCGGGAGGAAGACCTCCGGGTACTCGCCGCCCAGGCCGCGCAGGGTCACCATCTGGCCGCCGACCGCCACCTCGCGGGCGAGCACCCCGAACTCCATGCCCTCGCGGGCGACCGTGGCGTCCACCTCGACGGCGCGCTTGAGCATCACCGAGGCGGCGTCCACCGGCTGCTGGGCGAGGACGACGGTGGCGTCCTTCTTGATGATCCCGGACTTCTCCCCGGCGATCTGCTCGGGCGTCTCGCCCAGCCGGTCGGTGTGGTCCAGCGAGATCGGGGTGACCACGGCGACGTCGCCGTCGATGACGTTGGTCGCGTCCCAGGTGCCGCCCATGCCGACCTCGACGACCGCGACGTCCACCGGGGCGTCGGCGAACGCGGCGTACGCCATCGCGGTGAGCACCTCGAAGAACGACAGGCGGTGCTCCTGCTGTGCGTCGACCATCTCCACGTACGGCGCGATGTCGTGGTAGGTCTCGATGAAGCGCTCGGCGGAGATGGGGCTGCCGTCCAGGCTGATCCGCTCGGTGACGGACTGGACGTGCGGGCTGGTGTAGCGGCCGGTGCGCAGCTCGAAGGCGCCGAGCAGCGCCTCGATCATGCGGGCCGTGCTGGTCTTGCCGTTCGTGCCGGTGATGTGGAGGGACGGGTAGGCGCGCTGCGGCGAGCCCAGGACGTCCATCAGCGCGGCGATGCGCTCGATCGACGGGTCGAGCTTGGTCTCGCCCCAGCGGCCGCCCAGCTCCTCCTCGACGGCCCGCAGCGCGCGGTCGACCTCGGGGTCGGCAGGGCGGGCGGGGACCTGGTCCCCCTGCGGCGGTCCGGCCTGCGCGCGCAGGGTCCGGCTGCCGGCTTCGATCACCGCGAGATCGGGGTCGCGTTGCGTCTCGGCGTCGACCATCTCGTCGAAGGCGTCGGCCGGGTCGGGAGTCGGGTCGGGATCGTCGTTCTGGGGGCGCTCGCTCACGACGACAAGTCTACGAGGCGCCACCGACAACGGGCCGGCGCCGCCCCCGCGGCACCGCTCCCCCGCTCCCGCCCCGGTCCGGCCGTGCCCCGGTCAGGACAGCGCCGCCTGCATCATCGCCTTGGCGATCGGGGCGGCCAGGCCGTTGCCGGAGACCTCGTTGCGGGCCGCGTGCCCGTCCTCGACCATCACGGCCACCGCGACCTGGTGCCCCTTGCCGTCGTCCGCGTAGGAGACGAACCAGGCGTACGGGGTGCCGCTGTTGTCGACGCCGTGCTGGGCGGTGCCGGTCTTGCCGCCGACGGTCACTCCGTCGATCTTCGCGTTGGAACCGGTGCCCTTGTCCACGACCGTCTGCATCGCCGAACGCAGCTGCGCGGCGGTCCGGCTCGACATCGCCTGGTGGTAGGTCTTCGGGTCGTTCTGCTGGACGGTGTTGCCGCCGCCGTCGGTGAGCTTGTCGACCAGCTGCGGGGTCTTCAGGTCACCCCCGTTGGCGATCGCCGAGGCGACCATCGCCATCTGGAGCGGGGTGGCCTGGTCGTCGAACTGGCCGATGCCGGAGAGCGCGGTCTGCGCCTGGTCCATGGCGGAGGGGTAGACGCTCTTGGTGGCGCGCACCGGGACGTCCATCTTGGCGTCGTTGAAGCCGAACTTCTCGGCCTGCGCCCGCACCTTGTCCTTGCCCAGGTCGACCGCCATCTTCGCGAAGACGGTGTTGCAGGAGTACTGGAGCGCGGTGCGGATGGTGGCGTTCTCGCAGGGCGCCGAGGCGCTCTCGTTGGTCAGCTGGGTGCGGGTGTTGGGCAGGGTGTACGGGTTGGGGCTCGCGGTGGGCTGGTCGACCGAGGAGTACAGGCCGTTCTCCAGTGCGGCGGCGGCGACCACCAGTTTGAAGGTGGAGCCGGGCGGCAGCGGCTGGCGCAGCGCGCGGTTGAGGTTCGGCTGGGCGGCGTCGTTCGTCAGGGCCTGCCACGCCTTCTGGTCGGCGGTGCCGGAGCCGGCGAACTTCCCCGGGTCGTACGACGGGGTGCTGACCATGCCCAGGATCCGGCCGGTCGCCGGGTCCAAGGCGATGGCCGCGCCGGTCTTGCCGCCGAGCGCCTCGTAGCCGGCCTTCTGCACCTTGCCGTCGATGGTGGTGGACACGTCGCCGCCCTTGGGGCGCTCGTGCAGCAGGGTGTCGGCGGGGTTCTGGAGCCGGCTGTCGCTGCCGCCGAGCAGGTCGCCGTAGAGGCTCTCCAACTGGGTGCTGCCGAAGATCTGCGAGGAGAAGCCGGTGACCGGGGCGTAGAGCGGGCCGTCCTTGTAGGTCCGCTTGTACTTCAGGGAGGAGGAGGTGGCGGCGGAGCCGGTGACCGGTTGGTCGTCGACGAGGATGTTGCCCAGCGGCCCGGAGTACTTGGCGATGTTCACCCGCGGGTTGTGCGGGTCCTCCCGGTAGTCACTGGCCTTCGCGCCCTGGATCCACGTGGCCCAGCCCATCAGCGCCAGGACCAGGGCGAGGCAGAAGACCGAGATCCGTCGCAGGGGTCTGTTCATGGGGCGCGGCTCCTGGGTGCTGGGACGGGACCGGACGTGCGTTTCCGCCGGAACTCCGGCATTCCGATCCACGGTGCCTCGCCTTCATGAGAGCGTCATGAGAACCGCCTACCACCTGGATGTGAGCGATCGGACCGTCGAACGGGACAACCTTTCCGCCGCGCGGGGCCCTCTTGCACGGCGGGGTCTGGAACGCCCCCCGGACCGCGCGCACCGCGGTCGTCGCACATCGGGAAAGCAGGAGCTGAAGAGGCGTGCCGGCAATCAGTCAGCGGATGCATTTGGTGCTGCTCACCGCATGGACCGTGCTGTGGTTCATGATCGTCGAACCGCACGGAGGCTTCTCCTGGCACTACCTGCGCACCGGTGGCGAGCTGATCTACCAGGGCAGCTCCGGCGACGGCACCGGCGGCCTCAACCTCTACGCGCACCACCCCGAGCTCCAGATGGGGCCGATCAGCTTCCTGACGGCCGGGCTGTTCAACCCGTTCCCGGAGGCCACCGGCCAGTTCCTCGCCGCGGCCCTGATGTCCGCACTGGGCCTGGTCATCCTGGTACTGGCCGGCCGCAGCGCCGCCCACCACTTCCTGGGCACCGGCACCAACCACCAGCGGCTGCGGCAGCGGGTGCTGATCGCCGGGCTGGCGTTCATCCCCATGTGGATCGAGGTCGCGGTCCGCTTCGGGCACCTCGACGACGTCCTGGCACTGTTCTTCACCGCCCTCGCGGTGCGTGCCGTCACCAGCGGCAACGCCGCCCTGACCGGGGCCTTCCTGGCGCTGGCGATGGACTCCAAGCCGACCGCGCTGGCCTTCGTCCCGCTGCTGCTGGCGCTCCCCCGGGACCGGTGGCTCAAGGCCGCCCTGTGGTGCGCCGGGCTGGTCGCCGTCGCCTGGCTGCCGTTCTTCCTCGGCGACGCCCAGTCCTTCGCCGCCGCCAAGTTCGCCATCCCCAACCAGCCGGCGTCCGCCCTGCGCTGGCTGGGCGCCGACGATCCCGAGACGCCCGGCTGGGTCCGTCCCGCGCAGTTCGCCCTAGGGCTGGTGCTGGGCGGCCTCGCGGTCTGGCGGGGCCGCTGGGCGGCGGTGGTGCTGCTCGGCGCCAACGCCCGGATCGTCCTGGACCCCAGCGTCTACACCTACTACACCGCGTCGGTGCTGCTCGGCACCCTGCTGTGGGACGTCATCGGGCAGCGCCGGCTGGTGCCCTGGTGGAGCTGGCTGGCGCTGCTCATCCTCTACGGCAGCGTCTTCGCCGTCCCGGACGACGCCGCGCGGGGCCTGATCCGGCTGGCGTTCGTGGCGGTCTCGACGGCGTACGTCCTGCTCTGGCCGGTCCGCGAGCGCGGCAACCGCGGCGGACGGCGGGGACGGCGCAGGCCCCCCGCCCATACGGACGAGGGGCCTGCACAGGGGGCTGCGGGAGCCGGCACCTGGCCGGCTCCGCCGGCTACGCGGTGGGCAGGGCCGCCACCTGCGCGGTGATCCGCGCGATGTCGGCCTCGGCGGCCGCCTTGCGGGTCCGGATCTTCTCCTTGACCTGCTCGGGGGCCTTGGCGAGGAACGCCTCGTTGCCGAGCTTGGCGGTGGTCTGGGCCAGCTCCTTCTCGGCCGCCGCCAGGTCCTTCGTCAGCCGCTTGCGCTCCGCCTCGACGTCGATCGCACCGGACAGGTCCAGGGCGACGGTGGCGCCGGCGACCGGCAGGGACGCGGTGGCGGTGAAGTCCTCGCCGGTGGGCGTCAGGCGCAGCAGCGAGCGCATGGCGGCCTCGTGCGGCGCCAGCGCCGTACCGGTCAGGTCCAGCCGCGCGGGGACCTTCTGACCCGGCTGCAGGCCCTGGTCGGAGCGGAACCGGCGGACCTCGGTGACGACCTGCTGGACGGTCTCGATCTCCCGCTCGGCCGCCGCGTCCCGGAAGCCGCCCGGGGCGTCCGCCCCAGGAACGACCACAGCCTTCGGCCACTCGGCGATGACCACCGACTCGCCGCCGGTCAGGGTCGTCCACAGCGTCTCGGTGACGAACGGGACGACCGGGTGCAGCAGCCGCAGGGTGACGTCCAGGACCTCGCCCAGCACGCGGCGGGAGGCGTCGGCGGCCGGGCCGCCCGCCATGAACGTCGTCTTGGACAGCTCCACGTACCAGTCGAAGACCTCGTCCCACGCGAAGTGGAAGAGGGTGTCCGACAACTTGGCGAACTGGTAGTCGTCGTAGTACGCGTCGACCTCGGCGACGACCGAGTTGAGCCGGGAGAGGATCCACCGGTCGGTCGCCGACAGGGCGTCCGCGGGCGGCAGTTCGCCCTGCACCGTCGCGCCGTTCATCAGCGCGAAGCGGGTGGCGTTCCAGATCTTGTTGGCGAAGTTGCGGGAGCCCTGGACCCAGTCCTCGCCGATCGGCACGTCGACGCCCGGGTTGGCGCCGCGGGCCAGGGTGAAGCGGACCGCGTCCGAGCCGTAGGCGTCCATCCAGTCCAGCGGGTTGACCGCGTTGCCGAAGGACTTGGACATCTTCTTGCCGAACTGGTCGCGGACCATGCCGTGCAGCGCGATGGTGTGGAACGGCGGGGTGCCGTCCATCGCGTACAGCCCGAACATCATCATCCGGGCGACCCAGAAGAAGAGGATGTCGTAGCCGGTGACCAGGACGGAGTTCGGGTAGAACTTCTCGACGCTCGGGGTCTGCTCGGGCCAGCCCAGCGTGGAGAACGGCCACAGCCCGGACGAGAACCAGGTGTCGAGGACGTCGGTGTCCTGGTGCCACCCCTCGCCGGTGGGCGCCTCGTCGTCGGGGCCGACGCAGAGGACCTCGCCGTTCGGCCCGTACCAGACCGGGATGCGGTGGCCCCACCACAGCTGCCGCGAGATGCACCAGTCGTGGAGGTTGTCGACCCAGCCGAAGTACCGGGACTCCATCTCCTTGGGGTGGATCGCGACCTTGCCGTCGCGGACCGCGTCACCGGCGGCCTTCGCCAGCGGGCCGACCTTGACCCACCACTGCATCGACAGCCGCGGCTCGATGGTGGTCTTGCAGCGCGAGCAGTGCCCGACGGAGTGGGTGTACGGGCGCTTCTCGGCGACGATCCGGCCCTCGGCGCGCAGCGCACCGACGATCGCCGACCGGGCCTCGAAGCGGTCCAGCCCCTGGAACGGGCCGTGCGCGGTGATCACGCCGCGCTCGTCGAGGACGGCGAGGTTCGCCAGGCCGTGGCGGCGGCCGATCTCGAAGTCGTTCGGGTCGTGCGCCGGGGTCACCTTGACCGCACCGGTGCCGAACTCCGGGTCGACGTGCTCGTCGGCGACGACCGGGATGCGGCGGCCGGTCAGCGGCAGCTCGATCTCGGTGCCGACGAGGTGCGCGTACCGCTCGTCCTCGGGGTGGACGGCGACGGCGGTGTCACCCAGCATCGTCTCGGCGCGGGTGGTGGCCACGACGATCGAGCTGTCCCCCTCGCCGTAGCGGATCGAGACCAGTTCGCCGTCGTCGTCCTGGTACTCCACCTCGATGTCGGAGATGGCGGTCAGACAGCGCGGGCACCAGTTGATGATGCGCTCGGCGCGGTAGATCAGCTCGTCGTCGTAGAGCCGCTTGAAGATCGTCTGGACGGCCTTGGAGAGGCCCTCGTCCATGGTGAACCGCTCGCGCGACCACGCGACGCCGTCACCGAGCCGGCGCATCTGGCCCGAGATCTGGCCGCCCGACTCGTCCTTCCACTGCCAGACCCGCTCGACGAACGCCTCGCGCCCCAGGTCGTGACGCGAGGCGCCCTCCTTGGCGAGCTCACGCTCGACCACGTTCTGGGTGGCGATGCCGGCGTGGTCCATGCCCGGCTGCCAGAGCGTCTCGTACCCCTGCATCCGCTTGCGGCGGGTCAGGGCGTCGATCAGCGTGTGCTCGAAGGCATGGCCCAGGTGCAGCGAGCCGGTGACGTTGGGCGGGGGGATGACGACGGTGTACGGCGGCTTCTCGCTCTTCTCGTCCGCCTCGAAGTAGCCCCGCTCTACCCAGCGCTCGTACAGCGGCCCCTCTACATCGGCCGGCGTGTACTGAGTCGGCAGTTCGGGGACGCTGTGCTGGGGCTGCTGAGTGTTCTCGGTCACGACCGACAGTGTACGGGCGCGCGTGGAGCGGCTTCGAATCGGTTTCGCCCCCGAGGCACCGGTTGTCAGCAGCGTCATACAGGATGGCGGCAACGCATCACCACGCACCCGGATGTCACCCGCGGCATCCCGGCGTCACCAGCAGTCACGAGGGGAACCGCTCCATGAGCTACAACCAGCCGCCGCCGGGTCCGTACGGGCAGCAGCCCCCGCAGCCGAGCCCCTACGGCCAGCCGCAGCCGCCCGCCCCGCAGCCCGGTTACGGCTACCCCCAGCAGGGCCCCCCGGTGCCGCCGCAACAGGGCGGCCCGGTACCTCCCCAGCAGGGCTACGGCTACCCCCAGCAGGCCCCGCCCCAGCAGTTCCCGCCGCAGCAACAGTTCCCGCAGCAGCAGTACCCGCAGCAGGCCCAGCAGCCGCCCTACGGCCAGCCCCCGCAGCCCCAGTACGGCCAGCAGCCGCCCTACGGCAACCAGCAGACGCCCTACGGGACGATCCCCCAGGAGCCGGAGTCCGGCGGCAACGGCAAGAAGATCGCCCTGATCACCGGCGGGGTCGCGGTGGTCGCGGCGATCGCCGTCGGCGCCTACTTCGCCTTCGGCTCGGGCGGCAAGGTGAAGCCGTACACGATCGCCCTGCCGGACAAGCTGCTCAGCGGGCAGTTCAGCAAGGACACCACGGGCGGCGCCGTGGGCAGCCCCACGGACTTCTCGAACGACAAGGAGATGAAGAAGTTCGGCATCTCCAACGGCAAGGGCGTCGGCGGCAAGTACAAGGACGTGGCCGGACTGGGCATGTCGGTGAGCGGCATGTACGGCGACGTGGCCGACCCGCAGGGCGCCGTGACGCAGGCGTTCGCCCAGTTCAACACCAACCTCGCGAAGGGCGGCTCCACCCCCAGCAGCCCGAAGGTCGAGGACGTCACGCCGCTCACCGAGTACTCGCCCAGCGACTTCGACGGCTCCGTCATGAAGTGCGAAACGAAGAAGCTGACCTACTCGGCGAGCGGGATCTCCGTGCCCATCACCGCCTCCGTCTGCATGTGGGGCGACAACAGCGCCCTCGGCGTCGTCACCATGATGGCCGCGCCGAACCCCAACGGCGGTGGCTCGGCCACCACCCCCGGCGCCGAGCAGCTCGCGCAGAAGACCGCCAAGATCCGCAACGAGGTCCGCAAGGAGAAGTAGCGGCGGCACGGCCCCACCACCGCATGCCGCGCCTTTGCCACGGTCCCGTCCCCCCACACCGCAGAACCGCCCGACAGCAACTCGGCTGTCGGGCGGTCCTGTTGGGAGGCGTACGCAGGAGGGGCGGCTACGCGCTCTTCTCCTGGGGCTCGCCGGAGTCACCGCGGGTGCGCGGGACCAGGGTCGGGTTGACGTTGGAGTGCACCACGTCCGCGGTGATGACGACGCGGGCGACATCCTTGCGGGACGGGATCTCGTACATCACCGCCTGGAGGACCTCCTCCATGATGGCGCGCAGGCCGCGGGCGCCGGTGCCGCGGAGGATCGCCTGGTCGGCGATGGCCTCCAGGGCCGGGCGGTCGAAGTCCAGCTCCACGCCGTCGAGTTCGAAGAGTCGCTGGTACTGCTTGACCAGGGCGTTGCGCGGCTCGACGAGGATCTGCAGGAGCGCCTCGCGGTCGAGGTTGTGGACCGAGGTGAGGACGGGGAGACGGCCGATGAACTCCGGGATCATCCCGAACTTCACCAGGTCCTCCGGCATCACGTCCTGGAGCTGGTCCTTGGACTCGATCTCGCGCTTGGAGCGGATGGTGGCGCCGAAGCCGATGCCCTTGGCGCCGGACCGGGCCTCGATGATCTTCTCCAGCCCCGCGAAGGCACCGCCGACGATGAACAGCACGTTGGTGGTGTCGATCTGGATGAATTCCTGGTGCGGGTGCTTGCGGCCGCCCTGCGGCGGCACCGAGGCGGTGGTGCCCTCCAGGATCTTCAGCAGCGCCTGCTGCACGCCCTCGCCGGAGACGTCCCGGGTGATCGACGGGTTTTCGCTCTTACGGGCGACCTTGTCGATCTCGTCGATGTAGATGATGCCGGTCTCGGCCTTCTTGATGTCGAAGTCCGCGGCCTGGATCAGCTTGAGGAGGATGTTCTCGACGTCCTCGCCGACGTAGCCCGCCTCGGTCAGTGCCGTCGCATCGGCAAAGGCGAAGGGGACGTTGAGCATCCGGGCGAGGGTCTGCGCGAGCAGGGTCTTGCCGGAGCCGGTGGGGCCGAGCAGCAGGATGTTGGACTTCGCCAACTCGATGCCCTCGTCGCCGCGGCCCGGGCCGTTCTCGCCCGCCTGGACGCGCTTGTAGTGGTTGTACACGGCCACGGAGAGCGCCTTCTTGGCGGGCTCCTGGCCGACGACGTAGCCGTTGAGGAACTCGTAGATCTCGCGCGGCTTGGGGAGTTCCTCCCAGCGCACCTCGGAGGTCTCGGCGAGCTCTTCCTCAATGATCTCGTTGCAGAGATCGATGCACTCGTCGCAGATGTACACACCAGGTCCCGCGATGAGCTTCTTCACCTGCTTCTGGCTCTTTCCGCAGAACGAGCACTTGAGCAGGTCGCCGCCGTCACCGATGCGTGCCACGAGGTGAATCCCCTTCGCCTGGGATCCGCATTGCTCCGCGGACCCGGGTGCTTGCCTATCGACGGTACCTTGCCGGGCCCCCCGTACGGGCCCCCCTTGGACCGACTCGGTTCACTCGGTCCAAGGGGGCAACACTCCGGCGCAATTCGCGAAGATCGCGATCAGACCGAGACGGAGCTCTTCCGCGTGGAGACGATCTGGTCGACCAGACCGTACGCCAGGGACTCCTCGGCGGTCAGGATCTTGTCACGCTCGATATCCTCGCGGATCTTCTCGATCGGCGTGGACGAGTGCTTGGCCAGCATCTCCTCCAGCTGCGTGCGCATCCGCTGGATCTCGCGGGCGGCGATCTCCAGGTCGGATACCTGGCCGCGGCCGGTCTCGCTGAACGGCTGGTGGATCAGGACCCGGGCGTTGGGCAGCGCCATGCGCTTGCCCGGGGTGCCGGCCGCCAGCAGCACGGCCGCGGCGGAGGCCGCCTGGCCCATGCAGACGGTCTGGATGTCGGGCTTGACGAACTGCATCGTGTCGTAGATCGCCGTCAGCGCCGTGAAGGAGCCACCGGGGCTGTTGATGTAGACCGAGATGTCGCGGTCCGGGTCCATCGACTCCAGGCACAGCAGCTGCGCCATGACGTCGTTGGCGGAGGCGTCGTCGATCTGCACCCCGAGGAAGATCACCCGCTCCTCGAAGAGCTTCGCGTACGGGTCGTACTCGCGCACGCCCTGCGAGGTGCGCTCGACGAAGCGCGGAACGATGTAGCGGGACTCCGCGGGCATGCCGGAGAACTCGGCCTGCGCGCGCTCGTAGAAACCGCTTCCGGGGAAGTTGTTCATCTGGAGGTTCACCGTCCTGGTGGCGAAATGGGGCTGGGGGTCGACTGCGGGGCGTGGGCCAGGGCTCAGGCCCCGGTGCCGCCCCCGCCCGGAACGCCGACGGCGGAGGGCATGACGTCGTCGATGAGGCCGTACGCCTTGGCCTCCTCGGCGGAGAACCAACGGTCACGGTCGGCGTCCCTGGTCCACTGCTCCAGCGTCTGGCCGGTGTGCAGGGCGGAGAGCTCGCCCAGGCGCTTCTTGGTGCGCAGCAGCTGCTCGGCGTGGATCTTGATGTCCGAGGCCGAGCCGGCCAGGCCCGCGGACGGCTGGTGGATCAGGATCTCCGCGTTCGGCAGCGCGAAGCGCTTGCCGGGGGTGCCGGCGCTCAGCAGGAACTGCCCCATCGAGGCGGCGAGGCCCATGGCGATGGTGACCACGTCGTTCTTGATGTACTGCATGGTGTCGTAGATCGCCATGCCCGCCGTGACCGAGCCGCCCGGCGAGTTGATGTAGAGGTAGATGTCCTTGTCCGGATCAGCGGCGAGGAGAAGCAGCTGCGCCGTGATCTTGTTGGCGATGTCGTCGTCGACCGGCTGGCCGAGGAAGATGATCCGCTCGCCGAGCAGCCGGTTGTAGACCTGGTCGCCGAGGCCACCGAAGGTCGGCTCAGCGGCGGCGGAAGGCATCGGGATCGTCACGTGTCCACCTGCTCGTTGTCGGACGGCTCGGGGCCGTCTCAGCGTCGTCTTCAGGGGCCGGGGACCGCGCCGCGTGCTGCGTCCGGCGCGCTTTCAGCAAGTCCCCTGCCCTCGTATCTACGGACCCTAACGCGCAGGTCGGACAACGCCATCCCAGACCGATAACTGTTCGCTGTGAGCGCAGGCTCACGGACCGGGACGACACACGGGCCCGAACACGCGGACGTGCGCGTTCGGGCCCGTGATCAGTCGGTCAGCGGTACGGCCGGGGCTCAGCCCTCGGACTTCTCCGCCTTCTCGTCGGCACCCTCGGCCTCGGCGACGACGGCCTCGGCGGCCTCCGTCTCCTCCTCGTCCTCCAGGTCGACGACCTCGCCGTTGGTGTCCTTGACCGCGGCCGCCTCGACGACCACCGCGAGGGCCTTGCCGCGGGCGACCTCGCCCACCAGCATCGGCACCTGGCCACCCTCGACGACCGCCTGGGCGAACTGGTCGGGGCTCATGCCGGAGGACTGCGCACGCCGCATGAGGTGCTCGGTGAGCTCCTCCTGGCTGACGTTGAGCTTCTCCTTGTTGACCAGCTCGTCGAGGACGAACTGGGTCTTGATGCCCTTCTCCGCCTGCTCCTTGGTCTCGGCGTCGAACTCTTCCTCGGTCTTGCCCTGGATCTCCAGGTACTTCACGAGGTCGAGGCCCATCTGGCCGAGCTGGTGGTGCTCCAGGTTGTGCTTGCGGGTGCGGATCTCGTCCTCGAGCAGCTTCTCGGGGATCGGGACCTCGATCAGCTCGAGCAGCGCCTCCAGGACCTTCTCCTGGGCCTGGGTCGCCTGGTCGAACTTCTTCATCCGCTCAAGGCGCTTGCGGCTGTCCGCCTTGAGCTCGTCGAGGGTGTCGAACTCGCTCGCCATCTGGGCGAACTCGTCGTCCAGCTCGGGGAGTTCGCGGGCCTTGACCTCGGTGACGTCCACCTTGACTGAAGCCTCCTTGCCCTGGGCGGAGCCGCCCTTGAGCTCGGAGGTGAAGGTGGCGCTGCCGCCGGCCTCCAGGCCGGTGACGGCCTCGTCGATGCCGTCGAGGAGCTCACCGGAGCCGATGGTGTAGCTGACGCCGTTGGCGATGCCGTCGGCCAGCACCTCGCCCTCGACCTTGGCCTCCAGGTCCACGGTCACCACGTCGCCGTCGACGGCGGCGCGCTCGACCACGGCGGTGGTGGCGAAGCGCTCGCGGAGCTGCTCGACCGACTTCTCGACGTCCTCGTCCGACACCTCGACGGCGTCGACCTCGACCTCGATGCCGGAGTAGTCCGGGATCTCCAGGGTCGGGCGGATGTCGACCTCGGCGGTGAAGGCCAGCAGCTCGTTGTCCTTGAGCTCGGTGATGTCGACCTCGGGCTGGCCGAGGACGTTGAGCTCGGCCTCGTTGACCGCGTTGGTGTAGAACTTCGGGAGCGCGTCGTTGACGGCCTCTTCCAGCACGGCGCCGCGACCGAACCGCTGGTCGATGACGCGGGCCGGGATCTTGCCGCGACGGAAGCCCTTCACCGTGACCTGCTGGTTGATCTTCTTGTACGCCGCGTCGAGGCTGTCCTTGAGCTCCTCGAAGGGCACCTCGACAGTGAGCCGAACCCGGGTCGGGTTCAGGGTCTCCACGGCGCTCTTCACGGTTCGGTCTCCTTGGGCTGACTTCGGGGGTTTTGCTTGAGATCCGCCGGCGTCCGGTCATTTCCCGGCCCGGCCGATCGCGCCCGGTACAGAGACATACGGGCACGCAGCTTGCATAGTAACCGCAAGGAGGAGGGCACCCACAACGCGATCTTGAACGGTCGCTTATGCCCGCTTTCCGTCGCGCGGGCCGCGTACCTACTGGTCGGGGTGGCCGGATTCGAACCGACGACCTTCCGCTCCCAAAGCGGACGCGCTACCAAGCTGCGCCACACCCCGTCGGTGCGACACGTAGGGTACATGGCCGCGGACCGTGTGGCTGCCCGTTGTTGAGGAGCGCGGTGCGGTGTGCACTCGACCGCCTCCACCCGCTACGATGCTCTGCGTGCCGGGGTCCCACCGACCCGTTGGCGCTCGCGGGCGTAGCTCAATGGTAGAGCCCCAGTCTTCCAAACTGGCTACGCGGGTTCGATTCCCGTCGCCCGCTCACGAGAGAGACCCCCGGGCCGTCCGCCCGGGGGTCTTCGCGTTCCCCCGGTGCGGCCCACGGCGGCACCGCCCCGCAGCGCCACTTCTCTCCTGCAACGGGAGTCCCTAGGGTGGCCCGCATGGAGATCTGGCTCAATCCCGCGTGCTCCAAGTGCCGTGCCGCGGTGGAGATTCTGGACGCCGAGGGCGCCCACTACACCGTGCGGAAGTATCTGGAGGAGCCGCCGGGCGCGGACGAACTGCGTGCCGTACTGGAACGACTGGGCCTGGAGCCCTGGGACATCACCCGGACCCAGGAGGCAGAGGCGAAGGAACTGGGCGTCGGGGCGTGGGGGCGCACCGACGCCGAACGGGAACGGTGGATCGAGGCGCTGGCCGCGCACCCGCGGTTGATCCAGCGGCCGATCATCACCGCCGACGACGGATCGGCGCTGGTGGGGCGCAGCGAGGATGCCGTACGCGACGCAGTGACGCGGACCGGGGGCGGACGGACCCCCTGACGTCCGGTCTGCCGACCATGAGCGTTCCGGGCGCAGCCCTAGAACGTGATGTGGTTGATGGTCTGCGCGATGGAGTTCAAGAATCTGTTGATCGACGGCGCCATGCCCGTGGAGGCAAGGAAGAAGCCGAAGAGTATGGCGACGAATGCCGGTCCGGCCTTGATCGCCTTCTGTCTGATCAGTACGACCAAAATGATGCCCAACATCAGGACAACTGATAGCGACAGAGCCACAACTGATCACACCCTCGGTCGGAACGCCTCACCGGCCCTGGGGCATGCCGCGCACACCCCCGGCACCCATCGTGCCACCAACTCCCTGCCCATTGCAGGCGGGTGACGAATCATCGGCCAACGCTTTGCTCGTTCCCGATTGTTCATTCCGAGCGGCTTCCGAGCGGTCCGAGGGGCTCCCACACCCCCTCGGACCGGCCCCCAAACGCCCGCGCACCGCCGCACAACGGTCACTGGTTAATGGTTTGGTAACCTAAGTATTGACCAGTTCTTGACGCTGTCTTGACCTCGTGTGCGACCGGGACGTGCCCGGAGTCACACTGACGGCGCGCTGACGACCAGGAGGAACGGGCCCATCGGACACGCAGACACCCTGATCGCCATGGGCGGTGCCTTCCTCGCCGCCGCCGTCCTCGCCCGCCTGGGCGGGCGGATCGGACTCCCCACCATCCCCCTGTTCATCCTGGCCGGAATCCTGCTCGGCCCGAACACCCCCGGCATCGTGCTGGTCGCCGACCCGCACGACCTGGAGATGCTCTCCCTCCTCGGCCTGGTGCTGCTGCTCTTCTACCTGGGCCTGGAATTCCACGTCGACGACCTCAAGACGGGCGGGCGCCGGATGGCGTTGGCCGGTGGGGCGTACCTGACGCTGAACGTCGGCGCCGGGCTCGGCTTCGGCTTCGCGCTGGGCTGGGGCACCTCCGAGGCGCTGGTGCTCGCCGGGGTGCTCGGCATCTCGTCGTCCGCGATCGTCACGAAGGTGCTGGTCGACACCGGCCGGCTGGGCAATCCCGAGACCAAGCCGATCCTCGGCATCATCGTCGTCGAGGACATCTTCCTCGCCCTGTACCTGGCCGCGCTGCAACCGGTGCTCTCCGGAGCGGACTCGCTCGCCTCGGCGGCGCCGGCCGCCGGGAAGGCGTTCGGCTTCCTGCTGCTGCTTGCCGCGGCGGCCCGTTGGGGCACCCGGGTCGTCGGCCGGTTGATCGCCACCAAGGACAACGAACTGCTGGTGATCTCCTTCCTGGGCGCCGCCGTTCTGGTCGCGGGGGTCTCGGAGTGGTTCGGGGTCGCGGACGCCATCGGGGCGTTCATGGTGGGGCTGATGCTCGGCGGGACGAGTTCCGGGCCGCGGATCCGGAAGCTGGTGCATCCGCTGCGGGACGCGTTCGGGGCGATCTTCTTCTTCGCGTTCGGGCTCTCCATCGACCCCGGGGACCTGCCGAGCGTGGTGTGGCCGGTGCTGATCGCGGTGGCGCTGACCCTGCTGATGAACGTCCTCGCGGGGCTGGTCGCGGCCCGGATCTACGGCTTCGGGCCCGGACCGGCCGCGAACATCGCCACCGCGCTGCTGGCCCGCGGCGAGTTCGCGCTGATCCTGGCCACGATGGCGGCGGCGGCCGGACTCGACGAGCGGCTGGCCCCGTTCATCGCCGGCTACGTGCTGGTCCTGGCCGTCCTCGGCCCGCTGGCGGCCGGCCGCTCCGGGGTGCTGGCCCGGGTGCTGCCGGGCGGCGGCGCGGCGGCACCGGAGGCAGCGGACGCGGCGGATACGGCGGCGGTCAGCTGTCCCGACAGATCAGCAGCAGTGCCCGGTCGTCGTTGACGTCCTTGGCGACGGCCTCTATGAGGTGCCAGGCGGCGCCGGCGAAGCCGCCGTGCACGTAGCGCTCGGCCTCGCCGGTCAGCCGGTCGATGCCCTCGGCGATGTCGCGGTCGGCGGCCTCCACCAGGCCGTCGGTGAACAGCATCAGGACGTCGCCGGGGCGCAGCGTGCCCTTGACCGGGTCGAACTGGGCGCCGTCGTAGACGCCGAGCAGCGGCCCCTCCCCCGCCTTCTCCTCCCAACGGCCGGTCCCGGCACTGAGTTGGAGGCCGGGGAGGTGTCCCGCGGAGAACAGCTCGTAGTCGCCGGACTCCAGGTCGAGGACGAGGTGGACGGAGGTGGCGAAGCCCTCGTCCCAGTCCTGGCGCAGCAGGTAGCCGTTGGCGGCCGGCAGGAAGCCGTGCGGCGGGAGCGAGCCGAGCAGGCCGCCGAAGGCGCCGGAGAGCAGCAGCGAACGGGACGCCGCGTCCATGCCCTTGCCGGAGACGTCGGTGAGCACGACCTCCAGGACGTTGCCGTCCTGGGTGCGGGAGGCCACCACGAAGTCGCCGGAGAAGGACTGGCCGCCGGCCGGCCGGAGCGCCATCTCGTGGTGCCAGCCGTCCGGGAGCTTGGGCAGCTTGCTCTGTACGCGGATGCGTTCGCGCAGGTCGAAGAGCATGGTGCCGCCGCGCCGCCAGGGCACCCCGACCCGGCTGCGGAACTGCGCGACCAGGAGCCCGGAGAGGCCGACCGCGGCGACCACCAGGACCGTGCCGGGAGTGATCCGGTCCCGCCCCTCGTCGTACGGGCCGAACAGTGCCGCCTCGACGATCAGGGCGACGGCGGAGGTCGCGTACAGGGCGAGGAGGTTGGCCGGCCGCAGCAGCAGTCCGCCGGCGATGATCGGGAGGACCAGTGCGGTCGGCGCGATCCACTCCGGGTGCCAGAGGGTGCCGAGGGCGATGGCCGGGATGGCGGCGAGCAGGGCGGCCAGGGCGACCCAGTCGGAGCCGTCGCCGCGGAAGTAGTCGACCCCGGCCTTGCGCACGCCGATCCGGGCCCGGTGCAGCCGTTTGCGCATCCGGGCCTTGAGGCTTTCCGCTCCCGCGCCGCGTGTCATTGTGCTGGGACCTTATCCACCCGTTCGGCGGCGCGTCGATTCGTTGCACGTCACCCCGGGGAATTGCGGGGAATTCGCGTTCGAAATGCGGTCGCGCGGCCGGAGGGGCGGCTGCTAGGGATGGCTCATGACAACAGAGTTGCGGCAGTTGCGGGACGCCGAGTGGGATGCCTGGTACGACAAGCTGGACGTGGCGTTCGGCGGGGTTCCCGACGGGCCGGAGCGACGCGCGTGGTGGCGGTCGATCACCGAGGTCGAGCGGGCGTTCGCGGTCCGGGACGGCGCGGAGATCGTCGGCACCGGCGGATCGTTCTCGTTCGGACTAACGGTGCCGGGCGGCGCGGAAGTGGCCGTGGCCGGGGTCACCCTGATCAGCGTCCAGCCGACCCACCGGCGGCGCGGCGTGCTGCGCTCGATGATGCGGCACCAGCTGGCGGACGTGCACGAGCGCGGGGAGGCGCTGGCGGTGCTGACCGCCACCGAGCCGGCGATCTACGGGCGGTTCGGGTACGGCCCGGCCACCCAGGAACTGCGGATGAGCGTGGACACCGTCCGGCTGGCCGCGCCGGAGCTGCCCGGCGTGGACGGCGTCCGGCTGCGGCTGGTGGAGCCGGAGGCGGCGCTCGCCGCGTGCGAGGAGGTCTACGGGCGGCTGGTGCCGACCCGACCCGGGATGCTGGCGCGCCGCCCGCACTGGGAGCGGCTGGGGGTGCTCGACCCGGCGGACGAGCGGCAGGGGACCGGTCAGCTCCAGTGCGTGGTGGCCGAGGTGGACGGCGAGGTGCGGGGCTACGCCCGGTACGCCGTCAAGCCCGATTGGAGCCACGCCGGGCCGTGCGGCACGGTGCTGCTGCGCCAGCTCGACGCGCTGGATCCGGTGGCGTACGCGGCGCTGTGGCGCTATCTGTTCGGGATCGACCTGACGTCGTCGGTGCAGGTGCGTGGTCGGCCGGTGGACGATCCGCTGCTGCACCTGGTGGCCGACCAGCGGCGGTGCGGGCTCGGGGTGCGGGAGGCGTTGTTCGTCCGGCCGGTGGACGTCGGGGCGGCGCTGGCGGCGCGGACGTACCAGGCGCCGGTGGACGTGGTGCTGGAGGTGGCCGACGACGTCTGTCCGTGGAACGCGGGGCGCTGGCGGCTGTCCGGGGACGCGAAGGGCGCGAGCTGCGAGCGGACCACCGATCCGGCCGAACTCGCGCTGCCCGTAGGGGAGTTGGGATCGGCCTACCTGGGCGGGTTCGCGTGGTCGGGGCTGGCCGCGGCCGGGCGGGTGCGCGAGGTGCGGCCCGGGGCGTTGGGGGCGGCGTCGGTGGCGTTCGGGTCGGACGTGGCGCCGTGGTTGCCGCACAACTTCTGACGGGTGCCGGCGCCGTCCGCAGCGTCGGTCAGGGGCGGGCGGCGGCGGGCTGGCAGCCGGGGCACCAGAAGAGGTTCCGGGCGGCGAGGTCGGCGGTGCGGATCTCGCTGCCGCAGAGGTGGCAGGCGGCGCCGGTGCGGCGGTAGACGTAGACCTCGCCGCCGTGGTCGTCGACCCGGGGCGGGCGGCCCATGGCCTCCGGGGTGTGCTCGGGGCGGACGGTGTCGATCCGGTTGTTCTGCACGCCCTGTCGCATCAGGGCGACCAGGTCGGCCCAGACGGCGTCCCACTGGTCGCGGCGCAGGGCGCGGCCGGGGAGGTAGGGGTCGATGCCGTGCCGGAAGAGGACCTCGGCGCGGTAGACGTTGCCGACGCCGGCGATCACCTTCTGGTCGAGCAGCAGCGCCGCGACGGTGGTGCGGCTGCGGGCGATCCGCTGCCAGGCGCGGTCGGCGTCGTCGTCCGGGCGCAGCGGGTCGGGGCCCAACCGCTCGTGTATCGCCTGCTTCTCGGCGCCGGTGATCAGTGCGCAGGCGGTGGGGCCGCGCAGGTCGGCGTGGTGGCCGGCGCCGACCAGCCGGAGCCGGACGGTGTCGGTGGGCGGCGGGGCCGGGGTGGTGCCGAAGCCGAGCTTGCCGAAGAGGCCGAGGTGGACGTGGATCCAGCGGTCCGGGCCGAAGCCGAGGAAGAGGTGCTTGCCGTGCGCCTCGGCCGTCTCCATGACCTGGCCGTCGACGAGCGCGGCGCCCTCGGCGAACTTGCCCTGCGGGCTGCTCGCGCGGACCGTCCGTCCCTGGAACCGCTCGCGGTGGTCCGCGGCCAGGCGGTGGATCGTGTGCCCCTCGGGCATGGGGTGGTGTCCTCCGGACGGATGGCGGTTTCGGGTGCGGCCGGGTGCCGGCGTGCCCACCCGTTCCGCCGCGCGGTACGGGTGGGCACGGGCCGGCCGGTGCCGGGGTCAGTCCTGCTGCGGGTGGTGGGCCGGGATCGGGGGGAGCTCACCGGTGGTCTCGTAGCGGGAGAGCATCTCGATGCGGCGGGTGTGCCGCTCCTCGCCGGAGTACGGGGTGGCCAGGAAGACCTCGACGAAGCGGGTGGCCTCGTCCTGGGTGTGCATGCGGCCGCCGACCGAGACGACGTTGGCGTTGTTGTGCTCGCGGCCGAGCTTGGCGGTCTCCTCGCTCCACGCCAGCGCGGCACGGACGCCCTTGACCTTGTTGGCGGCGATCTGCTCGCCGTTGCCGGAGCCGCCGATCACGATGCCCAGGGCCTCCGAGTCGGCGGCGGTCTTCTCCGCGGCGCGCAGGCAGAACGGGGGGTAGTCGTCCTGGGCGTCGTAGACGTGGGGACCGCAGTCGACGGGCTCGTGGCCGTGGGCCTTGAGCCAGTCGACGAGGTGGTTCTTGAGGTCGTAGCCGGCATGGTCGGAACCGATGTACACGCGCATGGCATGAGTGTGGCATGCCGTTCGCGGGGTAGACGCCATCGGGGCAGCGGCCCGTCTCCCCGCCGCGGCCTGCGTCTTCGGGCAACTCACCAGTAACGACAACGATCGGGATTCAGCCTCTTCCAAACGATCGTTAACAACGTTCTAATGCCTGGGTTCGACACCGAGAACCATCGAAGGACGGTGCACATGGGCGCGCACCCGCCTACCTCCCACGCGGTCCCTGCCGCCGGTGAACCCGGCAACGGCTCCGCGAACCGGCCGCCCGAAGGGCTCCAGGCCGGCCTCAAGAACCGCCATCTGTCCATGATCGCCATTGGCGGGGTCATCGGCGCCGGCCTGTTCGTCGGATCCGGGGCCGGCATCAAAGCCGCCGGCCCGGGGATCCTCCTCTCGTACGCGCTGACCGGTCTGCTGGTCGTGCTGGTGATGCGGATGCTGGGCGAGATGGCCGCGGCGTCCCCCACGTCGGGTTCGTTCTCCGCGTACGCGGACCGGGCCCTGGGCCGCTGGGCCGGCTTCACCATCGGCTGGCTGTACTGGTTCTTCTGGTCGGTGGTGCTGGCGGTCGAGGCGACCGCGGCGGCGGCGATCCTGACCGGGTGGATACCGGCGGTGCCGCAGTGGGCCTGGGCGCTGCTGGTGATGATCGTGTTGACCGGCACCAACCTGGTGTCGGTGGGGTCCTTCGGCGAGTTCGAGTTCTGGTTCGCCGGGATCAAGGTCGTGGCGATCGTGATCTTCATCGTGGTCGGCGCGCTGGCGATCTTCGGACTGCCGCCGGGGCACCACGCGGTGGGCACCGAGAACCTCTTCGGACACGGCGGGTTCCTGCCGAAGGGGCCGGGGGCGATCCTCTCCGGCATGCTGCTGGTGGTCTTCTCCTTCATGGGCAGCGAGATCGTCACGCTGGCGGCGAGCGAGTCGCCGAACCCGGTGGCGGCCGTCCGCAAGGCCGTGAACAGCGTGATCTGGCGGATCGCGCTCTTCTACATCGGGTCGATCGCGGTGATCGTGACGCTGCTGCCGTGGGACGACCCGGAGGTGACGAAGAGCCCGTACGTGGCGGTGCTGAAGTCGCTGCACATCCCGGGCGTGGACGTGGTGATGGACGTGGTGGTGCTGACCGCGGTGCTGTCCTGCCTGAACTCCGGGCTCTACACGGCGTCCCGGATGGCGTTCTCGCTCGGTGAGCGCGGCGACGCGCCGAAGGCGTTCGCGACCGTCAACAAGGGCGGCGTGCCGGCGGTGGCGATCTGGGCGTCGGTGGCGTTCGGGTTCGTCGCGACGATCTTCAGCTACACCTCGAAGGACACCATCTTCCAGTTCCTGCTGAACTCCTCGGGCGCGGTGGCGCTCTTCGTCTGGCTGGTCATCTGCGTCTCGCAGCTGCGGATGCGCCGGATCATCGAGCGGGAGATGCCGGAGCGGCTGACGGTGCGGATGTGGCTGTACCCGTGGCTGACGTACGCCACCATCGCGCTGATCGTCTTCGTCGTGGGCTACATGTTCTACGACAAGGACGGCCGGGAGCAGATGGTGCTGTCGGTGGTGGCGGCCGTGGTGGTGCTGGCGGCCGGGCTGGTGCTCCAGAAGCGGCGCCCGCGCGCGGCGGTGGAGCCGGCCGCGGCGGCGGAAGCACCGGAGCAGGCGTAACGACGCACCGACGCCGGCGGGCCCGCACCCAAGAGGGGTGCGGGCCCGCCGGCGTCGATGGGGCCGGTCAGCCGCGGCGTCCGGCCAGGGCGCAGGCGGTGGGCACCGCGCCCATCGCCAGGGCGATCTTGACGGCGTCGCCGATCAGGAACGGCACCATGCCGACGGCGACGGCCCGGCCGAAGGGCATGCCGGTGCTCAGCGCGAGGTAGGGGACGCCGATCGCGTAGATCACGGCGTTGCCGGCGACCATCGTGGCGGCGGTGCGGAGCACCCCGCGGTCGCCGCCGCGGCGGGCCAGTGCGCCCACCGCGGTGGCGGCGAGCAGCATGCCGAGGACGTAGCCGAAGGTGGCCCCGCCGGCGCCCGAGGCGCCGCCCGCGAACCACGGGACGCCAGCCATGCCGAGCAGCGCGTAGAGCGCCAGCGACAGCAGGCCGCGGCGGGCGCCGAGCGAGGTGCCCACCAGGAGGGGGGCGAAGGTCTGGGCGGTGACCGGGACCGGGGAGCCGGGGACCGGGACCGCGATCTGGGCCGCGATGCCGGTGATCACGGCGCCGCCGGCGACCAGCGCGGCGTCGCGGACGCGGGCACGGGTGGCGGTGGCGGCCGGCAGCAGGTCGGCGAGGACCGCTCCGGGCAGGAGGGTGGGTGCGGCTGTGCTCATCAGGGGACTCCGCGGGTGTGAGGGGACCGTCCGGGGTGGAGCGGTCCGGCGGGACGTGATGACGTTAGTTCAGGGGGGCGGCGGCGATCATCGTGTAGCGGTGACAAAGCCGTACCGGCCCGCTTGGGGAGTTCCGGACAACCGCCAGAATGCCCGAGCCCCTCGGCAGGCGATACGTCTTCGCAGGTCACGTGATGCTCGTCACGGGCGGGGCAGTGGTGCGTGGCCGGTTTTGTGCTAGTCGGCCACGGGCGGGGACACTGGGACGGCTCCGCGGTCACCTGTGGAGTTCCCCCAAACCGGGCGGCGATCCCGCCCCTTGCGCCCCTTGCGAGAGTTACGAGCCGATGCACGACGCACCGCCCCTGGTCGAGAAAGAGCCGCTGTCCGCGGGGCTCAAGCAGCGCCATCTGACGATGCTGGGGCTGGGCGGGGTGATCGGGGCGGGGCTGTTCGTCGGCTCCGGCGCGGGCATCGCGGTGGCCGGCCCGGGGATCGTGCTGTCCTATCTGATCGCCGGGGCGCTGGCGATGCTGATCATGCGGATGCTCGGGGAGATGTCGGCGGCGATGCCGGCCTCCGGGGCGTTCTCGGTGCACGCGGAGCGGGCGCTCGGGCGGTGGGCCGGTTTCAGCGTGGGCTGGCTGTACTGGTTCCTGCTGGTGGTGGTGTTGGCCGTGGAGGCGACCGGCGCGGCGCAGATCGCGCACGGCTGGCTGCCGGCGGTGCCGCAGTGGGGGTGGGTGCTGCTCTTCATGGTCGTGTTCACCGTCGCCAACCTGGCCGCGGTGAAGAACTTCGGCGAGTTCGAGTTCTGGTTCGCCACGCTGAAGGTCACCGCGATCGTGCTGTTCCTGGCCCTGAGCCTGCTGGCGGTCTTCGGGGTGCTGCCGGACACCGAGCCGGTGGGGCTGACCAACCTGACCGGGCACGGCGGGTTCCTGCCGCACGGCTGGTCCGGGGTGGTCTCCGGTGTGCTGGCCGTGGTGTTCGCCTTCGGCGGCCTGGAGGTCGTCACCATCGCGGCGGCCGAGTCGGACGATCCGGCGCGAGCGGTGGGCCGGGCGGTGCGCAGCGCGGTGTGGCGGATCCTCTTCTTCTACGTGGGCTCGATGCTGGTCATCGTCACCGTGCTGCCGTGGTCGTCGATGCAGCCGGGCAAGAGCCCGTACGTGATGGTGCTGGACCGGGTCGGGGTGCCGGGTGCCGGGCAGATCATGAACGTCGTGGTGTTCGTGGCGCTGTTGTCGGCGCTGAACGCCAACCTCTACGGCTCGTCGCGGATGGTGTTCTCGCTGGCCGAGCGCGGGGAGGCGCCGCGCGGGCTGTTGAAGGTGTCCGGGGGCGGGGTGCCGCGGCGGGCGGTGCTGGCGTCGGTGGCGTTCGGCTTCGTCTCGGTGCTGCTCAACCTGAAGTGGCCGGATTCGGTGTTCCTGTACTTGCTCAACGCGGTCGGTGCGGTGCTGCTGTTCGTCTGGGGGCTGATCGCCGTCTCCCAGTTGCGGCTGCGGCCGCGGATCGAACAGGAGGCGCCGGAGCGGCTGGTGCTGCGGATGTGGGCGTTCCCTTATTTGACGTGGGTGGCGCTGGCGGCGATGGGCGCGGTGATCGTGCTGATGCTGACCGACGACACGGCCCGGCCGCAGTTGCTGTGGTCGGCCGGTGCGACGGCCGCGGTGCTGGTGGTGGCGGGGTTGCGGGAGCTGAGGGGCCGTCGGGTGCGGCGCTGAGGGGCGCAGTTCCGGCGACGGGCGACCGCGGGGCGGGCCGGCCCGTTGGGGTGGTTCCGCGCGGGTAGGTCGCCTTTGAGACGTACCTCACATCTCGCCACATTCGACGATGTATCAGACACGCTCGGTCACGATCGCGTCTGAATACCGAACAAACGCTGCACGACTGTTGCCCTGAGCGGACAGGGGCACTCAGACTGAGCCAGCTTTGCCGAGGACCCCGGAGTGAGCCGTCCGCGGCCCCGGGAGAACGCAGTATCGCCCCGCCCGCATCTCACCTACTGGGACAGGTACGACATGAATCGGACACCCCCGTCCGCCGCGTCCGCCGGTGCGCGGAACTCCGCGGCCCCGGGCACCGGCCAGGACGGCGCGCTGTCACACGGCCTCAAACAGCGCCACCTCTCGATGATCGCCCTCGGCGGGGTGATCGGGGCGGGCCTGTTCGTCGGCTCCCGCGAGGGCATCGCGGCGGCCGGCCCGTCGATCGTGCTGGCGTACGCCGTCTCCGGCGCACTGGTCATGTTGGTCATGCGGATGCTCGGGGAGATGTCCGCGGCGCACCCCGCCTCCGGTTCCTTCTCGGTGCACGCGGAGCGCTCCATAGGCTCCTGGGCGGGCTTCACCGTGGGGTGGATGTTCACCGCGCTGCTGTGCGTGGCGGTGGCGGCCGAGGCGCTGGGCGCCGCGGACGTGCTGCACCAGTGGTTCCCGTCCACCGAACCGTGGATGTGGGTCCTGCTCATCATGGTGGTCTTCACCGCGACCAACCTGACCGCGGTCGGCAACTTCGGCGAGTTCGAGTTCTGGTTCGCCGCGCTGAAGGTCGCGGCGATCGCGCTCTTCCTGATCCTGGGCGTGCTGGCCATCTTCGGCCTGCTGCCCGGCACCTCGGCCCCCGGAACCAGCCACCTCACCGGTGACGGCGGCTTCCTGCCCAAGGGCGTCGACGGCCTGATGGTGGGCCTGTTGGCGTCGGTGTTCGCCTACGGCGGCCTGGAGACGGTGACCATCGCGGCCGCCGAGTCCAAGGACCCGGCCCGCGGCGTGGCCCGCGCGGTGCGCACCGCGATGTGGCGGATCGCCCTGTTCTACGTCGGCTCGATGGCGGTCATCGTCACCGTCATCCCCTGGAGCGCGCCGTCGATCGCCAAGAGCGGCCCGTACGTGGCGGTGCTCGACTACCTCAAGATCCCGGCGGCCGGCCAGATCATGAACGTGGTCATCCTGATCGCGCTGCTCTCCGCGGTGAACGCCAACATCTACGGCTCGTCGCGGATGGCGTACTCGCTGATCGCCCGCGGCCAGGGCCCGGCCTTCCTCGGCAAGGTGAGCAGCGGGGTGCCGCGCCGGACGGTGCTGCTGTGCGCCATGTTCGGGTTCTTCGCGGTGCTGCTGAGCTTCTGGTGGCCCACCACCGTCTTCCAGTGGCTGCTGAACATGGTCGGCGCCGCGGTGCTGGTGGTCTGGGGCTTCATCGCCGTCACCCAGCTGCGCACCCGACGGCGGCTGGAGCGCGAGGCGCCCGAGAAGCTCATCGTGAAGATGTGGGCCTTCCCGTACCTGACGTGGGTGGCGCTGGCCGGCGTCGCGGTGGTCCTGGTGCTGATGCTGCGCGACGAAAACCAGCGGATCCAGCTGCTGTTCACCGGCGGCTTCGGCGTGGTGCTGACGGTGATCGGCGTGATCCGGCAGCGGGCGCTCGGCCGGCAGTGACGCCGTAGCCGGGCCTGCCGGCCCAGCCGTTCCCGAGGCGGGGCGGGACCTCCTTCCGAGGTCCCGCCCCGCCTCCGTCTTTGGAACCAGGACACCCGCCATACCCGGCCCGTGATCACTCCTGCTGGTAGCGTGCTCTTGCCCATTGTTTGCAACTACGGCGTTTACGCAGCTTGGAGGCGGGGTCGGCATGGCGACCTACACACTTCCGGAACTCCCCTACGACTACTCGGCGCTGGCCCCGGTCATCAGCCCGGAGATCATCGAGCTGCACCACGACAAGCACCACGCGGCGTACGTGAAGGGCGCCAACGACACCCTTGAGCAGCTCGCCGAGGCGCGCGACAAGGACCAGTGGGGCAACATCAACGGCCTGGAGAAGAACCTCGCGTTCCACCTCTCCGGCCACATCCTGCACAGCATCTACTGGCACAACATGACCGGTGACGGCGGCGGCGAGCCGCTGGACAAGGACGGCGTGGGCGAGCTGGCCGACGCCGTTGCCGAGAGCTTCGGTTCGTTCGCCAAGTTCAAGGCGCAGCTGACCAAGGCGTCGGCGACCACCCAGGGCTCCGGCTGGGGCGTGCTGGCCTACGAGCCGGTGACCGGCCGTCTCATCGTCGAGCAGATCTACGACCACCAGGGCAACGTCGGCCAGGGCTCGGTGCCGATCCTGGTCTTCGACGCCTGGGAGCACGCCTTCTACCTCCAGTACAAGAACCAGAAGGTCGACTTCATCGAGGCCATGTGGAACGTCGTGAACTGGCAGGACGTGGCCAAGCGCTACACGGCCGCCAAGGAGCGCGCGAACAACCTGCTGCTGGCGCCGTGACCCGGTAGCCGGCCGAGAACGTCCTGCCTCGTGATCGTCTTCTCACCCTTCACCTGGCGGACGGAACAGAGCGAAGCCCCGCGAGGACATGACTCGCGGGGCTTCGTGCGTACCGGGCGGGGCCGCGGGGGCCCGGCGCTCAGTCGAAGGACGGCGCCTCGGTGCGGGTCCGCTTGATCTCGAAGAAGCCGGGGGTGGACGCCACCAGCAGCGTGCCGTCCCACAGCTTGGCCGCCTGCTCGCCCTTGGGCGCGGGCGTGACGACCGGGCCGAAGAAGGCGATCTGCTCGCCGTCCGCGCCGGGCACCGCGATCACCGGCGTGCCGACCTCCTGGCCGACCAGGTCGATGCCCGCCTTGTGGGAGGCGCGCAGCTCGGCGTCGTAGACGTCCTTGTCGGCGTAGTCGATCAGGTCGGCGGGCAGGCCGGCGTCGGCGATGCCGGCCGCGAGGGAGTCGCGGGTGACGCCCTCGCCGGCGGTGTGGAAACGGTTGCCGAGCGCGGTGTAGAGGCGGCCGACGACCTCGTCGCCGTAGAGCTGCTGCGCGGCGATCACCACGCGGACCGGGCCCCACGCCTTGCCGCCCGGGCGCATGTTCTCCGCGTACTGGGCGGGGAGTTCGTCGAGTTTGTTCTCGTTCAGCACGGCCAGGCTCATCACGTGCCAGCGCACCTGGACCGGGCGGAGCTGCTCCACCTCAAGCATCCAACGGGAGGTCAGCCACGCCCAGGGGCAGAGCGGGTCGAACCAGAAGTCTGCCGGGGTCTTCGCGGTCTCGGACACGGGATCTCCTCTTGAGGGCGTCAACGACGTTGTTCCGTGGACGCTTCAACCGCCGGCGCGCATGCCATGATTCCCGGTGTTCGATATCCGAGACGAGGGTGAGGGAGGCACGCGGTGCCAGGTGAGAATCTGTCCCGGGAAGAGGCACGTGAGCGGGGCCGGCTGCTGACGGTCGAGGGGTACGACGTGGCGCTGGACGTCCGCTCAGCGGTCGCCCGGGGCGCCGACGCGGCCACGTTCCGCTCCCGCACGACGATCCGGTTCCGCTGCGCCGAGCCCGGCGCCACGAGCTTCGCGGACCTCCTGGCGCCCTCCGTCAGTTCGGTCACCCTCAACGGGCGGGAGCTGGACCCGGCCGCGGTCTTCGACGGCACCCGGATCGCGCTGGCCGACCTGGCCGCCGAGAACACCCTGGTCGTCGACGCGCAGTGCGCCTACAGCCGGACCGGCGAGGGCCTGCACCGCTTCGTCGACCCCGAGGACGGCGAGGTCTACCTCTACACCCAGTACGAGCCCGCCGACGCGCGCCGGGTCTTCGCCAACTTCGAACAGCCCGACCTGAAGGCCCCGTTCACCTTCGAGGTGACCGCGCCCGAGGGGTGGCTGGTCCTCAGCAACGGCGCCCAGGAGGGCCCCGCCGAGGCCGGCCGGCACCGCTTCGCGACGACCAGGCCGATCTCGACGTACATCACCGCCGTGGTCGCCGGCCCGTACCACTACGTCACCGATACCTACCGCCGCACCTTCGAGGACGGCACCGAGCTGACGGTCCCGCTGGGCGCGCTCTGCCGCAAGGGGCTGGCCCGGCACTTCGACGCGGACGACGTCTTCACCGTCACCAAGCAGGGGCTGGACTTCTTCCACGACCACTTCGACTTCCCGTACCCGTTCGGGAAGTACGACCAGGCGTTCGTGCCGGAGTACAACCTCGGCGCGATGGAGAACCCCGGCTGCGTCACCTTCCGCGAGGAGTTCATCTTCCGCGGCAAGGTCACCGAGGCGTCCTACGAGCGCCGCGCCAACGTCATCCTGCACGAGATGGCGCACATGTGGTTCGGCGACCTGGTCACCATGCACTGGTGGGACGACCTGTGGCTGAAGGAGTCCTACGCGGACTTCATGGGCAGCTTCGCGCAGGTCGGCGCGACCCGCTTCACGGACGGCTGGATCACCTTCGCCAACCGCCGCAAGTCCTGGGCGTACCGGGCCGACCAGCTCCCCTCCACCCACCCGATCACCGCCGACATCCGCGACCTGGAGGACGCCAAGCTCAACTTCGACGGCATCACCTACGCCAAGGGCGCCAGCGTCCTCAAGCAGCTGGTGGCGTACGTCGGCCAGGACGCGTTCCTGGAGGGCGCCCGGCGCTACTTCAAGCGGCACGCCTACGGCAACACCCGGCTCGCGGACCTGCTGACGGTGCTGGAGGAGACCTCCGGGCGGGACCTGGCGGCCTGGTCCCGCGCCTGGCTGGAGACGGCCGGCGTCAACTCCCTCACCCCGCAGGTGACCTACGACGCGCAGGACCGGATCACCGAGCTGAGCATCCTCCAGGAGGCCGCAGAGAGCCACCCGGAGCTGCGGCCGCACCGGGTCGCGGTGGGCCTGTACCGCCGCCTCGACGCGGACTCGGCGCTGGTGCGCTACGCCCGCGCCGAGGTGGACGTGGCCGGGCCGCGGACCGCGGTGCCGGAGCTGGCCGGGGTCGAGCGGCCGGAGCTGGTCCTGGTCAACGACGAGGACCTGACGTACTGCAAGACCCGCTTCGACGAGGGGTCGCTGGCCACCCTGCGGGCCCGGCTCGGCGACCTGACGGACCCGTTGGCGCGGGCGCTGTGCTGGGCCGCGGTGTGGGGGCTGACCCGGGACGGGCTGATGCCGGCCCGCGACTTCTTGGACCTGGTGCGGCGGTTCGCCGGGGCGGAGACCGTCATCGGGGTGCTCCAGTCGGTGCTCGGCCAGGCGGAGGCGGCGCTGGAGCACTACGTCGCGCCCGAGTACCGCGAGCGGGCCACCCGCGAACTGGCCGAGAACGCGCTGCGCGAACTGCGGCTGTCCGAACCGGGCAGCGGCCACCAGCTCAGCTGGGCCCGGCACTTCGCCGCGGTGGCCACCACCGCGGCCGACCTCCAGCTGCTCCAGGGGCTGCTGGACGGCACCGCGAAGATCGACGGGCTGGCGGTCGACCAGGAGCTGCGCTGGGCGTTCCTGCTGCCGCTGGCCGCGCACGGGGTCGCCGACGCGGCGGCGATCGACGCCGAACTGGCCCGCGACGCCACCGCGTCCGGCAAGCGGCACCAGGTGCGCTGCCTGGCCGCCCGGCCCGCGGCCGAGGTCAAGGCGGCGGCCTGGGCGGACGTGATCGACTCCGACGCGCTCTCCAACGCCCTGGTCGAGGCGACCATCAGCGGCTTCGCACAGTCCTCGCAGCGGGAGCTGCTGGTGCCGTACGCGCCGCACTACTTCGCGGCGATCGAGCGGATCTGGCGGGAGCGGTCCATCGAGATCGGGATGTCGGTGGTGCGCGGGCTGTTCCCGTCCTGGCAGGTGGACCGGGCCGCGCTGGACGCCGCGGACGCCTGGCTGGCCGAGCACGCCGGGGCCGCGCCGGCCCTGCGCCGACTGGTGCGCGAGGAACAGGACGACCTGGCGCGGGCGCTGCGTGCACAGGCTTGTGACGAGGCGGCCGGACCCAGGCCGTAACCCGCCTCTCGACCAGCCCCAATCGGCCGTCGAACGCCCGTACTTGAGGGCGGTATTGTCCCGCTTGTGCCACAGGCGGGTAACAACGGTTAGGGGGTGGAGGGGGACCGGGAATCTGCCGGGCATGAACCACGACGCCCCGCTCTCCCCGCTCCCCCTCCACCACCTCGCCGACGGCCGCTGCCCGGTGCTGACCACCCATCAACTCCGGTCGCACGGCGTGCCGCCGGCCGAGATCGCCGAGCGCTGCCGGCCGGGCGGGCCCTGGCAGCAGCTGCTGCCCGGCGTGCACCTGCTGCACCAGGGCCCGCCCACCAGCGAGGAGCGGCTGCACGCGGCGCTGTTCTACGCCCACTACCGCGGCCCGTCCGTGCCGAGCCAGCCGCGGACCGCGGAGGCCGCCCGGGACCCGATGATCACCGGGCTGGCGGCGCTCGCCCTGCACGGCTTCGCCGCCGCCGGCCCGCTGCTGGCCCTGGACCGCATCGAGGTGCTGGTGGCGCGCACCCGACGGCTGCGTTCGGTGGGCTTCGCGGAGATCGTCCGGGGCGCGGACCTGCCGGACCCCGAGGACGTCACCGGGGTGCCCACCGCCCCGGTCCCGCGGGCGCTGGCGGACGCGGTGGCCGGCCTCACCGACGGGACCCTGGTGCGCCGGCTGCTGACCGAGGCGGTGCGCGGCGGGCACTGCGAGGCGGCCTCGGTGGTGCGGGAGCTGAGCCGGGCCCGGCTGCTGACCCGGCCGCACGTGGTGGACGCGGTCGACGCGCTGATGGCCGAGGGGCGCGCCCTGGCCGAGCAGCGGCTCTACGCCATGGTGCACGGCTACGGGCTGCCCGACCCGCTGTGGAACGTCGACCTGCGGCTGCCGGGCGGCCCGTACCTGGGCGGGGTGGACGCGTACTGGCCGGAGTACGGGGTGGCCGTGGAGATCGACGCCCGCACCCCGCGCCCGGCCGAGGACGGCACCGCCGGCGCCGACCGGGACGAGCACCGCGAGCACCTGGAGCGCCTGGGCATCACCCTCGTCCGCTGCCGGCCGCGGACCCTGCGGGAGGCCCCGGAGCAGCAGGCCACGGTGGTGCGCACGGCGCTGATGGCGGCGGCGGACCGGGAGCCGACGCGGTACGTGGTGGTCCTGCCGCGCTGACCGCGCCACCACGACAGGTGACGTTGCGCGACCGCCAGGCACGCTCCGTGCGCAACCGTGCGGTCCGGTTCTCCATCCATTGGAATGGATTGGACAAGGCGACGGGTCTCACACACATGATGGGAGCGCCACTGAGCAGGTGTTCCAGCAGACACCCGGAGCCGGGCCAGCGCGCCAGGTCAGAAAGAAGGAGTCCCATGAGGATCGGAATCGTCGGAGCGACCGGACAGGTCGGCGGCGTGATGCGGCGCATTCTCGCCGAGCGCAACTTCCCGGTCGAGCAGCTGCGGCTGTTCGCTTCGGCCCGGTCCGCCGGACGGACGCTGCCCTGGCAGGACACCGAGATCACGGTCGAGGACGCGGCCATCGCGGACTACTCCGGTCTGGACATCGTCCTCTTCTCGGCCGGTGGCACCACGTCCAAGGCGCTGGCGGAGAAGGTCGCCGCCGCCGGCCCGGTCGTGATCGACAACTCCTCTGCCTGGCGCCGCGACCCGCAGGTGCCGCTGGTGGTCTCCGAGGTGAACCCGCAGGCCATCACCGACCGGCCCAAGGGCATCATCGCCAACCCGAACTGCACGACCATGGCCGCCATGCCGGTGCTGCGTCCGCTGCACGAGGAGGCCGGGCTGGTCTCCCTGGTCGTCGCCACCTACCAGGCGGTCTCCGGCAGCGGCCTGGCCGGCGTCGCCGAGCTGGACGGGCAGACCCGCAAGGTCGTCGAGCAGGACGCCACCAAGCTGACGCACGACGGTGCCGCGGTGGAGTTCCCGAACCCGGAGACCTACGTCCGCCCGATCGCCTTCAACGTCCTGCCGATGGCCGGCTCGATCGTCGACGACGGGCTGAACGAGACCGACGAGGAGCAGAAGCTCCGCAACGAGAGCCGCAAGATCCTGGACATCCCGGAGCTGAAGGTGTCCGGCACCTGCGTCCGCGTCCCCGTCTTCAGCGGCCACTCCCTCCAGATCAACGCCCGCTTCGCGCGCCCGATCTCCCCCGAGCGCGCCCAGGAGCTGCTGGCCGGCGCCCCGGGCGTCACGCTCTCCGACGTCCCCACCCCGCTCCAGGCCGCCGGCCAGGACGCCTCCTTCGTGGGCCGGATCCGCCGGGACGAGACCGTCGACAACGGCCTCGCGCTGTTCGTCACCAACGACAACCTCCGCAAGGGCGCGGCGCTGAACGCCGTCCAGATCGCCGAGCTGGTCGCCGCCGAGCTGCGCGGCTGACCCGCCCGCACCACGACGCGCACCGCGGCCGGTGCCGGTACGGATCCGCTCCGCACCGGCACCGGCCGCGGCCGTTGCGCGCCCCGGCTCGGGTCAGGGGCGGCGCACCTCGTACAGGAAGCAGCCGTACTCCAGCGCCCGGACGTGGACGGACGCCACCTCGGGGTCGGCGAACGCCTCGTCGAAGGCCGCCTCGAAGCCGGCCGCGGCGTCCTCGGGTATCTCGAAGTAGCGCCCGCCGGCGATCCGGCCCTGCCGGTCGTAGCGCCGCAGGGTCCGCAGAGACCCGGCGTGGGCGTGCGGGTACGGGGCGGCGGCGGGGTCCGGCCCCGGGCACGGTGCGGCGTGGATGAAGACCGGCCCCTGCTCGTCGTAGGCCCCGGGATCGGCGCCGGTCTCCGCCGCCCAGCGGCGCAGCGGTGCGTAGGACACCAGGGCGACCCGCTCGCCCTCCTCGATGGCCCGCAGGCAGCAGCGCAGCGGGCTGCCCACGCAGTCCACCGGCGCCCCCTTCTCGCGGGCGGTGTACGGCTCCATGGGGCGGCCGGCGTCGTCGGTGCCGCGCAACTGCGTGAGGGTGGCGGCCGGGATCGGGAGTGGTGCGTACGTGGTCATGCGTCCAGGTTCGGCGCTGCGCGCCCGGGCCGCTGGCGGGATCCGGACGTCGTCCTGGCCGCTCGGGCGCCGTGGAAGGATGGCCGGACGCTGCGAGATGACCGATCGTGAAGGAGAGGGACGGGTGCCTGGTACGAATCTGACCCGGGAAGAGGCCCAGGAGCGCGCGCGCCTGCTGACCGTGGACGCGTACGAGATCGAGCTGGACCTGAGCGGGGCACAGGAGGGGAGCGGCACGTTCCGGTCGGTGACGACGGTGCGGTTCGACGTCGCCGGCGAGGACGGCGCGGCGTCGTTCGTCGACCTGGTCGCGCCGACCGTGCACGAGGTGGTGCTGAACGGCACGGCGCTCGACGCGGCGACGGTGTTCGCGGACTCGCGGATCGCGCTGGCCGGACTGCGGCAGGGCCGCAACGAGCTGACGGTGGTCGCCGACTGCGCGTACACCAACAGCGGTGAGGGGCTGCACCGGTTCGTCGACCCGGTGGACCAGCAGGCCTATCTCTACACGCAGTTCGAGGTGCCGGACGCCCGCCGGGTGTTCGCCAACTTCGAGCAGCCGGACCTGAAGGCCACCTTCCAGTTCACCGTGACGGCGCCGCGGGGCTGGACGGTGATCTCGAACTCGCCGACGCCCGAGCCGGTCGGCGCGGACGGCACCGTCTGGCGGTTCGCGCCCACGCCGCGGATCTCCACCTACGTCACCGCCCTGATCGTCGGGCCCTACCACAGCGTGCACAGCACCTGGGAGGGCGCGGACGGCCGGTCGGTGCCGCTGGGGATCTACTGCCGGCCGTCGCTGGCCGAGCACCTGGACGCGGAGGAGATCTTCGCGGTCACCCGGCAGGGCTTCGACTGGTTCCAGGAGAAGTTCGCCTACGACTACCCGTTCGCCAAGTACGACCAGCTCTTCGTGCCGGAGTTCAACGCCGGGGCGATGGAGAACGCCGGCGCGGTCACCATCCGCGACCAGTACGTCTTCCGCTCGAAGGTGACGGACGCGGCCTACGAGGTGCGTGCCGAGACGATTCTGCACGAGCTGGCGCACATGTGGTTCGGCGACCTGGTCACCATGGAGTGGTGGAACGACCTGTGGCTGAACGAGTCGTTCGCCACCTACACCTCGATCGCCTGCCAGGCGTACGCGCCGGGCAGCAAGTGGCCGCACTCCTGGACCACGTTCGCCAACTCCATGAAGACCTGGGCGTACCGGCAGGACCAACTGCCGTCCACCCACCCGATCATGGCGGAGATCCGTGACCTGGACGACGTCCTGGTCAACTTCGACGGCATCACCTACGCCAAGGGCGCCAGCGTCCTCAAGCAGCTGGTGGCCTACGTCGGCCAGGACGAGTTCTTCAAGGGCGTGCAGGCGTACTTCAAGGCGCACGCCTACGGCAACACCCGGCTGAGCGACCTGCTGGGCGCGCTGGAGAAGACCAGCGGCCGGGACCTCGCGACCTGGTCGAAGAAGTGGCTGGAGACGGCCGGCATCAACGTGCTGCGGCCGGAGATCGAGGTGGCCCAGGACGGCACCGTCACCGCCTTCGCGGTGCGGCAGGAGGCGCCGGCGCTGCCGGCCGGGGCGACCGGCGAGCCGGTGCTGCGGCCGCACCGGATCGGGATCGGCTACTACGACCTGACGGGCGGCAAGCTGGTCCGCACCGGCGGCGTCGAGCTGGACGTGGACGGCGAGCGGACCGAGGTGCCGTTCCCGGCGGGCTTCCGCCGGCCGGACGTGATCCTGCTCAACGACGGCGACCTGTCCTACGCCAAGGTGCGGATGGACGAGCAGTCGCTGAAGGTCGTCACCGCGCACCTCGGGGACTTCGCCGAGTCGCTGCCGCGGGCGCTGTCCTGGGCCTCGGCCTGGGACATGACCCGGGACGGCGAACTGCCGGCCCGGGACTACCTGGCGCTGGTGCTCTCCGGCATCGGCAAGGAGACCGACATCGGCGTGGTCCAGTCGCTGCACCGCCAGGTGAAGCTGGCGCTGGACCTGTACGCGGCGCCGGAGTGGCGCGAGAGCGGCCTGGCGACCTGGACCGAGGCGGCGCTGACGCACCTGCGGGGCGCCGAGGCCGGCAGCGACCACCAGTTGGCGTGGGCCCGGGCGTTCGCCGCGGCGGCCCGCACCGACGCCCAGCTGGACCTCCTCCAGGGCCTGTTGGACGGCTCCGAGGAGCTGTCCGGGCTGGCCGTGGACACCGAGCTGCGCTGGGCGCTGCTGGAGCGGCTCGCGGCCACCGGCCGGGCCGACGAGGCGGAGATCGCGGCCGAGCTGGCGCGGGACGCGACGTCGGCCGGCGAGCGGCACGCGGCGACGGCGCGCGCCGCACGGCCGACCGCGGAGGCGAAGGCCGCGGCCTGGGCCTCGGTGGTGGAGTCCGACGCGCTCCCCAACGCCGTGCAGGAGGCCGTCATCGCCGGCTTCGTCCAGCCCGACCAGCGGGAGCTGCTGGCGCCGTACACCGCGCAGTACTTCTCGGCGGTCAAGGACGTCTGGGACAGCCGCAGCCACGAGATGGCGCAGCAGATCGTGGTGGGCCACTACCCGGCCCTCCAGGTCTCCCAGGAGACCCTGGACGCCACCGACGCCTGGCTGGCGCAGGTCGACCCGAGCCCGGCGCTGCGCCGCCTGGTGACCGAGTCGCGGGCCGGCGTCGAGCGGGCGC
This sequence comes from Streptomyces lunalinharesii, assembly GCF_039532155.1. Taxonomy (NCBI): domain Bacteria; kingdom Bacillati; phylum Actinomycetota; class Actinomycetes; order Kitasatosporales; family Streptomycetaceae; genus Streptomyces; species Streptomyces lunalinharesii. The sequence goes on from NZ_BAAARK010000008.1 coordinate 118,641, forward strand.
TGCGGGCCCGGGCGGCGGACGCGGCCGCCGGGGCCTGACCGGCGCGCGGTACGCGCAAGGGGCGTGCCCCCGGAACCGATGCGGTTCCGGGGGCACGCCCCTTGCTGCGGGCCCGGGCCCGCGAGGTGGAGTCGCCCGGCGGACGGGCGTCAGGCGCGTGACCGTCCGCCGGGCGGGTCGAGTGGCCCCGCCGCGTGGCGCGCGGGGCGGACCGCCGGGCCCCGTCCCCCTCCTACGGGGCCCGGCGGGACGGGCGGATCAGCCGCTCAGCTCGTCGAAGCGGCGGACCAGCTCGGCCCGGCCGGCCTCGGTGAGGTCGCCGTGCACCCGCATCCGGGCCAGGCCGCCGTCGGGGTAGACGTCCAGGCGGACGTGGGTGGCGGTGACCCGGCGGGGCAGCACGAAGCGGTGCGGGGTGTCGGGCTGGAGCTTGGTCTTGGGCAGCACCTCGAACCACGAGGAGGCGTCGTCCGGGTTGCCGTCGCAGGCGGAGAGCCGGGCCCAGCCGGCCGAGTTGCCCTTGAGGTAGGCGGTGTCGATCTCGACGGCGCGGACCTCGCCCTGCGCGGCGAGCCTGAAGCGCACCCAGTCGTTGGTGCCGCGGACCCGGCGGCGGCGGTTCTCCCAGCCGTCGTCCATCTTGCGCGACAGGTCGGGCTGGATGATCTGGGTGGGCGAGGAGTAGAAGCGGTCGGAGGCGTCCTCGACGGTGCCGCCGTGCATCACCGAGGCCAGGTCCAGGGTGCCCAGGACGTCCAGCCACTCCGGGTCCGGGACGACCTCGCCGTAGACCCGGAGGCGGGCTATGCCGCCGTCGGGGTGCTGCTTGAGGCGGAGGTGGGTGAAGCGGCGCTCGGTGGTGACCTCGAAGCCGTTGGCCGCGTGGCCGCGCACGGGCGTGCGGGGTACGAGCTCCTCCCACTTCACGCCGTCGGCGAGCAGGTCCTCGGGGCTGGGGCTGCCGGGCAGCGCGGTGGCCTCGACGGTGACCTGCTGCGGGTAGTTGCCGCGGAAGTGGGCGGTGTCGACGATGACGCCGCGGATCACGCCGGGGGCGGCGAGGCGGATCAGCGCCCAGTCGTGCTCGTCCTGGGTGGGGAAGGGGTGGTCGCCGTCGGCGCCCCGGCGGCGCCGGGTCTCCCAGCCGTCCATGATCTTGCCCTTGTGGCCGAAGTGCTCGGGGTCGAAGACCGCCGGGTTCGACTTCAGCAGGTTCTCCCGCTCGGCGAAGAACTCGTCGTTGGCGGCGATCACACCGGCGCCGAAGCGGCGGTCGGCCAGGTCGACGAGTGAGGTGAAGGAGAAGTCACCGCCGCGGTAGTCGGCGTACGGATCGCCGCCGGCGTACGGCTGGGCGTCGTTGGCGTGCGGATCGGTGGAATCGGCGGCCGGGGTGGCGGACATGCGTTTCCCTTCTGCTCCTGTGTGCGGTGCTGGGGACCGGTCCACCGTCGCAGCAGAACACCCGACAGGTCCATCGAAAGTTTGTGAGGAATATCTTCAGCAGGGCTGAAAGGTCGCGGTGGCACGGAGGCTTTCGGTCCGCCCGGGTGGGCGGCCGGCCGGCGGCCCCGGGGTCATTCGCCGCCGGTGCGGCCCACGGCCGCCTGCGCGGCGGCCGCCTGCCGCAGCGCGGCCAGCACCCGGGCGAGCCCGGGCGCCCCTTCGGAGCCGCGCCGGGCGGCGGCGACCACGTGGCGGCGCGGCTGGTCGGCGTGGAGCACCCGCAGCGCGACCCCGCCGTGCCCGGGGGCCCGCAGGGCGCCGGCCATCGCCATCCGGGGCACCAGCGCCACGCCCATCCCGGCGGCGACCATCGCCCAGATCGCGCTCCAGTCGGCGGCGGAGTGCGCCTGTTCCGGGACGAACCCGGCGTTCTCGCAGGCGGTGGTGGTGATCTGGGACCACGGGCCGCTGCTGCCGAAGATCCACGGCTCGCCGGCCAGGTCGGCCAGCCGCAGCCCCGGTTCGGCGGCCAACGGGTGGCCGGCCGGCAGTGCCACGTCCAGCGGGTCGGCGAGCAGCGAGACCCGGCTGAACTTCGGGTCGCGCGGGGTGGGCGCGTGCGCGGCCAGCGACAGCGCCAGGTCGACGCTGCCCTCGGCCAGCAGCTCGTACGCGGCCTCCGCCTCCGCCTCCCGCACGGTCACGGCGAGGCCCGGATGGGTGCGGCGCAGTTCCTGGACGGCCGGCACCACCAGCGCCGGGATGGCGGTGGAGAACGCCCCGACCCGCACCGTGCCGGCCTCGCCCTGGAGGTAGCCGAGCAGGTCCGCGTCGGCCCGTTCCAGCTGCGCGAAGACCGCCTCGGCGTGCCGCAGCACCAGGTGGGCGGCGCCGGTGAGCCGGACCCGCCGGCCGTGCGCCTCCAGGAGCGTCACCCCCAGGGACTTGGCGAGCCCGGTCAGCTGCTGCGAGACCGCCGAGGGCGTCATGTGCAGCGCCTCGGCGGTCGCGGTGACCGTGCCCACTTCCTCCAGGGTGCGCAGGATGCGCAGCTTCTTGATGTCCCAGTCGGCCATGCGGGCAGCGTACGCACCCGACGCGGCCGGTCCGGTCACCGTCTGCTGCCCGCCGCCCCCAGGGCCACCCCGGCGACGATCAGCGCCATGCAGAGCACCTGCACCGCGCCGATGCCCTCTCCCAGTACGGCCAGCGACAGCAGCGCCACGCAGACCGGCTGGAGGTAGTAGACGACCCCGGCGCGGGCGGCGCCGACCAGGGCGATCGCCTTGTTCCAGGTGAAGTAGGCGACGGCGGAGGAGCACACGCCGATGTAGAGCAGCGGTCCGGCCGTGCCGGCGGTGAGCGGGAAGCCGCCCTCGACGCCGAGGGAGACGGCGTAGGCGGGCACCAGCATCGCGGCGCCCAGCGCGAACGTCACGAACAGGAACGCGAGCCCGCCGATCCCCTCGGGGCGGCGGCGCAGCAGCGCGCTGTAGCCGGCGAAGGTGGCGGTGGCGGCCAGCATCCACAGGTCGCCGCCGGCGAAGTCCAGGTGCAGCACCGCGGTGGGCGATCCCTTGCCGACCAGGGTGACCACGCCCAGCAGGGCGAGCACCATGCCCGCGGCGCGGCGGGCGCCCAGCGGCTCGCGGCCGCCGCGCCGGCCGCCGATCAGGTCGAAGAGGGCGATCATCATCGGCGAAGCCGCCGCGATCATCGCCATGTTGGTGGCGGAGGTGCTCTTCCCGGCCGTGTAGATGAGGGTGTTGAAGAGCGTGACGCCCAACAGGGCGGCCAGCGCCAGGTATCCGAGGTGCCGGCGGATCACCGGCCACTCCCGGCGGACCTGCCCCAGCGCGAACGGGGCGACCGCCAGCAAGGCGATGATCCAGCGCCAGAACGCGGTCTGGACGGGCGGCACGGTGTCGTGCAGGGCCCGGGCGATGACGAAGTTGCCGGACCAGACGACGGTCGCCGTCAGGGCCAGGGTCAGCCCCACGGCCTGTGTGGACGGTGTGCGGCGTGCGCGGGCCCGCTCCAGGACTGCCACGGTTTCCTCTCCCTCGATGGTGGATACGGATCCACCGTGGCAGTCACCCAACCATCAGGTCCATCGAATACTTCAGACCCTTCCTTTCAGGAAAACTGAAAGGAAGGGTCTGTGGCGCCCCTCAGCCGCGGGCCGCCCGGCGGGCCAGGATCGCGGCCTGCCGCTCGTCGAAGCGGCGCGCCTGCCCGTCCAGGCCCTCCAGGTACGCCCCGAGCTCCTCCTGGGCGGCGAGCCCCTCCGGGCCCAGCCCGCCGCGCTCCAGGACCTTCAGGTGGCGCAGCACCGGCTGGAGCACGTCGTCGTGGTGGATGCGCAGGTTGTAGATCCCGCCGAGGGCCATCTGCACGGCGGCCCGCTCGAAGCCGGGCATGCCGTGGCCGGGCATCCGGAAGCCGGTGACCACGTCCCGCACGGCGCACATCGTCCGGTCGGGGGCCAGCTCGAAGGCCGCACCGAGGAGGTTGCGGTAGAAGACCATGTGGAGGTTCTCGTCGTTGGCGATCCGGGCCAGCATCTGGTCGCACACCGGGTCGCCGGAGTGCCGGCCGGTGTTGCGGTGCGAGATCCGGGTGGCCAGCTCCTGGAAGGCGACGTAGGCCACCGAGTGCAGCATGCTGTGCGCGTTGTCGGACTCGAACCCGGCGGACATGTGGGCCATCCGGAACCGCTCCAGCTCGACCGGGTCGACGGCGCGGCTGGTGAGCAGGTAGTCGCGCATCACGATGCCGTGCCGGCCCTCCTCCGCCGTCCAGCGGTGGACCCAGGTGCCCCACGCCCCGTCCCGCCCGAAGAGGGTGGCGATCTCGTGGTGGTAACTGGGGAGGTTGTCCTCGGTGAGGAGGTTGACCACCAGTGCGGTGCGGCCGATGGCGGTGACCTTGGACTGGTCGGGCGCCCACGCCTCGCCGTCCAGCACCCCGTCGAAGTTCCGCCCGTCGCTCCACGGGACGTACTCGTGCGGCATCCACTCCTTGGCGACCTTCAGGTGCCGGTTCAGCTCCTTCTCGACGACCTCTTCGAGGGCGTACAGCAGCCGGGCGTCGGTCCAGGCGGCCTGGCCGCGCGCTCCGTCGAGGCGGTCGGGGGCGATGGTCACGAGGGAACTCCAGGGGACGACGGACCTACGGCTCCGTAGGTTTGGACTTACGGCCCCGTAGGTTACGCCATCGTAGGTACGCGCCGGTTAAACACTTCCTCAAGGGGTGAATCGCCCGGAAACTTCGTAACTAGCGCTTCATGTCCGGTTTTTCGTGACCTCTGCCGCGCAACGCAAAGGGGCGCCCACCGGTCCGGGAAGAATCGGTGGGCGCCCCTGTGAAGGCGTCGCGGATGCGGGCGCGCGGCCCGCGCAGGGCTGGGGTCAGCCCTTGGACTTGGCCTGCTTGCGGGTCTTGTCGGTCATCATGACCAGCCCGGCGATGATGAGGAAGAGCACGATGGGCGTCACGACGTAGAGGCCGAGCGTCTGGATCACGCTCAGGCCCGGACCCGGGTCGTCACCGTCGTCGCGGGTGAGCGCAAACGCGGGGGACGACATCAGCAGCATCAGCGCGGTGCCGGCGGTGATGGTTCCGGCGCGCAGGGCGGTGTTCTTGACCTTGTTGCTCACCCGTTCAACGTAGCGGACGACGCTCGGCCCCGCGCGTCCGGGGTGGGGCAAGCGACATCGGGGCCGGCCGGACAGCCCGGCGCGGCATCCGCGGGCCCCGCCGGCTCAGGGCGCGGCGGACGCCAGCTCCCGCATCAGCGCGTGCAGGCGGGGCGAGGCGGCCAGCTCTTCGAGGGTGTGCGGGCGGCCGTCGGGGCCGGCGATGGGCAGGCGCCAGTTGGGGTACTCGTCCCAGGTCCCGGGGAGGTTCTGCGGGCGGCGGTCGCCCACCGCGTCCGGGAGCCAGATGCCGACCATCCGGGCCGGGGTGCGCAGCAGGAAGCGGTGGACGGCCCGGACCACCGCCTCCTCGTCGCGCACGCCCTGGGGCAGCAACCCGTGGCGGGTGAGCGCGCCGAACCACTCGCGCAGTTCGTGGGCGGCCCGGGAGCGCTCGCGCGCGGGCGGCCCGGCGAGCAGGCCGAGGCGGGCGCGCAGCGCGACGTCGTCGCCGGTGAGCCGGGCGGCGGTGGGCGGCAGGTCGTGGGTGGTGACGGTGGCCAGGCAGTCGGCCCGCCATTCGTCGGGGGCCAGGATCCGGGCCGGGGCGGCGGCCCCTTCCGACGCCGACGCCGCCTCCCCGGCACCGTCCGCCGCGGCAGCGCCGTTGCCGTCACCGTTGCCGTTGTCCTTGCCGTCGCCGTTGCCGTAGTCGCGCTCGAACCACAGGACCGAGGTGCCCAGGACGCCCCGCTCCGCGAGCGCCTCGCGGACGCCCGGCTCGACGGTGCCCAGGTCCTCGCCGATCACCGCAGTGCCGGCCCGGTGCGCCTCCAGGGCCAGTACGGAGAGCATCGCCTCGCCGTCGTAGCGAACGTAGGCGCCCTCGGTGGGCGGCCGGCCCTCGGGGACCCACCACAGCCGGAACAGGCCCATCACGTGGTCGATGCGGAGCGCGCCGGCGTGCCGGAGCAGTCCGCGCAGCAGGGCGCGGTACGGCGCGTAGCCGGACGCGGCCAGGGCGTTCGGGCGCCAGGGCGGCAGGCCCCAGTCCTGGCCGCGGGAGTTGAAGGCGTCCGGGGGCGCCCCGATGGACATCCCGGCGGCGAAGGCGTCCTGTTGGGCCCAGGTGTCGGCGCCGGCGGGGTGGACGCCGACGGCGAGGTCGTGGACGAGCCCGATGGCCATGCCGGCCTCCCCGGCGGCTCGTTGGGCGGCGGCCAACTGCTGGTCGGTGAACCAGGCGAGCCGGGAGTGGAAGTCGATCCGGTCCAGCAGCTCGTGGCGGATCCGGGCGGTCTGCGGGGAGCGGGGGTCGCGCAGTTCGGCCGGCCAGCCGTGCCAGTCGGGGCCGTGCCGCTCGGCGAGCGCGCACCAGGTGGCGTGGTCGTCCAGGTCCGGGCCCTGTGCGGCGAGGAAGTCGCAGTAGGCGGCGCGCCGGCCGGGGCTGAGCGGGACGGCGGCGAGGAGTTCCAGGGCTTCGCGCTTGAGGGACCAGACGGCGTCCCGGTCGATCAGTGCGCCGCGGTCGAGGACGTCCTCGCGCAACGTGCGGGCCCGGGCGGCCAGTTCGTCGGCCCGCACCCGCGCGGCGCCGGTCAGCAGGGCGTACTCGGGGACCTGCTCGATGCGCAGGTGGACGGGGTCGGCGAAGCGCCGGGAGGAGGGGCGGTAGGGGGACGGGTCGGTGGGCGCCCCGGGGACCGCCGCGTGCAGCGGGTTGAGCTGGACGAAGCCGGTACCCAGGGCGCGTCCGGACCAGGCGACGAGGTCGGCGAGGTCGCCGAGGTCCCCCATGCCCCAGGAGTGCCGGGAGAGCAGGGAGTAGAGCTGGACCAGGAAGCCGTGGCTGCGGCCGGGCGGGGCGGGCACCGCGTCGGGGGCGACGATCAGGTGGGCGCGGGCGGTGCGGCCGTCGGGGGCGTCGGCGCGGAGGTCGTGGACGCCGAGCGGGAGGCGGGCGAGCGCGGTCGGGTCCTCGGTGCCGCCGTGCGGGGTGCCGTCCCGCACTTCCGCGCCGATGACGGCGCCGTCGTCGGTGCCGACGCGCAGGACGGTGCCGTCGGGGAGGTCGGGCAGGTGGGGCGGGCGGCCGCTGCGGGCGGTGACGGTGGGGGGCAGCAGGGCCCGGTCGGCGGTCCGCTCGTGGGCGGCGAGGGCGGTGCGGACGGCCTGGGGGGTGGAGGCGTCGACGCCGAGTGCGGCGAGCACCGCGACGACGGTGTCCTCGGCGACGTGGACGGTGCGGCCCGGCGCGGGCTCGTAGGAGGTGGCGATGCCGTGGAGCCGGGCGAGCCGGGCGCGGCCCATGGCGCTCAGACCTCCATCGACTCCGTGCCCAGTCCGGTGGCCGTCGGCTCGCTGGTCAGCGGGAGTTCGGCGGAGATGGGGACCTCGCTGGTGAGCGGGGCGCTGTCGGCGAGCGGGGGCTCGCTGGTGAGCGGCGGCTCGGCGAAGCTGAACGAGCCGGAGCCCTCCAGGCCGGAGTCGGGGCCGGACACCCCGTCGAAGAGCCCGGGCTCGCCGCAGGGTTTCGCGGCGAGCGCGTCGAGGAGGAGTTGAGCGGATGCGGCCACGAGGGGCCTCCCGTTCATCGGTAGTGGGACACGTCTGCCCTACCCAGTCGACACGAGAGCAGACGTCTCTACCCAGTAAACGTGACTCACGTCACAGTAGGGCCCGGGCCGGCGATTTCGCGGCGGGGAGCGCCGTGTGGCGCACAGAACGCCGGACGACGCCGCCCGGGAACGCAATTCCTGCGGTCCGGGCGTGTCATGTTCGGGTCACAACGACGAGGGGCGGAGGGGCCGCTCCGCCGGATGTCGGGGAGCGCGGCACGGGCCCGGTTGACACCCTCTCCGGCACAATGGTGGGCTCACGGCCGAAGGTCTGTCCGAACGGGCACCGAGGGTGACAAGACCCGCGGTGCCGCGCCCCGCGCACCACGACCACGCACCCGCACCGCGGCCCCCGATCGACCGGGCGGGCCCGGGCGCGCGGGGGCGACGCGGCGGCCGGGCGGCGGGCCGCAGGGGGAACCGGCGGGAGCCGGTGAGCGCGAGAGACGGGGACGAGGAGCGACCGTGCGAGTCCGGGGCGTGTGGGGCGGTAGGGACGGTGCGGGCAGGGGCGGCACCCGGGCGCGGCTGGCGGGGACCACCGCACTGGCCGCGGCCGTCATAGGAGGACTGCTCGGCGGCGCACCGGCCGTCCACGCGGTCCCGACCGGTCCGGCGGCGGGCACCCCCGACCGGCCCGACCGCCCCGCCGACGCCGGTGCGCCGCCCGCGGTCTGGCCGCGCCCGCAGTCGATGCGGCAGCTCGACGCGGCCGTCCCGCTCGGCGGGACGGCGGTGCTGGTGGCCGCGCCGGACACCGACCCGTACGCCCTCGACGTGCTGCGCGGACTGCTGCGGGACGCCGGGGTGCGCACCGTCCGGCAGGTCGCACCCGGTGAGCGGCGGCCCGCGGACGGGCCGGTGCTGCTGGTCGGCGGGGCGCCCGCCGACGACGCCCTGCGGGCGCTGCGGGTGCCGCCCCGCGGCGACCTGCCGTCCGGGGGCTACCGGCTGGCCGTGGGCCAGGTCGCCGACCGGGACACCGTCGCGCTGGACGGCGTCGGCCCGGACGGCCTCTTCCACGCGGCGCAGACCCTGCGCCAGCTCGTCACCGACGCCCCCGACGACGGGGCGGGCGCGCGGCAGCTGGCCTCGGTGACCGTCCGGGACTGGCCGGCCACCGGCGTCCGCGGCACCACCGAGGGCTTCTACGGGCAGCCGTGGAGCCAGCCGCAGCGGCTGGCCCAACTGGACTTCATGGGCCGCACCAAGCAGAACCAGTACCTCTACGCGCCCGGCGACGACCCCTACCGGCAGGCGCGGTGGCGCGACCCCTACCCGGCCGCGCAGCGCGCCGACTTCCGGGCGCTGGCCGAGCGGGCCCGCGCCAACCACGTCACGCTCGGCTGGGCGGTGGCGCCCGGCCAGGCGATGTGCCTGTCCTCGGCGGACGACCTGCGGGCGCTGCGCCGCAAGGTGGACGCGATGTGGGCGCTGGGCGTGCGGTCCTTCCAGCTCCAGTTCCAGGACGTCAGCTACAGCGAATGGCACTGCGCCGCCGACGCGGAGACCTTCGGGACCGGACCGCAGGCCGCCGCCAAGGCCCAGGCGGGGGTCGCCAACGCGCTGGCCCGCCACCTCGCCGAGCGGCACCCCGGCGCCGCCCCGCTGTCCCTGATGCCGACCGAGTTCTACCAGGACGGCGCGACCGCCTACCGCAGTGCGCTGGCGGCGGCGCTCAACGACCGTGTGGAGGTGGCCTGGACGGGCGTCGGGGTGGTTCCGCGGACCATCACCGGCGGCGAACTGTCCGCCGCCCGCGAGGCGTTCGGCCACCCGCTGGTCACCATGGACAACTACCCGGTCAACGACTACGCGCAGGACCGGATCTTCCTCGGCCCCTACACGGGCCGCGAACCGGCCGTCGCCACCGGCTCGGCGGCGCTGCTCGCCAACGCCATGGAGCAGCCGCTGGCGTCCCGGATCCCGCTGTTCACCGCCGCCGACTACGCCTGGAACCCGCGCGAGTACCGGCCCGCGCAGTCCTGGGAGGCGGCCATCGACGACCTCGCCGGCGGCGATCCCACGGCGCGCGCGGCGCTGCGCACGCTGGCCGGCAACGCCGCGTCGTCGCTGCTCGACCGCGAGGAGTCGGGCTACCTCAAGCCGCTGCTCGACCGCTTCTGGCAGACCCGCGCGGCCGCCCTCAACCACGGCCGGCCCGGCACCGACGCGGACTTCGCCGAGGCCGCGCAGGCGCTACGGACCGCGTTCGGCGCCATGAGCGGTGCACCCAAGGGCCTGGCCTCCGACCTGCGGGCCGAAGTCGGCCCGTGGGCCGAGCAGTTGGCCCGCTTCGGGAGGGCCGGGGCGCAGGCCGTGGACACCCTGCTGGCGCAGGCCCGGGACGACGGCGACGCGGCCTGGGCGGCGCAGCGCACCGTGCGGCGGCTGCGGACGGAGCTCGACGGGAACCCGGTGACGGTCGGCAAGGGCGTCCTGGGGCCGTTCCTGGACCGGGCGATGACCGAGGCGGACGCCTGGACGGGGGCGCACGGCGGCGCCCCGACCCCGGACCGCGACGACGGCCGGACGTCGCTGACCGTGCCCTTCCCCCGGGTCCGGCCGCTGGCCGCGATCACCGCGCTCACCGCACCGGGCCCGGCGTCCGGCGCGGTCCGGCTCGAAGCCCACGTGCCGGGGGCCGGCTGGCAGCGGCTCGGCCCACTGTCCGCGACCGGCTGGACGGAGACCCGCACCGCCGGGCTGCGCGCCGACGCGATCCGCCTGACCTGGGACGACGACGCCCCGAAGCCGTCCGTGCAGGCCCTCACCCCGTGGTACGACGACGGCCCGCGGGCCGGCCTGGAGCTCTCCCGCACCGCGGTCGACGCGCAGACCGGCGGCCGCACCACGGTGCAGGCCCTGCTCTCCTCCCGCCGCCCCGGCGCGGTGCACGGCCCGCTGACGGTCACCGCGCCCAAGGGGTTCGCCGTCCACGCGCCCCGGGAGGTGACCGCCCCGCGCGGCGGCACCGCGCTGGTCCCGCTGGGCGTGGACGTCCCCGAGGACACCCCGTCCGGGACGTACCGGGTCACGGTCGCCTTCGCCGGCCGGGAGCAGCGGCTGACCCTCCGGGTGTTCCCGCCCACCGGCGGCCCCGACCTGGCGCGCGGCGCACCGGCCACGTCCTCCGGCGACGAGACGGACGAGTTCCCGGCCGCGGCGGCCACCGACGGCGATCCGCGGACCCGTTGGTCCTCCCCCGCCGAGGACGCCGCCTGGTTGCAGTTCGCGCTGCCCCGACCGACCCGGCTGGGCCTGGTCGTGGTGCACTGGCAGGCCGCCCACGCGTCCGCTTACCGCGTCCAGGTCTCGGCGGACGGCCGCACCTGGCGCACCGCCGCCACGGTCCGCCACGGCAAGGGCGGCCGGGAGGCGATCCGGATGGACGCCGAGGACGCCCGCTACGTCCGCATCCAGGGCGACGAGCGGGCGACGCGGTTCGGGTACTCACTCTGGGGCGTCGAGGCGTACGCGGTGCGCGGCCGGTGACGCGCCGTGGCGGGGGCTCCGAGGAGCCCCCGCCACACCGAAACCGCCGTCTCAACAGACGCAGAAGCCCGGATCTACGCCGATACGGCATCGATCCGGGCCAGGGCGTCATCCGCGCCGTACGGCTGCAAGTAGGGCAGCCAGCGCGGGTCCCTATGCCCCGTGCCGATGATCCGCCAGGCGAGGCCGGACGGTGGGGCGGGCTGGTGACGCAACCGCCAACCGATCTCGGCGACGTGCCGGTCGGCCTTGACGTGGTTGCAGCGACGGCAGGCGGCGACGACGTTCTCCCAGGTGTGCTGGCCGCCGCGGCTGCGCGGAATGACGTGGTCGACGCTGGTTGCGACGCCACCGCAGTACATGCAACGCCCGCCGTCCCGGGCGAACAGCGCCCGGCGGGTCAAGGGAACGGGCCCCCGAAAGGGGACCCTCACGAAACGCTTCAAGCGGACCACGCTCGGAGCGGGTATGACGTGGGTCGCGCTGTGCATCAGGGCGCCGGATTCCTCAAGGCTGACGGCCTTCTCATTGAGGACGAGGACGAGCGCGCGGCGGAGCGGTACGACGCCGAGCGGCTCGTACGACGCATTGAGGACCAGGACGTGCGGCACGGGTGCCTCCTTGTACGCCGGCGGCGCGTGGCTCGCGCCGGGACGATCTCCCCACAGTGTCCCCCGGTGCCTGGTCGGCGCGCCACCATGACCAGGTAACGGGCCGGAGGTGTTTTCCACCACAGCGCCGCAGATCCCTTCAGATCCGGCTCATTCCGGCCGTCCCGGGCGCCCCTTGATCGAACACAGGCGCGGTCCGCCCGCGTTGCCCCGTTAGTGTGGTAGATCTGCCCGGCTTCCTCGGGCCCCCGAGCGGGCCGGGCCTGCTGTCCCTCACGGAAGGTTCCGCTGTGTACTGGTCCGCCCTGACGGTCGCCGCCGCGCCACCGCGCACCGCCGCGTCCGGCTCCACCGGTCCGACCTCGCTCGACGAGGCCACCCAGAAGGCCACGAACGCCGCCGACTGGATTCAGGCGAACTGGGGGACGTGGCTGACGTCCGGGCTGCAGATCATCCTGATCATCGTGATCGCGGTGGTCCTGCGGCACGTGATACGTCGCACCATCACCAAGCTCATCGAGCGGATGAACCGCACCGCGGCCGCGGCGCAGCACACCGCACTGGGCGGGCTGCTGGTCAACGCCGAGCGGCGGCGGCAGCGCTCGGAGGCGATCGGCTCGGTGCTGCGCAGCGTCGCGTCCTTCGTGATCATGGGCACGGCGGCGTTGACGGTGCTCTCCGTCCTCCAGATCAACTTGGCGCCGCTGCTGGCCAGTGCGGGCGTGGCCGGCGTCGCGATCGGCTTCGGCGCCCGCAACCTCGTGACCGACTTCCTCTCCGGCGTCTTCATGATCCTGGAGGACCAGTACGGCGTCGGCGACGAGATCGACGCGGGCGTGGCCACCGGCACGGTCATCGAGGTCGGTCTGCGGGTCACCAAGCTGCGCGGCGCCAACGGCGCGATCTGGTACATCCGCAACGGCGAGGTCAAGCGGATCGGCAACCTCAGCCAGGGTTGGTCCACCGCCTCCGTCGGCGTGCTGATCGCCGCGGACCAGGACCTGGAGCGGGCCCGCGAGGTGATCACCGACGCCGGTGAGGCGATGGCCAAGTCCGAGCCGTGGAACGAACTGCTGTGGGAGCCGGTGGAGGTGCTGGGCCTGAGCGAGGTGTCGTTGGACACCGTCACGGTGGGCGTCTCGGCCAAGACCATGCCGGGCAAGGCGGCCGGTGTGGAGCGGGAGTTGCGCTGGCGCATCAAGCACGCGCTGGACGCGGCCGGCATCCACCTCGCGCCGCGCCCGGTGTCCGAGGAGGACGAGGACGCGCCGGCCGATCCGTCGGCCGCCGTCGCCGCCCCGTCGGCGCTCAACAACCCGTCGTCGCCGCAGTCCCTGGCGACGTCCCCGATCCCGCCGCAGTTGGGCAAGGAGCCCCCGTCGGGGCGGTGATCCCCGACCGGGGGTGACCCCGTGGCCCACGGAGACAGCGGGGCATGTGACTCACGTCACATGCCCCGCTGTCATACGTACCGCGGCCCCGCTTCGTGTCCGGGGTGTCGAACGCCAACGACACCAACGACGGAGAAGGAGACTTCGCCATGAAGATCCGCAATCGCGTGGCCACGGGGGCCGTCGCTTCGGTCCTGATGCTCGGCAGCGCGGCGGCCCTGACCGCCGCCGCCCCCGCCTCCGCCGCGGCCCGGCCGCAGATCAAGAACGACCTCACCTGCACCACCAACAGCGACGGTCGCCGCGGCACCGCGGACTGCACCAACAACACCCACCGCACCATCGCCTTCCGGGTGACCGTGGTCTGTGGCTGGTGGCCCGACCAGACCGGCCCCTGGCGGACCCTCAACCCGGGCGCCCGCGACCACTCCGAGGCCACCTGCGACGGCGGCACCGGCGTCGGCAGCGTCGGCTGGCAGGAGGGCTGAGCCGGCCCGAGGCCCCACCGCCCCCGTGACGCGCGGGGACACGGGCACCACGAGGACGACGGGGGACACGGGGACCACGGGGGAACACCGAGGGGCGCACCGGCCGATCGCCGGGCGCCCCTCTTCCCGTGCGCACCGCGACCGACCCCGAACGGCACCGAACCCCGTCCAGACCATTGACGCGCACCTGGCGGGCGGCCTACCTTCCTTCCCAGTAATTGGAAGGTTTCCTAACAGACATCTTCCGGTCAGCTTCCGCACGGAACACGGGGTGGGCAACAGCCATGGCCGCAGCAGGACAGGGAACGCCGGGCACGCCGAGGGTGCTGCGGGCGATGAACGACCGGGCCGCACTGGACCTGCTGGTCTCCCAAGGCCCCCTGACCCGCACCCAGATCGGCGAACTGACCGGCCTGTCGAAGCCGACCGCCTCCCAACTCCTGGCCCGGCTGACCGCGGCGGGACTGGTCCGCACCACCGGCAACGTCACCGGCCGGCCCGGCCCCAGCGCCCAGCTCTACGAGATCGACCCGGCCGCCGCCCACGTCGCCGCGCTGGCCGTCGACCAACTCGGCATCACCGCGGCCGTCGCCGACATCACCGGACGCGTCCTCGGCGAGGAACGGGTCGACACCGCGGCGGTCCCCGGGGACGCCCCCGACCTGACCGCCCGCCTCGTGGCGCGGGCCGTGGACGGCGCACTGGCCAAGGCCGGCGTGGAGCACGGACAGCTGCACCGCGCGGTGATCGGCACGCCCGGCGCCCTCGACCCGCAGACCGGCCTGCTGCGGTACGCGCCCCACCTGCCCGGCTGGCAGTCGCGGGCGCTGCGCGAGGAACTCGCCGAGGTCCTCGGCATCCCCCTGGTCATCGAGAACGACGTGAACCTCGCCGCGGTCGCCGAACAACACGACGGCGCCGCACAGGACTTCGACGACTTCGTCCTGGTCTGGGTCGACGAGGGCGTGGGCGCCGCGATCGTGCTGGGCGGACGGCTGCTGCGCGGCGCCACCGGCGGCGCCGGCGAGATCGGCTACATGCCGCTGCCCGGCGCACCACTGGCCCGGGACGGCGACCGCAGCGCCGCCCAGCCGGACGCCGGCGGCGGGTTCCAACGCCTCGTCGGCACCCCGAGCGTCCTCGCACTCGCCCACGAGTGCGGCGCCCCGCAGGTCCGCACCGTCGCCGAGGCGCTGGCCCGCGACGACGTGCGGGCCGAGGTGGCCCGCAGGCTCGCCACCGGCCTGGCCGCCGTCGTCGCCGTCGTCGACCCCAGCCTGGTGGTGCTCTCCGGCGAGGTCCCGCAGGCCGGCGGGGAGGCCCTGCGGGCCCTGGTCCAGGACGAGTTCACCGGACTCGCACTGCCCCGCCCCGAGATCCGGATCAGCGACATCGCCGGGAACCCCATCCTCACCGGCGCCCTGCGCACGGCGCTCGCCGAGGCCCGCGACGCCGTCTTCGACACCGCGTGACCCCCTCGCCGCGCCGGCCGAGGAGCCCCGCCAGGCCCCCAAGGAACCCCTGACGTAAGGAAGTCCGCATGCCGCTCTCGCGCCCGGGCGCCCGCACGCGTCCGCACCTCCGTCCACGCCGCCGCCCGCGGATCCGGGCGCGCGCCGGCCTCCCCGTCGCCCTGGCCACCGCCGGGCTGCTCGCCGCGGGCTGCGCCAACCCCAGCGTCGGCAGCGACCGCGACGACCCCACCCGGCCGGTCACCCTCACCTTCTGGCACGGCTGGTCCGACGCCGGCGAGGTCAAGGCGATCGACGACAGCATCGCGCGCTTCGAGAAGCTGCACCCGCACATCACGGTGAAGGCCGTCGGCAACGTCTCCGACGACACCATGAACCAGGCACTGCGGGCCGGCGGCAGCGACGCCCCCGACGTGGTGTCGTCGTTCACCACCAACAACGTCGGGCAGTACTGCTCGTCCGGGATGTGGGCGGACCTCGACCCCTTCCTGAAGAAGACCGGCGTGGACAAGGCGAAGGTCTTCCCGAAGGCCCTGCTCGACTACACCCGGTACCGCGGCCGACAGTGCGCACTGCCCCTGCTCGCCGACGCCTACGGGCTCTACTACAACAAGGACGCGTTCGCGGAGGCCGGCATCACCCGGCCGCCGCGCACCATGTCGGAACTGAAGCGGGACGCCGTGAAACTGACCCGGCGCACCCCGGACGGCGGGTACCGCCGACTCGGGTTCATGCCGAACTTCCGGCTCTACCAGAACAGCCCGGACCGGCTCTTCGCCCAGTGGGGACCCCGCTACTTCGACCGCAACGGCAAGGCGCAGCTCGCCGAGGACCCCGCGACCCGCGACTTCCTCACCACCCAGCGCGGCCTCATCGACGCCCAGGGCGGATACCGCGCGACGGAGAAGTTCCGCACCACCTTCGGCGACGAGATGTCCTCGCAGAACGCCTTCCTGCGGCAGAAGGTCGCCATGCACATGGACGGCGAATGGCGCGGCCTGATGCTCAAGGAGGCGAAGGCGCCGTTCCGTTGGGGCGTCGCGCCGATGCCGGTGCCCGACGACCGGGCCGACACCTACGGCCGGGGCTACCTCACCGGCACCATCGCCGGCATCGCGCACAGCAGCCGGCACCAGAACGCCGCCTGGGAACTGGTGAAGTTCCTGACCGTCGACACCGACCAGGTCGTCGACTTCGCCAACGCCATCCACAACATCCCCTCCACGAAGGCCGCCCTCGCCTCGCCCCGCCTCGACGCCGACCCGGACTTCCGCACCTTCCTCCGCATCGCCGCGGACCCCCGCAGCACCGCACTGCCGCCCTCCAACAACGGCGACATGTACGTGACCTCACTCCAGGACTTCTCCTACGCGGCGGAAGCCGGAAAGGTCCCCGACCTCGACGCGGGACTGCGCGGGCTCGACGCGCGGATCGACGCCGACAACCTCCAGTCCGAGAACTGACGGAGCCCCGCATGGCAGCCACCGCCTCCCCCGCCCCGGAACTCCGGCGCAAGCACCTCCGGGAACGCCTCCGCGTCCTGGGGTTCCTCTCCCCCTGGCTCGTCGGCTTCTCGGTCTTCTTCGGCTACCCGCTGCTCGCCACCGGCTACTTCTCGTTCATGCACTACAACCAGATCGAGCAACCCACCTTCGTGGGCCTGCGGAACTGGACCTACGTGCTGACCCAAATGCCGCTGTTCGGGCCGGCGTTGTGGAACACGCTCTGGCTGGTCGTGGTGATGGTGGCGCTCCGGGTGGTCTTCGGCCTGGGCATCGGCCTGCTCATCACCAAGATCAAATCGGGTGCCGGGTTCTTCCGCACCGCCTTCTACCTGCCGTACCTGGCCCCGCCGGTCGCCGCCACCGTCGCGTTCGTCTTCCTCCTCAACCCCTCGACCGGCCCGGTCAACGAGATCCTGGGCACGCTCGGCATCCCCGCCCCGGAGTGGTTCAACGACCCGAACTGGGCCAAGCCCTCCCTGGTCCTGCTGTCCCTGTGGGGCATCGGCGACCTGATGGTGATCTTCATGGCGGCGCTGCTGGACGTCCCCAAGGAGCAGTACGAGGCCGCCGAACTGGACGGCGCCGGCCCCTGGTCGAAGTTCCGCTACGTGACCTGGCCGGCGATCACCCCGATCGTGCTGTTCGCGGTGGTCACCGGCGTCGTGCAGACCATGCAGTACTACACCCAGGCACTGGTCGCCGGGAAACTCGCCTCCGGCGTCTCCATCGGCCCCGGCAGCGTCATCCAACCCGGCTACCCGGACCACTCCACCCTGACCGTGCCGCAGCTCGTCTACTCGCTGGGCTTCCAGAACTTCAACACCGGGGCGGCCTGCGCCCTGTCCCTGGTGCTGTTCGTCATCGCGATGGCCGTGACCACCCTGCTGATGCGCAAGCGCGCCGGCCTGCTCCCGGCGGACGACTGAACCGCCATGACGGAGGACTGATCCGACGTGACCACCACGACGTTCACCCGGCGCCCGGCCCGGACCCGTACGCCCGGCACCACCGGCACCCCGGCGGCCCGCGCCCGCCGCACACGGCTGCTGCACTGGATCGCCGTGCACGCGGTCGCCCTCGCCGCCGCCCTCTTCTTCCTCCTGCCGTTCGTCTTCGTGTTCCTGACCTCCGTCATGAGCGACGACCAGGCGATGAGCGGCGAACTGTGGCCGCACCAGTGGCACTGGTCGAACTACGCCGCGGTCTTCACCACCCCCGGCTTCCTCGACTGGTGGAAGAACTCGCTGCTCTACGCGGGCCTGGGCACCCTCTTCACGGTCTGCTCGGCGATCCCCGTCGCCTACGCGCTGGCCCGCTTCCGCTTCCGCGGCCGCCGCACCGCGATGGTCCTCGTCATCTCCACGATGATGCTGCCGCCCCAGGTCGTGGTCATCCCCATGTACCTGGTGTGGGCCCAGCAACTCCACCTGACCGGGTCGATCTGGCCGCTGGTCGTCCCGATGGCGTTCGGCGACGCCTACTCGATCTTCCTGCTGCGCCAGTTCCTGCTGACGATCCCCCAGGAGTACGTGGAGTCCGCGAAGGTCGACGGCTGCGGCGAACTGCGCACCCTGCTGCGGATCGTCGTCCCGATGGCCCGCCCGGGCATCGCCGCCATCTCGCTGTTCCAGTTCTTCTACTGCTGGAACGACTACTTCGGCCCGCAGATCTACACCGCGCAGAACCCGGCCGCCTGGACGCTCTCCTACGGCCTGGAGTCCTTCAAGACCGCGCACAGCGTCAACTGGAACCTCACCATGGCCGCAACGCTGCTGGTCATGGCCCCCGTCATCGTCGTTTTCTTCTTCGCGCAGAAAGCCTTCGTCGAAGGCGTCACACTCACCGGAGTGAAGGGCTGAAACGGATATGAAGCTGGCAGTGGTCGGCGGCGGCTCGACCTACACCCCCGAACTCATCGACGGTTTCGCCCGGTTGCGCGACGTCCTGCCGGTCACCGAACTCGTCCTGATCGACCCGGCGGCCGACCGGCTGGAGCTGATCGGCGCACTGGCCCGGCGGATCTTCGCCCGGCAGGACCACCCGGGCCGGATCACCTGGACCGACGACCTCGACGCCGGCCTCGACGGCGCCGACGCCGTCCTGCTGCAACTGCGGGTCGGCGGCCAGGCCGCCCGCAACCAGGACGAGACCTGGCCGCTGGAGTGCGGCTGCGTCGGGCAGGAAACCACCGGCGCGGGCGGTCTCGCCAAGGCACTGCGCACCGTCCCGATCGTCCTGGACATCGCCGAACGGGTCCGCCGGCGCTGCCCGGACGCCTGGATCGTGGACTTCACCAACCCGGTGGGCATCGTCACCCGGGCCCTGCTCAGCCACGGCCACAAGGCCGTCGGCCTGTGCAACGTGGCCATCGGCTTCCAACGGAAGTTCGCGCGGCTGCTCGGGGTGGCCCCGGAGCGCATCGAGTTGGAGCACGTCGGCCTCAACCACCTCACCTGGGAACGGGCCGTCCGGATCGACGGCGAGGACGTCCTGCCCCGGCTCCTCGCCGAGCACGGCGACGCGGTCGCCGCGGACATCCGCATGCCCCGCCCGCTCCTGGACCAGCTGGGCGTCGTCCCCTCGTACTACCTGCGCTACTTCTACCAACACGACGCGGTCGTCGAGGAACTGCGCACCAAACCGTCCCGCGCCGCCGAGGTCGCCGCCATCGAACGGCAGCTGCTCGACCTGTACGCCGACCCCGAGCTGGACGAGAAGCCCGAACTCCTCGGCCGCCGCGGCGGCGCCTTCTACTCCGAGGCGGCGGTGGCCCTCACGTCGTCACTGCTGGGCGACGGGAACGCGGACGGCAGGAACGGGAACAGCGGGAACAGGGGCGGCGGGAACGGGGGCGGCGGGAACGGGGGCGGCACGACCGGCAGCGCCGGGGGCCGGGCTCGGGCAGCCGGCGACGTCCAGCCGGTTCGGGCGGCCGGTGGCGTCCAGATCGTCAACACCCTCAACAACGGGACGTTGCCGTTCCTGCCGGATGATGCGGTGATCGAGGTACCGGCGGCGGTGTCGGCCCGGGGGGCCTCCCCCCTCCCCCTCCGCCCCCTCGCCCCCCTCTTCGCCGGACTGGTCGCCAACGTCACGGCCTATGAGCACCTGGCCCTGGACGCGGCCCTCAAGGGTGGCCGCGACCGGGTGTTCGCCGCACTCCTCGCACACCCCCTCATCGGCCAGATCGACTACGCGAACCGGCTCACCGACCAGCTGATCGCACACAACCGGGAGCACCTCACGTGGGCCTGACCGGCACCGCCCTCGCCATCGACGCGGGCAACAGCAAGACCGACGTGGCCCTGCTGGCCACGGACGGCAGGGTCCTCGGCCGGTCCCGCGGCGGAGGCTTCCAACCGCCCGTGGTGGGCACCGCCCAGGCCGTGGACACCCTGGCCCCGTTGATCGCCGCCGCCCGTGCCCAGGCCGGCCTGGGCGACCACGGCCCGGTCGCGCACCTGTCCGCCTTCCTCGCCAACGCCGACCTGCCGGTCGAAGTGACCCGACTGACCGCCGAGATCGCCGCCCGGGGCTGGGCGGACACCGTCACCGTCCGCAACGACACCTTCGCCCTGCTCCGCGCCGGACTGCCGGACGGCGCCGAACCGTTGGGCGTCGCCGTGGTCTGCGGCGCCGGCATCAACTGCGTCGGCCTCGGCCACGACGGCGCCACCGCCCGCTTCCCGTCCATCGGCCGCCTCTCCGGCGACTGGGGCGGCGGCTCCTTCCTCGCCGACGAAGCCCTGTGGCGCGCGGCCCGGGCCGAGGACGGCCGCGGCACCCCCAGCGCACTCGCCCGCGCCCTACCGGCCCACTTCGGACTGGCCACCATGCTGGAGCTGATCGAAGCACTGCACCTGCGCCGCATACCCGACAGTCGCCGGCACGAACTCACCCCCCTGCTCTTCGCCGTCGCCGCGGACGGCGACCCCGTCGCCCGCGCCGTCGTGGACCGCCAGGCGGAGGAGATCGCCGTGCTGGCCACCGTCGCCCTCCAGCGCCTGGACCTGCTCGCCGAACCGACCCCGGTCGTCCTCGGCGGTGGCGTCCTCGCCGCCCGGCACCCGCTGCTCCACGACCGCCTCACCCACCTCCTGGCGGAACGGGCCCCGAAGGCGGTGCCCCACGTCGTCACCGCGCCCCCGGTCCTCGGCGCCGCCCTGGACGCCCTGGACCGGACGACCCCGGCACCACCCCAACCGGCCTACGCGCGCCTGCGGTCGGAGTGGGCGTAAGGCCGCGGCTCGGGCCTGCCCGCCGCTGCGCGCCGCCCGCCCTCAGCCCACCCGGACGCAGTCGCCCCTGCGGGTCTCGGTGCGTTCGCCCGGGGCGAGGATCAGGTCTGCCGCGGACGGGGATCTCTCACTTTCCGTGATGATGGTGACGGGGTGGTCGGTGTCGTTGATGACGGGGGTGGGGGTGCCGTCGGCGGCGTGGAAGAGGGGGTAGGTGCCGGCCAGATCGATGTAGGTCGTCCTGCCGATGGTCAGGAAACCACTGGCCGGGGGCGGGAGTTCGGGGAGGTGCGGAGTCGTGGTGGCGGTCTGGGTGACGGCCTTGGTCAGCGGCGTCAGGAGCTGGTTGATGCGGCGCATGGCGTCCCTCCGAGTGCTTCACGGGTCGGCGGGGTGGGCGGATCCACTCACCCTTCGTCACTCAGCGTAGCCGGAGGGGGTGGGTTCGTCAGCGGCGCGCGGGAGCGAAGACGGGGGCGTGCGGGGTGCGATGCACGCCGCCGAAGCTCGGTCCCGGTTCGCCTCTGCCAGCTCGCGACTGCCCGTTCGCGACGGCCCGTTCACAGCTGCCAGCTCACGGCTGCCGGTTCGCGACTGCCGGTTCGCAGTTACCGCAGCTCGGGGCTCGTGCGCGACCGCCGCCGGGCCCTTGTCGATGCCCGCGCCGCCCCGCTCGGATCCGCACCGGCCGGCCCCGGCCGAGCGCCCGGCCGGTCGTCGCCCCGGCCGTCAGTCGTCGAGCGGCAGTGCCAGGTCGCGCACGTGGCCGGCGAGGAGGAGGACGGCGGCGTCGACGGCGGCCTGGGGGTCCTGGGCGCGGATGGCGTCGGTGAGGCGGGAGTGCGGGTCGGTGGAGTCGGCGTCGGCGGTGTCCAGGCAGGCGGCGCGGCGGAGCTCCTCGCGCAGGGCGGCGCTGAGGGAGCGGTAGATGTCGGCGAGCACGGGATTGGCGCTGGCCTCGGCGACCAGGACGTGGAAGTCGGCGTCGGCGGCGGTGAACGCCTCGCTGTCGTGCCGCGCGAGGGCGGCCCTGCGGCGGTCCAGGGCGGCTTCGATGCCGGCGAGCTGTGCGTCGGTGCGGTGCTTGGCGGCCTGCCGCGCGGCGACCACGTCGAGTCCCTGGCGGACCTGGGTGACGTGGCTGAGTTCGGCGCGCTCCAGGCGGCGGCGCAGGGCGACCGCGCTGTCGTCGTCGGAGATCACGAAGGTGCCGTCGCCCTGTCGGGGTTCGAGCAGGCCGGAGTGGACGAGGGAGCGGACGGCCTCGCGGACCGAGGCGCGGCTGACGCCGAGGGCTTCGGAGAGGGCGCTCTCGGGCGGGATGCGGCTGCCCACGGGCCAGGTGCCGTTGACGATCTGGCCGCGGATCTCGTCGGTCGCGGACTCCACGAGCGACACCCGACCCTTGCGGACGGTCTGCACGCGATCACTCCCCTTTTCTCGGCAGGTCGGACGTTCGTCGGGCGGGACGGACTGCTCCGGGCGGCGCGGGAGGCGGACGGGTCCGGCGGGGGCGGGCGGCGCGGGTCCCGTGGTGCGGGACTGGCGGACGCGCGTCCTTCGGGGTGGTGGCCGGCGGCGGAGCGTCCGTTCCCGGTCGCCTGATGTCCGGCGACTCCTCGTAAGGGTAATGCGGGGCGGCGGCGGTCGGCCCCGGGCCGGTGCGGAACCGCGGTGCCGCGGACCTGCGTGAAGGGGGAGGAGGAAGGGGTGGGTGGGGTCCCGCGGGTGCCGTGGGGTGCCGGGGCGTTTGGCGTTCCGAACAAGATCGGGTCAAGTCCGGTGTGCTGCTGGGGCGGCCCGGACATACTGACGGCCGTGCGCCCGTACCCGTGGGCGCCGGGCGCGGGGCCGGCCCGCAGTCAGCGATCAGGGGGTGGTGCGTCGGTGTCTCCGGTTCCTTCGGTGTCCGCGGAGGCGTCGGTGCCTTCGCAGGCGTCGGGGCCCCCGGGGTCCTCGGGGTCGCCCGCGTCGTTCGCGGCGGCGGACCCTGCGGCGGCGACCGCGGAGTCGGTGGAGTCGGCGCGCCGGCGTACCGCGTGGGCCGAGGGGCTCGACCGGCTGCGGGCCGCCGCCACGACCGAGCCGGGGCGGTTGCGCGCGATCGGTGCGGTGCTGGCGCTGCTGGTCGTGGTGTTCGGTGCGGCGACCGCCTGGCAGGTGACGGACCGGTCCGCGGCCGCCGACGACGTCGTGCTGCGCAGTCAGCCGCTGACCGTGGACGCGGCGAGCATCTTCCGGTCGTTGGCGGACGCCGACACCACGGCGGCCGGCGGGTTCCTGGCGGGCGGCACGGAGTCCGCGGCGACCCGGCAGCGGTACGAGGCGGACCTCGCGACGGCGTCGCAGCTGCTGGTCAGGGCCGCGGCGAGCGCGCAGGTGCCGGGGGCCGCGGACGGCGCCGCGGATCGGACCGGGAAGCAGATCGCCCGGCTGAACGCGTTGCTGCCGCGGTACACCGGGTTGATCGAGACGGCCCGGACCAACAACCGGCAGGGGTTGCCGCTGGGCGGTGCCTACCTGCGGTACGCGAACGGGCTGATGCGGACGGAACTCCTGCCGGCGGCGCAGGCGTTGTACGAGGCGGAGACGGAGCGGCTGGCCGCCGACCAGGCCCGGGCCACGGCGTGGCCGTGGTGCGCGCTGGTGGCGGGGGTGGTCGCCCTCGGGGCGCTGGGCTGGGCGCAGCGCCGCCACTACCGGCGCACCAACCGGGTGCTCAACCGCGGTCTGTTGGTGGCGACGGTGGCGTCGGTCGCGGTGCTGCTGTGGTTGACGGTGGGGCACGCGGTGGCACGGGCCGGGCTGATCGACGCGTACGAGCACGGCACCCGGTCGTTGCAGGCGCTGAACACCGCCCGGATCGACGCGCTGCGGGCGCGGGCGGACGAGAACCTGACGCTGGTGGCGCGCGGGGCGGTGCTCACGGCCGATCAGAAGGACTTCTACGAGGTCGACTTCCAGACGAAGATGGGGCATCTGGCGGGCGCGGCCGGTGCGGGGCCGGTGAGCGCGGCCGGTGAGTTGGGGAAGGCGCTGGCGCTGGTGGACGACGAGGCGGGGCGGCAGGCGGTGCGGGACGCGGTGGCGGCGGCCGGGCAGTGGCGCACGCGGCACGCGGCGGCGCGGGCGGCGGACGACCGGGGCGCCTACGACCAGGCGTTGGCGCAGGTCATCGGGGGGAGCGGGTCGACGGGGGCGTCGTTCGACCGGGTGGACACCGGGCTCGGGCGGGCGTTGGTGCACGAGCAGGCGCGGTTCCGTGCGACGGCGGACGGCGGGCGGGCGGCGTTGTCGCTGCTGGCGGCGGGGGCCGCGGTGTTGGCGGCGGGTGCGGCGACGGCCGCGGTGTTGGGCGTCGGGCGCCGGCTGTCGGAGTACCGGTGAGGGGGCCGGGGATGCGGTGGACGCGCGGGCGGGGGCTGCGGGACCTGGGGACGGTGCTGGCTCCGGTGGCGGCGGGCATGGCCGTGATGGCGGCGACCGCGACGGTGCTGGTGCCGGCGCTGGGGCACGGGGCGGTGCGGCCGGAGGGGTCCGGGCCGGTGGCGGAGCACCGGGCCTACGGGCCGGGGACGGCGACCGCGACGCCGGCGGGGGCCCGCTGCACGCCGGGGACCGCGGCCCAGAGCCTGCGGCCGTCGGCGGCCGACGGGCCGGCGGTGGAACGGATCAAGAAGAAGGGGCAGTTGGTCGTCGGGGTGGACCAGAACACCTACCGGTGGGGGTACCGGGACCGGGACACCAACGAGCTGGAGGGGTTCGACATCGATCTGGCGCGGGCGATCGCCAAGGACATCCTCGGGCCGGACGCCAAGGTCGTGTTCCAGGCGGTGCCGACCAACCAGCGGATCCCCGCGGTGCGGCAGCGCACGGTGGACCTGGTGGTGCGGACGATGACGATCAATTGTGCGCGCAAGGAGCAGGTGGCGTTCTCGACGGCGTACTTCCAGGCGGGGCAGCAGGTGCTGGCGCCGAAGGCGTCGTCGATCACGGCGTTCGACGATTCGCTGCGCGGGCGGCGGGTGTGCACGGCGGACGGTTCGACGGGGGAGGCGGAGTTGCGTCAGCAGCCGCACGGTGCACGGGTGTTGACGGCGCCGAACCAGTTGGACTGCCTGGTGCGGTTGCAGTTGGGCGAGGCGGACGCGGTGGTCACCGACAGTGCGTTGGCGGCGGCGCAGGCGGCGCAGGACCCGACGGTGGAGCTGAAGGGCAAGCCGTTCACGGACGAGTCGTACGGCGTGGCGATGAACAAGGACGATCCGGATCTGGTGCGGCGGGTCAACAAGGTCCTGGACGACTACCGCAGCGGGGGCCACGACAGTGCGTGGATGCGGGCGTACCGCAAGTGGCTCCAGGCCGATCTGCCGGGCATATCGGGGCCGCCGGCGCCGGAGTACGGCGACTGAGCGTGGCCCGGCCGTGGTCGGGGGCCCCACGGAACGTCCGATGGGGTCACTATGGAGGGACGGGAGCGGGGGAAAGGGGAGGCGAAGGGCCGGCGAGCGAGCCGGGCGCACCAACCGCCGTGCACGGTACGCGTATTGGAGAGGTGATCGATGGGGGTCCCTGGACCCTTCCCCAGCTCGGCGGGGCGGCCCGACGCCCCGGAGCTGGACCGGGAGGAGGCGGACCGTGCGCTGGCGCGGCTCGGCGCCGAGTACGAGGCGATCGAGACCTCGCTGTCGGCGTTGCAGGACCACGCCGGGCGTCGGCTCCTGGAGGGCGCCGACCTGTCGGGCGTCACCAAGGAGCGGTGGGCGAGGACGGAGCGGTCCCTGACGGAGCTGTGGTCGCTGTTCGACGCGTACACCGAGGTGTTGGAGGCGGCCCGGGAGGTGCGGGCGCGGCGGCGTTGGCCGTCCGCGGCGGATCTGGCGGAGCTGTCGGAGGTGCTGGGCCGCGGTGCGGCGCCGGTCGCGGTGTCGGACGGTGCCGGCGGGGAGCCGGGCGGCGGGGCGCGGATCGGCCTGGCGGAGCTGGTGGACCGGTTGACCGGGCTGTACGCGCGGTCGTTGGACGTCATCGTGGCGGCGGACGCGGTGTGGTCGGCGTTGCCGGCGCGGATAGACCTGTTGGCCGAGGAGTTGCGGCGGACACGGTCGTTGGCGCATTCGGTGGGGGTGCGGCCCGGGGAGCATCCGGCCGGTGACGACCTGGAGCGGATCACGGAGGAGCTGGCGCGGTTGCGGTCCCAGGTGATCGTGGATCCGTTGGCGTTCTGGGTGTCGTCGGGGGCGGGGAGCGCGGCGCCGGGCGGCGGTCGGCCGGACACCGTGCGGTACGACCGGGCGGCGCGGGCGTTGGAGGACATCCGGCGTGAGGTGGCTGCGGTGCTGGACGTGCGGCAGGACGCGGAGCGGCGGTTGATGGGCGTGCGGGACGTGCTGTCGCGGGCGGACCGGACGTTGACCGAGGCGCGGCAGGCGCGCGGCGAGGTGCTGGCGAAGATCGCCGCGTCGGAGGTGCCGGCGGTGAGCGGTCCGTCGACGGTGCTGCACGAGCAGTTGGCGGCGGCCGCGGAGTACCGGCGCCGGTCGCAGTGGCACCGGTTGTCGCCGCTGCTGGACGGTTTGGAGGAGCGGGCCGAGGAGGAACTGAAGCGGGCCCGGGAGTCGTTGACGGCGGTGACGGCGCCGTTGGCGGTGCGGGCCGAGTTGCGGGGCCGGCTCGACGCGTACCGGGCGCGAGTGGCGCGGCACGGTGTGGCGGCGGATCCGTTGCTGGTGGAGCGGTACGACCTGGCGCGCCGGATGTTGTGGAGTGCGCCGTGCGATCTGCGGGCGGCGGAGCAGGCGGTGTGGCGCTATCAGGAGGCGGCGGCGGAGGCGATGGTCGTGCAGGTCCGCGACGGCCGGGGGGAGCCGTGACGGAACGGGACGGGGGGCGGTGCCAGCGCCGGGAGTGCGCGGGGCGCTACGAGGACGTCGGCGGCGGGGAACTGTACTGCGAGGTGTGCGGGCTGGCGCCGGTGGTGTCGCCCGAGGGGCTGCTGTCGGCGACCGCGACGGTGTTGACGGAGCGCAGGGGCGTCGGGGACGCGACGGTCGCCGCGCAGGCGCCGTCCGGGGGCGGCCGGGGGCGCCGGTCGGACGGGACGCACCTGCCGGGGCGCGCTTCGGGGGCCGGCGGCGGGTCGGGCGGTCGGACGGCGCCGGTGGTGCACGGTGTGGGCAGCGGCCGGCCGGGGTCGGGCTCCGGGGGCGGTTCCGGGGCGTCGCGCGGCCGGTTGGGGGCCGGGCTGGTGTCGGTGCCGCAGGTGCCGCGGCGCGATCCGCTGGCGGCGGTGCTGGCCGACCCGGAGGTGCCGGAGCGGAAGCGGTTCTGCAGCCGCGGGGAGTGCGGGGCGCCGGTGGGCCGGGGCCGGGACGGGCGTCCGGGTACGGCGGAGGGCTTCTGCACCCGGTGCGGCCATCCGTACAGCTTCGTACCGAAGTTGCGGGCCGGGGAGCTGGTGCACGACCAGTACGAGGTCGCGGGGTGCCTGGCGCACGGCGGGCTGGGCTGGATCTACCTGGCGCGGGACCGGGCGGTCGACGACCGGTGGGTGGTGCTCAAGGGGCTGCTGGACACCGGAGACGAGGAGGCGCTGGCGGCGGCGGTGTCCGAGCGGCGGTTCCTGGCGGCGATCGAGCACCCCAACATCGTGCGGATCTACAACTTCGTGGAGCACCTGGACCGTTCGACGGGCAGTCGGGACGGCTACATCGTCATGGAGTACGTCGGCGGCACGTCGTTGAAGGACCTCGCCAACGAACGGCGCACCTCCCACGGGCGGCGCGATCCGCTGCCGGTGGAGCAGGCGTGCGCGTACGGCATCGAGGCGCTGGAGGCGCTCGGGCACCTGCACGGCCGGCAGTTGCTCTACTGCGACTTCAAGGTCGACAACGCCATCCAGCAGCACGACCGGCTGAAGCTGATCGACCTGGGTGCGGTGCGGCGGGCGGACGACCACGAGAGCCCGCTGTTCGGGACGATCGGCTACCAGGCGCCGGAGGTCGGCGAGGTGGGGCCGTCGGTCGGCTCCGACCTGTACACCGTCGCGCGGACCCTCGCCGTCCTCACCTTCGACTTCCAGGGCTACACCAACGTCTTCGCGGACTCGCTGCCGGACCCGGACCACATCGAGGTGTTCCGCTCCTACGAGTCGTTCTACCGGCTGCTGGTGCGGGCCACCGACCCGGACCCGGGGCGGCGCTTCGGGTCGGCGGAGGAGATGGCCGAGCAGTTGACGGGCGTGCTGCGGGAGGTGGTGGCGCTCCGGACGGGCGAGCCGCGGCCGGCGCCGTCGACCCTGTTCGGGCCGGAACTGCGGGTGGTGGGCACCGAGCCGCTGCCGCCGCCGGCCGGGGACGCGTCGCTGCTGGGCGGCCGCCGGAGCGGTCGGGGACGCGGGCGGCGGCCGGCGGATCCGGTGCGGGCGGCCGGGGGGCCGCAGCCGCGCCCCCTCGACGCGGCGGGGGCGGCGCTGGCGCTGCCGGTGCCGCGGGTCGATCCGGACGACCCCCAGGCCGGGTTCCTGGCCTCCCTGCACGCCGCGACCCCGGCGGAACTGCTGGCCGCGCTGCGGGCGGCACCGACCGACTCACCGGAGGTCCGCCTGCGGGCCCTGCGCGCCCAACTGGAGCTGGGGCGGGACGCGGCGGCCCCGCAGTGGGACGCGCCGGACGCCGGGGAGCGGTGGGACGCCGGCGGGCTGGTGGACGGGTCCGGGGACTGGCGGGCGGTGTGGCACCGCGGGCTGGTGGCGCTGGCGACCGGTGACCGGGAGGGCGCGGCGCTGGCCTTCGACGCGGTCTACGACGCCTTTCCGGGTGAACCGGCGCCGAAGCTGGCGCTGGGCGTCAGCGCCGAACTGCTGGGGCAGTTGGACAACGCCGCGGAGTACTACCGCCTGGTGTGGGCGACCGACCGCGGGTACGTGAGTGCCGCGTTCGGGTTGGCCCGGGTGCGGCTGGCGGCCGGTGACCGGACGGGGGCGGTGGCGGCCCTGGAGTCCGTGCCGGAGGCGTCCATCCACTACACGGCGGCCCGGATCGCGGCGGTCCGGGCTCGGCTGCGGCAGCGCTCCCCCCGGGAGCCACTGCTGCCGGACCTGACGGCCGCCGCCCAACAGGTCGAGGCGCTCGCCGACTTCGGACTGGACGACCGGCGGCGGGAACTCCTCGCCGCCGAAGTACTGGGCAGTGCCCTGGACTGGGTACTCTCCGGAGGCCACGGCGACGGGCCCTTGGCCGGCGCCCTCGGTGACGGGGGGTCGGGCGGCACGGTCGGGCCGCCGACCGCGCACCAGCGGCCGGCGCTGCTCGGCAGCCCGTTGGACGAACGCGGGCTGCGGTTCGGGCTGGAGCGTTCGTACCGCCTGCTGGCGCGCCTCGCGCAGCGTGGCGAGGAAAGGATCGAGCTGGTGGAGCGGGCCAACCGCTTCCGCCCCAGGACATGGGTGTGACATGGGTGTGACTGGGCCGTCCCGGTGCCGGAGCTGCGGCGAGCCGCTCGACGCGGGGGACAACTACTGCGGGCGGTGCGGCGCCGATCCCCTGGCGTCGGGCGGGTACGGGGTACCCGCCGGATACGGGACACCGCCGGCCGCGACGTACCCGACGGGGCCGGTGGTGCGGGTGGGACCGCCGCCGCCGGACCCCACGACCCGCCTCCCGTTCGCGGAGTACGGCGATCCGGTGGCGGCGCAGGCCGGTGCCGGCGACCGGCCGGCCGACCCCCGGGTGGTCGGCTACGAGGCGGTCGCCGACGCTGCCGCCGGCACCGGGCCGCGGGCCGAAGCGGACGCCTCCGCGGCGGACCCGGACGCGTCCGGCGCCGAAGCAGAAGCGGAGCGCGCGACGGACCTCGGCGCGGCCGGTGCGCCGGCGCCGGAGGCGGTCGGCGGGGCGTCAAGCGGAGCCGCCACCGGACCGGTTGCGAAGCCCGGCTCCGATCGCTCGGCGGCGGGAACCGGAACGGCACCGAAGGCCCCGGCGGGGCCGCCGCCCCGCGATCATCTGGAGCGGGCGGCGACCGGCGGCGCGGCGGTCAGCGACCGCGGCCACCGGCACCACCGCAACGAGGACTTCTTCGCGCTCGCCGACACCGCGCTGCCGGACGGCTCGCCCGCAGTGATCGCGGTGGTCTGCGACGGGGTCTCCTCGGCGACCCGCCCGGACGAGGCGTCCGAGGTGGCCGCCGAGCGGGCCGCGGGCGCGCTGCGGATGTCGCTGCCGCGCGGTGAGCACCCGCAGCAGGCCATGCGCGACGCGGTGCTGGCGGCCTCGGCGGCGGTCGACGCGCTGGCCGCCGACCCGTCGATAGCGCACGACGAGTACCGCCAACAGAACGCCCCGGCCTGCACCTTCGTCGGCGCCGTGGTCGGCGCCGACGTGCTGACCATCGGCTGGGTCGGCGACAGCCGGGCGTACTGGATCCCCGACGACCGCACCGCGGCGCCGGTCCGGCTGACCGAGGACGACTCCTGGGCCGCCCAGATGGTCGCCAACAACCTGATGACGGCGGCCGAGGCCAACGCCGACGAGCGGGCGCACGCCATCACCGGCTGGCTGGGCGCGGACGCGTACGAGGTCGAACCGCATGTCGCGGCGTTCCGGCCGGATGGGCCGGGGACCGTGGTGGTGTGCACGGACGGGCTGTGGAACTACGCCGAGGAGGCCAAGGCGCTGGCCGCGGTGCTGCCGCTGGACGCGCCGGCCCGGCCGTTGCAGGCCGCGCGGGTGCTGGTCGAACACGCCCTGGACGGCGGCGGGCACGACAACGTAACGGTCGCGGTGGTGCCGTTCCCGGCGCCGTCGCCAGGGGCAGGATCGGCCTGAGCACCTCGAAGCCGCACGTGCCGGACCCGGCCACCACCCAACGGGCCGCCCGCCCGCCGGTGGACCGGCCGGCCGGCGGCGGCCGCAAGGAGCGGACGTCATCCATGGCCAACTTCGCCAAGTCGCGGGTGCCGCGGTTCACCGTCGAGGTGCACCACAACCCGCATCTCCCCGAGGGCGGGCGGACGCTGCACGCGGTGGTCACCGTCACCTCGACCGGGGGCGGTTCGACCGGCGGCCGGCCGGTGCCCGGGCCGCGGTCGCCCGCGTCGGTGGTGGCGGCCGGTGCGGAGCCCGGGACCGGACCGGCCCTCGGCCGGGCCGCGGGGGTCGTGCTGCGGGTGCGGACCCCGCTGGGTGCCGAGGTCGCGTTGCTGCGGCAAGTGGCGCCCACCGCCGAGGACCTGACCGTCCGGCGGAGCGCTGCGGGGCCGCGCTCGGGCGACTACCCCACCGGCCCCTGGGGCGACGAGTCCCGCGACTACCACCTCGTCCTGCGGGTCCCCGATCCCGGGCTCGGCCGGGAGATGCTCGCCGCCCGGATCTCGGTACTGC
Source organism: Streptomyces lunalinharesii (assembly GCF_039532155.1). Lineage (NCBI taxonomy): Bacteria > Bacillati > Actinomycetota > Actinomycetes > Kitasatosporales > Streptomycetaceae > Streptomyces > Streptomyces lunalinharesii. The sequence goes on from NZ_BAAARK010000008.1 coordinate 149,925, forward strand.
TGCCGGCGCCGGACGGCGCTGCCCCCCGGGTCGTGGCGCAGGGCCTGGTCCGGGCCGTGTGGACGGACGATCCGGTCGCCGCGGTACGCATCGACCCGCACGTCGCGCACCACACAGAACGGTCCGAACTGGCGCAAGTCATCCAGCGGGGACTGGATGCGGCCAAGTGGGGAGATGCCGGCCGTGCCGTGGCGGAGCTGCGTCGCGCGGCGGCGCTGGCCGGCCCCCCGGGGAACGGTGACACTGCGAAACTCCTTGCGAAGGTGGTGGGCGACGTCGATCCCGCGACCGGTACTGTGCGACAGGCGGCGCAGGCGGCCGAGGTCGAACGGGAGGGCTCCCGGACGACCCCCGAACCCCCTGCACCGGCCGGAGAAACAGCAACGAACGAACACGATCAGCTCTGATCGGTACCACCCGGAAGAAACGGTACGGAGGGGGAAGAACCGACATGCCTACCTGCCCGAACGGCCACCAGTCGGTGGCCGAAGACTGGTGCGAGGTGTGCGGCCAGCGCATGGCGGGCGCCGTTCCCCCGCCGCCCTCCCTGCCCGCGGGATTCCTGAACACGCCAGCGCCCGCCGACCCGACCGGCCCCGCGGGCCCGCCGCCCGGCCAGCCCGCACCGCCGCCGCCCGGAATGCCCGGCCCCCCGCCGGTGGGCCAGCCCGGTCCCCCGCCGGGAATGCCCGGCCCCGGCCCGGTCGGTCAGCCCGCGCCGCCGCCGGCACCCTTCGAACAGCAGCAGCCGGGTCCGCCGCCCGGAATGCCCGGCCCCGGTGGCCAGCCGCCGCAGGGCGGTTACGGCTTCCCGCCGCCGGCGCCCTTCGAGCAGCACCAGCCGGGCCCGCCGCCGGGAATGCCCGGCCCCGGCGCCCAACCGCCGCAGGGCGGCTACGGGTTCCCGCCGCCGGCCCCCGGCCCCGGCATGCCCGGTATGCCGCCGCACGGCGCACCGGCCCCCGCGCCCGGCCCCGAACAGTCCACCGAGTTCTGCCCGCAGTGCCGCACCCCGCGGCAGGGCATGACGCCGTTCTGCTCCGAGTGCCAGTACAACTTCCTCACCAACTCCCCGGCGTCGTTCGCCCCGCCGCCCGGCGCCCCGATGCCCGGCGGCCCGCCGCAGGGCGGCTACGGCTTCCCCCCGCCGGCGCCCGGCCCCGGCATGCCCGGCCCCGGCGCCCCGATGCCTGGAGGCCCGCCGCAGGACGGCTACGGCTTCCCGCCACCGACCCCGTTCGAGCAGCAGCAGCCGGGCCCGCCGCCCGGAATGCCCGGCCCCGGTGGCCAGCCGCCGCAGGGCGGCTACGGCTTCCCGCCGCCGGCCCCCGGCCCCGGCATGCCCGGCCCCGGCCCGGCGGGCCAGCCCGGTCCCCCGCCGCAACAGGGCGGTGACGACTGGACGTTGACCCCGCCGAACCAGCAGGCCGCCGCGCCGATGGCGCCGCCGCAGCCCGGACCCGCCCCGTTCGAGCAGCAGCAGCCGCCCCCGTTCCCGCAGCAGCCGCAGCAGCCGCAGCAGCAGCCGCAAGGCTTCGAGCAGCACGGCTTCGACCAGCCGCAGCCGGGACCCGACGGGCAGTGGCCCGGCGGCCCCGGCCCCGGCCAGGCCCCGGCGGCCCCGCCGCAGGGTCCGCCGCCGGTGGTCGGCGACGGCTGGGTGGTGGCCATCGCGCCGGACCGCGAGTACTTCATGGCGATGATGGGCCGCAGCGGCCCGGAGGCGGCCGGCCTCAACCTGCCCTCGTACTCGCCCGAGCAGGTGCTGCCGCTCGCGAACGGCCAGATCTCCGTCGGCCGGCGCCGCAACAGCACCGGCGAGTCCCCGGACGTCGACCTGGGCCGGACCCCGGAGGACCCGGGCGTCTCGCACCAGCACGCGCTGCTCGTCCAGCAACAGGACGGCAGTTGGGCGGTGGTGGACCAGAACTCCACCAACGGCACCACGGTCAACCTCGCCGCGGAGCCGATCCAGCCGTACGTCCCGGTGCCGCTGCACGAGGGCGACCGGGTGCACGTCGGCGCCTGGACGACGCTGACCGTCCGCCGCGGCTGACCGCGCACACTCCCACTCCGGGGCGTGATCGACCGATCGCGCCCCGGAGTCGCGCCCGCCACCGGTCGTCCTAAGTCCCGAGTCCTCGGTCGGGGCGTCTGCCACCATGGACCGGTGAACAACATTCCGCACGGCACGCTTCAGGAGCAGACCTTCTACGAGCAGGTCGGTGGCGAGGACACCTTCCGCCGCCTGGTGCGCCGCTTCTACGAGGGGGTCGCCGAGGACCCGCTGCTGCGGCCGATGTACCCGGAGGAGGACCTGGGGCCGGCCGAGGAGCGCCTCGCCCTCTTCCTCATGCAGTACTGGGGAGGCCCCCGCACCTACAGCGACAACCGCGGCCACCCCCGGCTGCGGATGCGGCACGCCCCGTTCACCGTCGACCGGGCCGCGCACGACGCCTGGCTGCGGCACATGCGGGACGCGGTGGACTCCCTCGAACTCACCGAGGAACACCGCGCGCAGCTGTGGGACTACCTCACGTACGCGGCCGCCTCCATGGTCAACACCGCGGGGTGAGAGAACGGTCACACCGACCGGAACCCGCGCGTCCCCGTCACGATCCGGTCAAGACCACCCGCGAACCCCCCGCCCGGCGCACCGCCCTCTGAAAGCATCCACGGCATCCGCGCACTCTTTCGGATGCCTCGCATTCGCGGGTGCTGAGCGCCGCCGGCGCACCCCGGACCCCAGGCCCGAGCCGCTCCGGGGGGATCCGTGTCCGGCTTCGTCGTGCTGCGGGTGCGCGCGCACCGCACCCTGCTGGGTGCCGCCCTGCTCACGGTGGTGCTGACCGCCACCATCCTGGCCACCCTCGCCGCCTTCTCCGACGCGGTCGGCGACGCCGGACTGCGGCAGGCCCTGGGGAGCCGCCCCGCGGGCCGTGGCTCCTCCGCCGCCGCCTCCCTCCAGATCAAGGCGCAACTCCCCTCCTCCGGACGGCAGTCGGCCGACCGGGCGGTGGCGCGCGGCGCCCGACGGGCCTTCGACGGGCTGCCGTTCACCGTCCGCACGCTGACCCGCTCCGGGCCGTACGCGCTGCCGCGCACGCTCCGGCCACCGGCCGGGGCCGAAACGGCGGGCGCGGCACCGACCGACGCCGCCGAACCCGACCTCACCCACCTCGCGGTCCTCGACCGCAGCCGGATCGTGCTCACCGCCGGGCACCGGCCCGGCCGCACCGCGCACGGCCGGCTCCCGGTGGCACTGCCCGAGGCCGCCGCCGCCCGGCTCGGCGTCGGCCCCCACCTCACCATCGAGGTCAGCGGCGTCTACCGCCCCAAGGACGGCACGGACCCGTACTGGAAGCTCGACGAACTCGGCGGACGCGGCGTGCGCATCGTGGGCTTCACCACGTACGGGCCGCTGCTCACGCCGCCGGACGCGTTCCGGGCCGGCGGCCCGCTGGTGCAGGACTCGGCGGCGTGGTCGGCCAGCGCCGACTTCGGCACCCTGACCGCGGACCGGCTGCCCGCGCTGATCGCCGCCGCGCGCCCGGCGGCGCGCGCCCTGATGGCCGACCCGGCGTTCCGCGGCCAGGTCACCGCCGGCACCGAACTCCCCGACGTGCTGGCCACGTTGCAGCGATCGCTGCTGGTCAACCGGTCCACGCTGCTGATCGTCGCGCTCCAGCTCCTGCTGCTGGCCGGGTACGCGCTGCTGCTGGTGGCGCGGATGCTGAGCACCGAGCGGACCGGCGAACGGATCGTCCTACGGGCCCGCGGCGCCTCCCGCGGGCGCCTCGCCGGCCTGGCGCTCGCCGAGGCGCTGCTGCTGGCGCTGCCGGCCGCCCTCGTCGCGCCCGTGCTGGCCGGTCCGTTGGTGCGGCTGTTGTCGAGCGGCGGGGGCCGGGCCGGGCTGCCGGCGGACGCCGCCCTCACCGGCGGCACCTGGTTGACCGGTGCGGTGGTGGCGCTGGGCTGCGCCGCCACGGTCGCCGCACCGGCCGTGCTGCGATCCGGTGCACCCGCCCCGGCGGGACGGCGACGGGCGCTGCCGGGCGCCCTGCGGGCCGGCGCCGACCTGGGCCTGCTGGTGGTCGCGGGGGTCGCGTACGGGCAACTGTGGCGACGGACCAAGGACGACGGCGGCGGGGTGCTGACCCGGGACGCCGCCGGCCGCGTGGACATCGACCCGGTGCTGGTGGCCGCCCCGGCCCTGGCGCTGCTCGCCGGGACGGTGCTGACGCTGCGGCTGCTGCCGCCGGCCGCCCGACTCGCCGAACGGGCCGCGGCGCGCCACCGGCCCGGTGCTGCTGCTGGTGCTGGCCACCGCGCTGGGCCTGCTCGCGATCGGCCAGCACGCCTCCTGGGACCGCTCGCAGGACGACCAGGCGGACTTCCGGGCGGCCGAGGCGGTGCTGCGCGCGGCGACCCCGCCGACTACACCGCTCCCCTGGGCATGCGGGACCGCGTCCTGCTGCAACGGGAGGCCGACCACATCGGCGTCTGGCCCGATGCCGCGGCGCCGAGCGCCGACGACGACGCCCCGCGCCCGTCAGGTCCGGATGCGCGGTAGGCGCCCGACACCGCGCCCCGAGGCACCGTCAAACGGGCGTGACGGTCAGGCCCGACAACCCGGCCGATCCCGTCGACCCGCCGGCCCGCACGGCGATCGAACCGTACGGCGTGCTCAGCCGCAGCCATCCCCCGGCGGCCAACAGCGCCGGCGCCGGCGCCTCGGCACCCACCGCACCGGACGTGCCGGACGTCCCGGCCGCACCGGACACCGCACCGCCCGCGACGGCCGCCCGCGCGGCCGCGCCCGCGCTCCCGGAGGCCGCCAGCGCACCGGCCCGCGCCCCGCGCAGGAAGCCGAGCGCCTGGGCGGCGTGCACCGCCCGCAGCGGCAGCTCGGTGTCGCCCAGCGTCCGCGACCAGATCTCCCGCCCGATGCGGTCCCGCTCGTCGCGGGTGCGTCGCTGCGGCGGCAACGCCTCGTCCCGGGCGCGGAATTCGGCAACGGCGGCGGACACCGCGCGCACCAACGCCTGGGGGGTCGGCAGTCCGGGCACCCGCGCCCAGCCGCCCCGCGGCGGCAGCACCCCGGCCCACGGCGGGCCGGTGACCGCGGCGGGCACGGTGACGCCGCCCGTCGCCTCCGCCACGCCTTCGAGGAGTTCCCCGGCGGACACGGTCACGTCCAGGTCGAGGCCGCCGTCGCGCCCCCGGCCGGTCCGGACGTCGGCCGCAGCGGGACCGTCGACGGCGTCGACCACGCCGCCGGCGGCCAGCCGGGCCGTCCGGATCGCCAGCACCTCGAAGGACGGCGGGCGCCCGAAGACGGCCAGCACGCCGCCCCCGACCTGGAGCCGCACCGCCGCCCCGCGGTCGTAGTGGATCAGCCGGGCGAGGAAGGCGGCGAGGTCCGCCGTCTCCCCGGCGTCGGCCAACCGCAACACCGTCATGCGCCGACGGCCCCTTCCTGATGCGCGGCGTCGTCCAGGTACTCCTTGAGGATCGCCTTCTCCTCCGCCGTGAGGCGGCGCGGCCGCCCCGCGGCGAAGTCGAACGGCACGACCACGGTCGAGGCCCGCAGGTAGACCGTGTCCTCGTCCTTGACCTCGTACCCCACCGTCATCGACGCGGCACTGATCTTCTGCACCCACAGCTCGACGGTCACCGGCTCGGGCCGGTGCACCAACTGCCGCAGGTAGTCGATCTCGTGCCGGGCGACGACCGAACCGCCCGTGAACGACGGACTGCCGTCCCCCGGCGCCAGCCGACTCATGAAGTCGATCCGCGCCTCTTCGAGGTAGCGGACGAACACCGCGTTGTTGACGTGGCCGAACGCGTCCATGTCCGACCAGCGCAGGGGGCAGGAGTAGAGGTGTCGCACGGCGGTCAGCCCCGGGTCAGCTTCTTGTACGTCGCGCGGTGCGGGCGCGCCGCGTCGGCGCCGAGCCGCTCGATCTTGTTCTTCTCGTACGACTCGAAGTTGCCCTCGAACCAGAACCACTTGGAGTTGCCCTCGTACGCCAGGATGTGCGTGGCGACGCGGTCCAGGAACCAGCGGTCGTGGGAGACAACCACGGCGCAGCCGGGGAACTCCAGCAGCGCGTTCTCCAGGGAGGACAGCGTCTCGACGTCGAGGTCGTTGGTCGGCTCGTCGAGGAGCAGCAGGTTGCCGCCCTGCTTGAGGGTGAGCGCCAGGTTGAGGCGGTTGCGCTCACCACCGGAGAGCACCCCGGCCGGCTTCTGCTGGTCCGGGCCCTTGAAGCCGAAGGCGGAGACGTAGGCCCGCGAGGGCATCTCGACGTGCCCGACGTTGATGTAGTCGAGTTCGTCGGAGACCACGGCCCACAGGGTCTTCTTGGGGTCGATGTTCTCGCGGCTCTGGTCGACGTAGGAGATCTTGACGGTCTCGCCGACCTTGATGTCGCCGGAGTCCGGGGTCTCCAGGCCCTGGAGCATCTTGAACAGCGTGGTCTTGCCGGCGCCGTTCGGGCCGATGATGCCGACGATGCCGTTGCGCGGCAGGGTGAAGCTGAGGTCGTCGATGAGGACCTTCTCGCCGAACGCCTTGTTGAGGTTGTCGACCTCGACGACGACGCTGCCCAGACGCGGGCCCGGCGGGATCTGGATCTCCTCGAAGTCCAGCTTCCGCATGCGGTCGGCCTCGGCCGCCATCTCCTCGTAACGCGCCAGACGGGCCTTGGACTTGGCCTGCCGCCCCTTGGCGTTGGAGCGGACCCACTCCAGCTCTTCCTTCAGGCGCTTGGCGCGCTTGGCGTCCTTCTGGCCCTCGACCTTCAGACGGGTCTGCTTGGTCTCCAGGTACTTGGAGTAGTTGCCCTCGTAGCCGTGCAGGCGACCGCGGTCGACCTCGCAGATCCAGCCGGCGACGTTGTCGAGGAAGTACCGGTCGTGGGTGACGGCGACGACGGTGCCGGGGTACTTCGCCAGGTGCTGCTCCAGCCACTGCACCGACTCGGCGTCGAGGTGGTTGGTGGGCTCGTCGAGGAGCAGCAGGTCGGGGGCCTCCAGCAGCAGCTTGCACAGCGCGACGCGGCGGCGCTCACCACCGGAGAGGTTGGTGACCTGCCAGTCGCCGGGCGGGCAGCCCAGCGCGTCCATGGCCTGCTCCAGCTGGGTGTCCAGGTCCCAGGCGTTCGCGTGGTCCAGGTCCTCCTGGAGCTTGCCCATCTCCTCCATCAGCGCGTCGGAGTAGTCGGTCGCCATCAGCTCGGCGACCTCGTTGAAGCGCTTGAGCTTGTCCATGGTCTCGCGGGCGCCGTCCTGGACGTTCTCCAGGACCGTCTTGGACTCGTCCAGCGGCGGCTCCTGGAGGAGCATGCCGACCGTGTAGCCCGGCGAGAGGAAGGCGTCACCGTTCGACGGCTGCTCAAGACCGGCCATGATCTTCAGCACCGTGGACTTGCCGGCGCCGTTGGGGCCCACGACACCGATCTTCGCGCCCGGCAGGAAGCTCAGCGTCACGTCATCGAGGATGACCTTGTCGCCGTGCGCCTTGCGCGCCTTGCGCATCGTGTAGATGTACTCAGCCAAGAGAAACCGTCCGCCAGTTTGGATCTATCAGGTGGTCTGGGTGGCTCCGCCGCGTGGGCCGTGGTGCGGCGTGGCCGCGCGAGGGCAGATACACCCCATCTTGCCGTACCTCCGTCCCCGGACGGAAACGGGTGTCGAGGGGCGGACGGCGAAGGCCCCGGAGCCGACACTGCGCTCCGGGGCCTTCGTGCTGGTCGCCGCGTGATCATCGGTTCACGGCGCGCCGACGGCGCGGTCACCGGGTCTCACGGGGACGGCGGCGTCGAGACGGTCGATCGCCTCGCTCAGGCGGACTGTCCGGTCTTCTTCTTACGCAGGAAGAACACCGCTCCGCCGCCGATCACCACGAGGGCGACCGCGACGCCCGCGATCACCGGGGTGGCGTTGCTGGAACCGGTCTCGGCGAGGTCGGTGCCGTGACCGCCGGTGCTACCGCTGGAGGTGCCGCCGGCCGTGGCCGGGGTGGGGTGCGGGGTGGGCTGGCCGCCGGTGCCCGCGGTCTTGCAGTCCAGGACGCCGGAGAAGGTCTTCTTGAAGCCCGCGCCGGTGATCGTGATCTGGTACGGCTGGTCCTCGCCGACCGGAACGGTCACGGTCTTGGCCGCGCCCGGCGCGACCTCGTAGTCCTTGCCGGACAGCTGGAAGCGGAACGCCTCATCGCCCTTGTTGGTCGCGGTGACGTCCACGCCGCCCTTGGAGCAGTTCTTCTCCGCGGTGACGGCCGGGATCGCGCCCTGCTTCTTCCAGGAGACCGTGGCGGCCGCGGAGACCGTGGACTCGCTGGAGCCGGCGAGGATCTGGGTCTGGCTCTTGGCGTGCTCGCCGATGCCGGTGAAGGCGCGGCCGACCGGGACCTTGGTCGCGGCCTGCGCGGTCAGCGAGGTGTTGCCGTCGGCGGCGCCCTTGGGGACGTCGAAGAACAGCTGGGTGCCGTCGGCGGCGCTGGTGACCGGCTTGCCGTCCTTGCCGACGATCTTCACGCCGGCCGGCGCGCCCGCCGCCGGGGAGATGGTGACGCTGTCGGCGTTCGTGTGCACGGTGACCGGGCCGAGCTTGCTGCCGGACTTCCCGGAGACCGCCGGCGGGTCCAGGGTCAGCGACGCCTTGGGCTCGGAGACGGTCTGCGCGCTCTTCTCCAGGTAGTCGGCGAGCTTCTCGGCTGCCGGGTCGACCGCGTCCACCTTGACGTGGTCGGAGAAGCGCCAGATGGCGACCTGGGTGCCGGCCGCGGCGGTCTTCTCGGACAGCTGCCCGGAACCGGCCTTGGCGGAGAGCGCCGCCAGGTCGTTCACCTGCGGGTAGGAGTTCTGCAGGATCCAACGGATCTTGCCGGCGTCCGCGTTGTTGTGCAGCGACGAGGCGCTCCAGGGCACTTCCTGGTAGCGGGCCTGCTGCTGCGTCGGGTTGTGGATGTCGATGCAGTACGTCTGCAGCGTGCCGCCGTTGTCGACCGACATCTCGAAGAGGCCGGCGCCGATGCGCTGGTCCCCTCCGTTTCCGTGCACCACGGCCTGATCGAAGGTCTTCAGACCGCCGAGCGTCGCGGTGGCGCCCCCGTGCGATGCGGTCGGGTCGTCCGCCGCGGCGGTACCCGCGGTGGCTATCGTGCCCGCCGCGATGAGGCCCGAGGCCACGACCGCGGCGGCAAGGCGGGCTGCGCCCCGCCCCTTCATCGAAAGCATGATTTCCCCTCTGGGCAAGGCGGTCGGCTGGAGAGGTCGCCTCACCGGAAAGATCCCAAGAACTCAACGGCCGAACTGGTCAGCCTGGTCAGCCCCCGTGAGTACTCGTCGGATCCTATGGAGCGGGCGCAGCAGGGTCCCCGGTAAGAGCGTCCTATAAGCGATCCGAATCGCAATCGTTACCGAATGCACGCATCGCTCGCTAACATTATCGACAAATCGCCGTACGTTTTCAGGGCACAGATGCCTTGTTGAGTGAATTGCCGGACGGCTTCGTGCACTTCGCCGAAACGACCTCCGGCGCCTTCACCGCTGCCGCCATTACCACAGTCGTAGCCGATTCAACTTCCTTCTCCAACGGCACTTCTTCCGGGGCCCGTTGCGTTCCCTCCGCGGCTTTCGACGCTTTCAGTGCCCGACGGAATGCGGACGTTCCACGAGCGAGGTCGTGTCCGATCGCCAGGGCGTCGACCTCCGCCGCGAACCAGCGCTGGCCGCCCTTCTCCGGTGGCCGCTCCCCCTCCCGGAGCCGTAACCGCCCCTGCACGACCACGGGTTCGCCGACCGCGACCGATGCGGCGACATTGTCCGCGAGCGCGCGCCAGGACCGAACGGTGTAGAAACTCGTCTCCCCGTCGGTCCAACATTCCCGGGCCTTGTCCCACCGCCGCGAGGACGCCGCCATCCGGAACCGCGCCACGGACACCCCCGCCGCTGTCTCCCGGTGCTCCACCGCCGTGGCCACGTTCCCCACCAGCGTCACCATCGTGTCGTTCACGAAAGACTCCCCCGTCCTCTTCTTTATGACGTCACTTCGCTGCGTGGCGTCGGCACTTCGCTTCCCTGTCGGTCGCATTGCCCCACATTGCGCCGCGTGGCCCGCGGCGTCGTCGCATTGCACGGGTGCTGCCCGGCATTGCCGTGGGCGTACGGCGGCTTGCGTCGCATTGCGGCGGAAACGTTCCGCGTCCACCGCGCCGCGTCGTCTCCATGCTGCACGGATTCGACGCGGGCCACGGCGGCCTGTGGACGAAGCGCGCCCTGTGGACAACTCCGCCCCCCGAAAGGGCGACGGCACCGCGGCCGCCGCCCCTTCCCGGCTTCCCGGCTTTCTCGGCTTTCCCGCCTCAGACGCCCGACGCCACCGCGTACCGCTCCCGCACCTCGCGGTACCGCAGGAGTTCGGCGGCCACCGGCTCCAGTACCCGCGCCCGGCCGCAGCCGGCCGCCGTGCCCCGCAGCCGTCGCTCGGCCTCCTGCCCGTACCGGCGGGCCGGGCCGCGGGCCACCACCCCGCACAGCCAGGTCAACGCCGGCCCGCCCACCGTCCCCACGACCGCGGGCAGCACCCCGGCCAGCCACTCCGCCGGGTCGACCACCCCCGTCGCGGCGCCCACCATCCAGAGCACGCCCACCACTTGCAGCACGAAGAGCAACCCCTGCACCGAGGCCGCCACCGTCCACCACCGCGGTTTCCCGTCCGGTCCGTGGCGCAACGCCTCCTCGGCCCCGGCGGCCACCGCGTCCAGCGCCTCCGGCAGCCCTTCGGCCCCGCGCACCGCCGCCTCGCGCACCGCCTGCGCCCAGGGCAGCGGAAGCCCGTGCGCGGCCTCGCCCGCCACCATCCGGACCGCCTGCTCCACCACGGGCCGCGCCGTCGCCCGCCCGTCCTCGCCCGGCCCACGGCCACCGGCACGGCTGCCGGGAACGCCCCGCCCGGCCTCTGTACCACCCGCACCACGGCCGCCCGCCCCGGCGCTCCCGGTGCCGGCGCTCCCAGTGCTCCCAGTGCTCCCAGTGCTCCCAGTGCCGATGCTCCCCGCTCCGGTGCGCGGCGCGCCGATCCGGACCGCGCCCGTGCCGCCGGCGCCCCGGAGCACCGCCGCGCCCCGCCGGCGTGCCCTCCGCTCCTTGCGCCGGGCCCGCAGCCGCGACCACGGCGAACCGCACGCCCGTTCCGCGTGCCGCAGCCAGTCCCGTTCCGCCGCCCGCCCGGTGGCCACCGCCCCGACCGCCTCGGCGAGCCGGTCGTCGAACTCCTCCCGGGCGCCCTCGGTCAGGCCCACCCGGCCGTCCGCGGCGTACGCGGTGCGCAGCCGTTCCGCCGCGGTGTCCACGTCCGCCGTCAGCCGGCGGTCCGCCGCGCCCCGCTCGGCGACGAACTGGCCGAGCGCCTCACGGAGTTCCGCGACACCCTCGCCGGTCGCCGCGGAGAGGGCCAGGACCGCCGCGCCCGGCTCCCCGTGTTCGCCGAGCGCCAGCCCGTCCTCGTCCAGCAGCCGGCGCAGATCGTCCACCACCTGGTCGGCGGCGTCGCCGGGCAGCCGGTCCACCTGGTTGAGCACCACGAACGTGACCTCGGCGTAGCCCGCCAACGGCCGCAGGTACCGCTCGTGGAGCACCGCGTCGGCGTACTTCTCCGGGTCCACCACCCAGACCACCGCGTCCACCAGCTCCAGCATCCGGTCGACCTGCTCGCGGTTGGCGGTGGCCGAGGAGTCGTGGTCGGGCAGGTCGAGCAGGACCAGCCCGGCCAGTTCGGGACTGCCCTGCGCGGGGGTGTGCCGGCGGTGCACCGGCACCCCGAGCCGGCGCAGCAGCCCCTCGGCGCCCGGCCGGCCGCCCGACCAGACGCAGGCCACCGGCTCGCCGGTGGTCGGCCGGCGCGCCGCGACCTCCGAACGCGGCGCCCCCGCCAACGCGTTGAACAGCGACGACTTCCCGCTCCCGGTCGCTCCCGCGAGGGCGACGACGGTGTGCTCACCGGACAGCCGGTAGCGCTCGTCGGCCACTTCGAGGACCCGGCCGGCCCGGTCGAGCACCACCCCGTCCAGTCGGCTCCGGGACAGCGCGATCAGCTCCCGCAGGGCCTCCAGGCGGGGTCGCAGCCCCTCTCCCGCGGTCCGTCGGGCCCCACCGGGCACCCACTTGTACCCGGGCCCGCACTCCGCGAGCCCGTCCGCACCGGCGTCGCCCCGGACGGTGTTCCGCCGCCCGTCGCCGAACCCGTCCCCCGCGGCCTCCGGCGCCCCCGCCGGCCCTCTCCCCCCACGCCGGCGCCGCCCACGGGAGCGCTCGTCCTGCCCTGCACCGTCGTCCACGCCACCGGCGGCCCGCGCGCCGTTCCTCGGCTCCCTGCCCCGCACCCGTCGCGCGATCACCCCGTCGTCCCAGGCCCCACCGTCGTCCCACATCCCGCTGTCGCCACGCGTCCCACCATCGCCCGTCGGCTCATCCCACGCCGCTCCCTCGCCCGCCTCGCCCGCCTCGCCGGCCCCGAGTTCCGCCCGGCGTTCCCCGGAGTCCGTCACTGCGTCACCGTCTCTCTCCCGTACTGGTCCGCCGCCGGGCGTCCGTGCTCCCGCTCCGGCTCCCGCCCCTCCACCGGCCGCGGCCGGAGGGGTGCGCGCCGCAGCTGTTCGCGTTGCACCACGGAGACCGCGGCGATCAGTCCGGCCTGCTGGTCGGGCGACACCGTCAGGCGGTCCAAGGGGGCCAACCGGCGCTCCCGTTCACCGTCGAGGGCGTGCGCCAGGTACCGGGTCAGCAGCCGGGCGCCCTGGTCGCGCAGCCGCACCGCGCTCTGCGCCCCCAGGAGGTCGGCGAGGTTCTCGCCCGCCGTACGGGCCCGACGCCCGCCCAGCAGCGCGGTGGCCAACAGGGCCGCCGGCTCCTCGGCGTCGACCGGATCGGTCCGTTCACCGGCCTGCCCGCCGCGGGCCTCCCGGGCCTCCTCATCGGCCAGTTCCTCCAGGCAGCGCCGCCAGCGCCGGACGATCACGCCGATCCGCCCGGCGGCCCCCGCGGCCCCGTCCATGGCGGTCAGCACGCCCTCGGCCGCCGCGGGATCCCGCCGCCAGGCGCCGCCCGCCCGCTCGTCGGCCTCCTCGACGGCGCAGACCAGCAGCGCGGTCAGCCCGTGGGCCAGGGCGTCCAGCAGTTCGTCGGCGCGGCCGCCCCGCCCGTGCGCGTGCCAGTGGGCGCGGGCGTCGCCGGCCAGCACTTCACCGGCCGCGACCTCGCGCCGCACCCGCACCGCGGCCCCCTCGTACGCCTCCTCGACCCGGCCGGCCAACCGGAGCGCCGCCGCGTGCTGCGCGGCGGCGGCCCCGGCCAGCGCCGGCAGCCGGCTGCGCAGCGAGGCGATCACCCCGGAGGCGGTCCGGTCCGCGGCGGCACTACGGGCGACGGGGTCCTGGGCGTGCCGTTCCAGCCACTCCCGTACTCCGGCGACCGCCGTCGCGGGCAGCAACCCGCGGCCCCCGCCCGCGGACTCGGGCAGCTCGGGGATGGTGAAGCGGGGGACGTTGCCGAGCCCGGCGCGGAGCAGGAGCTCGGCGTAGCGCGCGGAGATCTCGCCGGCCATCTGGTGCGGCACCCGGTCCAACACGGTGACCAGCGTGACGTCGTACTCCTTGGCGGTGCGCAGGAGGTGCCAGGGCACCGCGTCGGCGTACCGAGCGGCCGTGGTGACCAGCACCCAGACGTCGGCCGCGCAGATCAACTCGGCCGCCAACTCGCGGTTTCCGGCCACCAGCGAATCGATGTCCGGGGCGTCCAGCAACGCCAGGCCGCTGGGCAGCGCGGCGTCCGTCTCGATCCGCACCGTCGGCACCCCCGGCGCTTCGCCCGCCCGCCCGCGTCCCCCGCCGAGCCCCTTCTCCTCCCCCTCGCCGCGCTCGTTGCCCTCGCCGCCGTCCTGCTCCGGCACCCACACCCGGGTGAGCCCCGGCAGCACCCGCTGCCCGGCGAACCAGCGGTGATCGTCGGGATGGCAGACCAGAACCGGCGTACGCGTCGTGGGCCGCAGCACCCCCGCCTCCGACACCCGCCGCCCCACGAGCGAATTGACCAGGGTCGACTTGCCTGCGCCCGTGGATCCCCCGACGACTGCGAGAAGGGGGGCCTTAGGGGCGCGCAGGCGGGGCATCACATAGTCGTCCAGCTGGGAGAGCAGCTCCGCCCGGTTGCGCCGGGCGCGGGCGGCGCCCCCGAGCGGCAGGGGAAAACGTGCGGCGTCGACACGGTCACGCAGAACGGACAGTGCGTCGATCAGCCGGGGTCCTACGTCCAAGGTCGCCACATGTGAAGAATGCCCAATTTAGTTAGGTTTTTGAAGCGTATAACCCCTTGTGTGCGCCGCAAGAATCTCGACGGGTCACGATAGGTGAGATATGGGATTTTCGTAACATTTCAGACGCAGGCATAACGAGTGCACAACACCCGCAGCGCGAGGCGCCAAAAGCGGTGCAGGATTCGTACCTGCCTGCGATTATCGGGATCGCTTCACCGAACCTCCACAACGTGCCACGGAGGTGAAGCAACCGGGACGAGCCACCCGGACCTCTATCCTGGTCCGCGGTTCGTGATCCACGCCCACCACCCGGCCCCCGTAGCTCAGTGGATAGAGCAGGTGCCTTCTAAGCACTTGGCCGCAGGTTCGAGTCCTGCCGGGGGCGCTCTTCCTCAGACCCTCCTCCGGGAGGGTCTTCTTGCTGTTCAGAGGCTGTTTCCCATCAGGGAGGGTCTCCCTTCTGGGGCCAGGGCGCCGCAGCCTGGGACTGTCCGACTGAAGCCGGTCGGAAGCGACCTCCGGCGGCCGTTCGGCCCAAAACGGCCCGAAGTTCGGGCCGCCCGCTGCGGCCCTGGCTCCCGGTACGAAGACGCGCGGCTCGGCGCCGATGCGGCCCCTGCAGGGGCGGGGAGCGGTCTTGGGCGAGGCTTGGTAGCGCAGTTGTCGGCGGGCTCATCCCTGCGGGCGCGGGGAGCGGTGGAATGCCCACGCGGGCCGACTCTGGAACCGGGGCTCATCCCCGCAGGCGCGGGGAGCGGTGCGAGACCTCGACCAGCCGGGCCCCGCGGATGGGCTCACCCCCGCAGGCGCGGGGAGCGGTCGAAGGTGCGGCCCCGCCGGTCGGCCCAGGCGGGCTCACCCCCGCAGGTGCGGGGAGCGGGTATCGCTGAACCCCAGCTCGTGCGCGGCGAAGGGCTCACCCCCGCAGGTGCGGGGAGCGGCCAACGTTGGTGAGGTCACCGACTGGTCGGTGGGGCTCACCCCCGCAGGTGCGGGGAGCGGCGGCCTCGGCCTCCGCGACGCGCGCCCGCGCGGGGCTCACCCCCGCAGGTGCGGGGAGCGGTTACCCGCCTAGGAGCGAAGCGCGGTTTCAATGGGCTCACCCCCGCAGGTGCGGGGAGCGGTTTCGCTTGCCCAGGCTGGTAACGCTGAGGCGGGGCTCACCCCCGCAGGTGCGGGGAGCGGTCTACCAGGGAGCCATGCGCTCCGCCAACGGCGGGCTCACCCCCGCAGGTGCGGGGAGCGGATCAGCGCAGTTCGCTCCGCCGACCACACCCGGGGCTCACCCCCGCAGGTGCGGGGAGCGGTCGGTGCGGGAGGTGCCCCAGGGCCAGCCGCGGGGCTCACCCCCGCAGGTGCGGGGAGCGGCGCTGGCCCTTCGAGGCGTAGAAGTTCGAGGAGGGCTCACCCCCGCAGGTGCGGGGAGCGGGCCGGCAACAGATTTTCGTTCACGTGTGCGATTGGCTCACCCCCGCAGGTGCGGGGAGCGGCACGTCCAGTTTGACGAGGAAGGCGGGGCGCCTGGGCTCACCCCCGCAGGTGCGGGGAGCGGACGTTGTTGACCGCGGTGGACACCGGGCGGGCGGGCTCACCCCCGCAGGTGCGGGGAGCGGCTACAGCTTGCGTGATGGAAGCACTGCGGGTGGGGCTCACCCCCGCAGGTGCGGGGAGCGGTCGGCGCGGAAGGCGTCTTCGGCGTCGTCCTCGGGCTCACCCCCGCAGGTGCGGGGAGCGGCTGCTTGCCGGACGCCCTTGGGCGTCCAGGTGGGGCTCACCCCCGCAGGTGCGGGGAGCGGGGCTGACGGCGCTGGCCCGGAGTCCGCTCGTTGGGCTCACCCCCGCAGGTGCGGGGAGCGGCTGGTCCTCGTCAACAACGGGCGTGAACCCGAGGGCTCACCCCCGCAGGTGCGGGGAGCGGACGTCGACACGCGCCCATAATCTGCGTTGAAAGGGCTCACCCCCGCAGGTGCGGGGAGCGGCGCTTCTGGCCCTTGGGGGCGGTCAGGCGGGCGGGCTCACCCCCGCAGGTGCGGGGAGCGGATGACCGCCTTCTCGTCGTCACCGAGCCGCAGGGGCTCACCCCCGCAGGTGCGGGGAGCGGATCAAGTCCAACCCAATGCCGGGGGATTTGGTGGGCTCACCCCCGCAGGTGCGGGGAGCGGTCTTCGTGAGCTGCGCTTTTATCAAGGGGCGTCGCTTGTTTCAGCAAGGATGAGAGAAAAGGACATACAGGATAAACATGGACCTGTTCCGTTAGAGATGCCTCCACGCCACAGGCTACGCGCTCACGCCGAGGGCCCTCGGGGGAAATGGCCAAGGCCCCAAAGACACCCCCGTCGACGCCCGACTCCCCCTCCTACAGTGCCGGGCCTGATACCGCATGCCCGGCAGGCGGTTCGCCACGGACCGCGGAAAAGGACGGCACTGCCGATTCCCACCACCCAGCATTCGCCAGGAGCAGCAGACCGCCGTGGACAAGGCGCCAAGTGCCCGAAGGTGAACTCGCTGGAGTCGCGATGTAGTGAATCTCAACCGCAAAGGCCCTGTCGGTGCGGGCACGTCGCGCGAACATGTCCGGCAGGCGGAGCCGTTGATGGCAGAGCTATGGTGCCTGGTTTCCGAAGCGGCGGCGCTTGGAGGCCTTGCTCCAGCCTGAGGAAGGTGATGGGCGCGACGGGCGGCTGGAGGGGCGGAAGATGAGGGTGAGGCCCTCATGGTCGACGGGATGCCATGTGTGGTCGTGGGTACGGAAGGCGTATCCCTGTTCGGAGTTGGTGGAGTAGGCGAGCAAGGCGCGGCCGTTGTCGGCGTACTGGCGAACCTCGTCCCACAGGGCGTCGCGGATGCGGGCGGACGGGCTGCCCAGGAAGACACCCGGAGAGATTTCCAGGAGCCAGCGGGTCAGGAAGCCCCGCAGACCGACCGGGCAGTGCGTGAGGACGATGACCGTCACCAGATGACGCCGTCTCGCGCGAGGGCATCCTGCATACCGACCTCCTGAGCCGAGGTGCCACCCCGACTGTCGCCGTGATCGCCGTAGTTGCGGCCGGCGGCCACTTCGGCACCTCGGTCGGACAGAAGGGCGACATGGTCCGCGTCGTCCGGGAGGTCGACTCCCGTGGGTGCGAGCAGTCCCTGGATGTCACGCACGCACCGGTCCAGCAACCCGGCACTGTTGATGCGGTCACGCAGCGCACGCCGAGTTCGGGAACCGATGTCTTCCGGGCCCTGTGCGGCAACCTCGAAGGCGACGGGAATGCCGATGTCCGTCTTGTAGAAGTCGGCCACGTCGAGGACGAAGGACAGTTCGTGGCCCGAGTGGACGAAACCGAGCCCTGGACTGCAACCCAACGCCGCGACCACCGTCTGGGCGATGCCGTACATGCACTGCGCGGCAGCGGTGACGGCCTGGTTCGGGGCGTCCCCGGAGTCGAAGTCGCCGGGGGTGAACCGGCGGCCGCGCCAGGTGACACCGGTGCGGGCGGCCTGCTCCGCGTAACAACGCTTGACCCGATCGCCCTCACGGCCGAGGAGCTGGCGGCGGGTGCACCCAGCCGGATCCTCGTCGGGGAAGCGGAGGCGATACATGGCCCTGGCGACATCGAGCCGGGCCCGCTGGTTCGCCCAGGCCAGGGCCTGGGCTTCCACGAGAGCGGAGGAGCGGCTCAGCGCCCGGCCGCCGGCGTAGAAACGTACGCCGTTCTCGCCCACCCATACCACCACGGCGCCGCTCTCGCCGAGAACTGCCATGGCCTGGTGGGTGATCCGCGTGCCCGGGCCGAGGAGCAGGGTGCCGATCGTCGCCGACGGGATGTGACGCACTCCCTCTGCGTCCTCGGCGGTGAGGGCATTGGCGTCGCGGTGCACCACACAGCGTTCGAGATAGACGAAGGACAGACGGTCACCGACGCGGGTGAGTTGCCGCGGGCTGGAGACCGGGCGCTTGCTGATCATGGTCATCGGTTACTCCGCAGGGGCCAGGGTCATGAGCCCGCAGCCGTACGCCTTGGCCTTGCCGAGGCCGGAGGTGAGGGTGCGGCGGAACGCATCGGGATCGAGGACGCGGAGGCGCCCATCGAAGGTGACGCGGGTCAGTGTCACCTTGTGCGCGCGGGCTTCGGACTCGTTCCTCTTACGGAAGGCGAGGTCGCCGCGGTGGTGGACGACGACCTCGTGCCAGACGCCGTCGAGGCCGTCCGGCCGGCGCTCTGCCTTTTCCACGATCTCGAAGCCGGCCTCCACCTGCCGCTTGAGCAACCAGTCCAGTTGATGCCGGGGGGTGACGTGCGCGGTGCGCTTGGTCGGCTCGGCGTCGTGCCGCCGGATGCTGTGCACGGGGTTCGCGGTGAGCCGGAAGGCCCAGGTGTCGTCAGCGGCGAGGCGGGCGAGGAGGGGACCGTACGGCTTCGTCTGCCAACCGCCCGTTGTCGGCCAGCCGGCCTGTTCCACGAGATGGGTGAGGTCGGGCCGGTCGGGGCTGACGACGTAGAGCAGCACTTCGCTGCGGGACTGCTCATCCAGGCGCCACAGCACCCGGGGGCCGGCACCCCGGTGGTCGGGCTTCTGTGCGAAGGACGCCATGACTGCCGCGTGCATGCTCTGCGGCGAGGAGATCAGCCGACGGGCGCCCATACGCGCGGTGTTGAGGCGGAATCGGGTCAGGAACATGGTCAGTCTTCCAGTAGCACCATCGGGTCGTGTTTCGGCGGTGGGGAAGTCCGGCGGGCCGCGCCCAGTGGATTGGCAACGGTGACGGCGCTCGAGTGGACTTCGCGCAGTCCGTACCTGCGGTGACGCGGGTCAAAGCTGAGCGGCTGGTCCCGTAGTGCGTCACCGGGGCCGTCGCCGGCGGCGAGGTCGGCGATCACTTCGAGTTCGATGCGTCGCTCGTGGGCACGGCGGCGCTGGAACCAGGCAGCAGCCTGCCAGGGCTCGGCCCGCAACGCCCGCCGAAGGCCGCCGCGATGGACGCCGAGGTCGATCGGGCGGGACGGCGGGCAGGAGCGGCGCCCGAGGAACGGCAGGAACGTCGGGGCCCGCACCGCCGCGTACAGGGCGTCGATCAAGGATTCATCGCCTTCGACAGCGGCGACAAAGACCGCGTCGGAGAGGTAGAAGCGTTCGGAGACCGGCATGGACTTGCCGGTGTCGCCGTGGTGCGCGGTCTGGTAGTCGCGTACACGGGTGCCCGGCTGATCGAGCCTGACGGCGAACGTGAGCGCGGCGAGGTCGGAGAGGTCCGCGCCGCGCTCACGGCCCTGAGCCGCGGCGAGCAGGCCGAGCACTCCGCTCTTGGTGGGTGCGCGCTCCGTCGTACGTCGTGCGAAGCGCGACGATGCGCCCCAGGACTGGAGTGGGCCCGCGAGACGCAGCGTCAGGACGCCGGTGCGTTCGCTCATTTCACTCATGCGGGACGATCCTGCCCCTCGGGCGCTTGTCCCGCCAGCCGTGCGGAGACCGCGTCGCTCACTTCGTCGAGCAGGCTGCTGAGGGTGACCGCGGTGCCGAGCGCCGCCAGCGGCTCGGTTGCCGCGCCCGCCCTGAGCACCCAGCTCTTGTCGCCGGTGACCTCGTATGCCTTCTCGATGTCGGAGACGTGCGCGAGCAACTGGGTGCATGCGCCGCGCAGATGTCCGCCGGAACCCTGCGGAGCAAGGACGGGCTCCTCGAAGGCGGAGACGAAGCTGATGGGCCTGGCCGAGCGGAGGCTGACGAGGACGGCTTCGGGGAGTGTGTGGTTGCCGAAGGTGTTGATCTTGCCGGTGGGCATGGAGGCCACGAAGCCGTGCAGGAAGGCCCGTACCGCCCTGCGTACCGGCTCGTCCAATGGCTGATCCGGGCGCCGGCCGACACCTAGGTTGTCGCGCAGCCGGTCCACGTCGAGAGCGGCGTAGCGGTAGAGCGTCGCCGAGTTGAAGTCGACCGTGCCGATCATGCCGGCACCGGCCTCCTCCGCCTTCTCGTTCTGGTCGTCCACCGCGGTGAAATAGTCGGACTCGTTCTCGACTTGATGGACGCTGATGGCGTGCGCGACCTGGGCCGCGGCGTCGACGTTGATGTCGGTGGAGTCGGCGACCATCCGTCCGAACAGTGCGATGTCCACCGAGTGCCGGGTGTCGGCGATCTCGCGGGCCTGGTTCTTGTTCTCCTTGACCTTCAGGTACGCCGCGATGTCATCAGCTCCCTCGACTGCGAGGCGAGCCAGGCCTTCGATCTGGCGCGCGCTGAGGAACATCAGGTACGAGGACTCCGGCGGCGGCTCCGGCTCGCCCTTCTTCTTCGCGTTCTCGGCCTTCCGGCGCGGCACCTCGATCTTCGAACCCGTCGCGGCGTAGAGCGTTTCGGCGGCCAGTGCCAGCGCCGTGGCGCCGTCCAGCGAGGGTTCCACGGCGGTGATCCGCTCGGCCAGCAGCTCGGCCACCCGGCGGGTACGCACGCCTAGTTCGTCCGGGTCGAGAAGGTCCTGGAACGCTCGCCGGGTCGCCCTTTTCCATGCCTGGCTGGAGACGCGGGCACGGCGGACGCCCCCGTAGACCGCGGTTTTGGGGGTACCGGTGTCGTCGCGGTTGAGGTTGCTCGGCGGCACGGTCTGCAGCACGTGCACGTCGATGATGGTGCGGCTCACGGGGTGTCGTCCTCCGAGGTGGTCGTGTCGGGGTCCTGCGGGCCGTCGCTGCTGCCCGCCACGTTCGGCCCGGCTGTCGCTTCGCCGTTGCCGGAGGCGGGCCGGGGGACGGCGAGGTAGGAGCGGCCCCAGGAGCGGCGCACCGCCTGGGGGCCGCCGGGGCTCTGCCACGTGTGGAGTTGGTCGGCCAGCAACCCGTAGTCGAGCGGAACGGCCTCGCGGCGCAGCAGGAGAACGAGGTCGCGCAGCCGCCCGGCGAGCACCACGGGAGTGGCGGCCGTACCCACTCGGACGAAGCGCTTGCGCGTCGGCTCGTCGATCTCGGGTCCGGAGGCCAGGCGACGTACGGCGGCGCCGAGTTCAGGGCCGGGCCTGCGGTGCATGCGGGCGGCGTGATGGGACTGCTGGTGGAGCGACCACAAGGTGACGGCAGCATGTGCCGCCTCTTCGGCCTGCCGCATGGCGTCCTCGGTCAACTCTCGGCGCTCGTACTGCTCGTATAGGGGTTCGGTGCCGATGAGGCCCCACAGGTCGGCGGTCTCGCCGGCAGGTCGGCCGATGCCGCGTCGCAGCCGGGCCAATGTGCCGACGGCATCGCTGCGGTCGTCCAGATAGCCGCGCTGCAGCCGCGTGATGCGCTGATGGACGGCGGCGCCGACCGGGCCGAGGGGTGCCTGGCGCGTACCGGACGTGACAGGGGCGGGACGGCTGGTGGTCATACCGGCGACTCCACGGGAGCGGGTTGGGTGGCCGGTGGGTCCGGCGGGCCGTCGTCATCGGTGGCCAGGAGTCCGTCGAGGCGTTTGCGGAAGCGGAGCTCGGCTGCGGCGTCGTTCAACCATCGCGGGCCGCCCGGGGCCTGGACGATGCGCCCTTCCCAGGCGGACAGTCCGGCGTCGTCCAGCAGGCCGGTCCCCAGGTCGCCGACGATCCGGTGTACGTCCCGCTTCCAGCAGTCGCGGTGCTCTTCCGGGTCGGTGGTGGCGCCCAGGTCCCGCAGCCACCGGCGGTAATGGGTGTCGAGGGTGCCGAATCCCTGGTCTCGGGCGGCGTCCCTGCGAGGTTCGGGGGTGGCCCCGGATGCCCGAGCGAGATCGGTGGCGAGGTCGGCGAGGATGCCTACGGCCCTCTCCGCGTCGTTCAGCGCATCCACGGCCTTCTGCCCGTACCGCCGGTCCTCACGATGGAGCAGCACCACGGGCATCAGGACCCCGTCGTCCACCACCTCATCGATCACCGACTGCTGGGTGCCGTACCGCGCGCCGATGACGCGGGTGCGGATCAGATGGCCGCGCGGAAGGAACCCTTCGGTGGACAGCCGGGCGACCCACTCCACGACCCCGGGCCGCAGGCGCTGGGCGCCGTCGCGGCCCTGCTCTGTCGCTGCCTCCCGGCCGGTGAGGAGGCCCTCCATCCCTCGCCAGGCCATCCGCGACGGATCGTGGTCCTGCGGCAGGTAGACGAGCGCTTCACGGCGTTTCTTCTCCTGCGCCGGGCTGCGACGCCAGCCTGTCATCGGCTCGTACGGCAGTTTGTTGTGTGGTTCGAGGCGGTCTCCGTACGCCAGCACGACGCCGTGGACACCGTCGGCGTCATGGTGCAGCCGGATCCGGCGTGACTGCCAGGTGTACAGGTCTCGCAATCCGTAGGGACGTTGCGCGAGGTCGCGGGCCTCGTCCGGTCCGCACGGCTTGGCCCGCCAAGCCGGACGGTCGGCTTGGTCCGTGTGCAGCCCTGTGGAGTCCGCGGCCATCAAGTTGAGCAGCAGCGTCTCGTGGAGGTCGGCCCCCTCCACGAGGACGCCGCCGAGGTTGCCCGCCCACGCGACGCCCTGAGGGTAGCCCTTGCCTGCCTTCACCCGGGGGTCGCCCACCGCACCGGACTTGATGCCCGAGGGGTCGAACGCCTGGGCGTGCACCAGCCATCGGGCTGCCTCTGCCCAGCCGAGCCGGTCGACCCCCGGCATGCGCATGCTGAAGAACGGTTCCCCGTTGGGCACGTCGGCGACCATGCGGTTGAGGGAGAAGACCTCGTCCTTGGCTGTCCGCAACCCGGCGACCTGGAAGAACGGGCGCTCGGGGTGCAGCAGGTCGAAGCGATCGCGGTGCTGGTGCAGGTAGTCGGCGACACGACCGGCGTACGGCGTCTCGGACAGCCACAGCTCCTCCCACTCGTCGCTGTCGGCCGGCGCCGCGCCTTTCCCGGGCCCGCCGAGAGCGTCGTGGAGGATCGCCAGCAGCAGTCGGATGAGGGCGAAATCCTGGGTCGGCAGATCTCCGACGAGCCGACGGATGGAGCGCGCCTGGTCGAACACCTCCGACAAGGACAGTTCGCGCTCCGTACCGTCGGCAAGCTGAACGGGCAACCAGGGCCGATGGGTCAGGTCGAAGGACGGCACCGCGGGCATCGACGCCGCTTCCCTTCCCTTGCTCGGTTCCTCGCGGGTCACCAACAGGCCCTCGTCGGGGTCGTACGCCATGTTCCATCCCGCCAGCCGGGCCCGGCAGTCCTCGTCGAGCGCGAGGATCAGTTCTCCGGCGAGCCAGTGGCTCTCCTTCCCCTGCCAGGCGGGGACGTAGAGCTCTTCCAGTTCGGCGAGGGCCTGGTTCTCCTGGTCGGGGAAGGAGAAGTGATAGGGCAGCCGCAAGCCGCTCGCAGCGGCGGCGCGTGCGGCGCGCGCGGACGGTACGGCGTCGGTGGGCAGTTCGAGTCCGCCGCGGCCCTTGTCCAACCAGGGCAGGGTGCACAGGGCACCGTCGTCCCGGCGCATGACGACCAGGACCTCCAGGCTCTCCCGGCCGTCCCGGACCTGCGCTCGTCCGGCCCTGCTGTCATCCGCATCACCGACGCCCGCGCCGATCCAGCCGATGAGCGGCCGTCCGGCCTTTCGTACCTCGTCCAGCCGGAAGACCTCCGCCTTCCGCTGCTGCTCGGCACGGGCGTCGCGGTGTTGGGCCTGCGCGGGATCGACGGTCTTCTCCCAGCGCGGCGGGCAGGGTTCGTCGGCGCCGTAGGCTCGCTGAACGAGAGGGCTGATGTCCTCTGGCAGCCGCACCGGCCGTCCTCGCTTCCCGGGCGCTCCAAGGTGTGGGGTGAGTACGGCGAGCGACCGGAGCAGCGGATACGCACCGTAGACCGTGCACGAGCCTTTGACAGGCGTGGGCGCCGGATCCGTCCGCCAGTCAACGCCGGTCACCAGGCAGCGCGGCTGCCGCAGGCGCGGAGGCCGTTCGCTCTGCAGCTCACCGCGGGGATGGCGGTGCAGCCGTCCCATTCGCTGAAGCAGCAGGTCGACAGGGCACAGGTCGGTCACCAGCAGGTCGAAGTCCACGTCCAGCGACTGCTCTGCCACTTGGCTCGCGACGACGATGTGCGCCGTTTGTGGACGGTGCGGTGACGTGCCGTTGCGGTCCGGTGGTCCGAACCGGACCAGCAGCGAGGCGTCCTTGCGCGCCCGGTCGACATCGATGAAGCGCGCGTGCGCGACAGTGACGTGCTCGGCACCGAACCTCGCTCTGAGTGCGGCAGCCGTGTCCGTCACCCGGTCGACCGTGTTGCGGACGACCAGCGCACACCCGCCGTCGGCCAGTTCCGCTGTCAGACGGTCCGCCAGTGCGGTCTCGTCATCCGCCAGGCGCTCCACCACCACGTCGTTCCGGCGCCCGGAGGCTGCGGGCGATGCTGTCGCCGGTTCCGCTCCGGGGGCGACAGCAGTCAGGAGCGGGTAGCCAGTGGCGTCGCCGAGAGCATCGGCACTCCCTCCGGTGTACGCCGCCGCCAACTCCCGCCGCCGACCGGCCGGAAGCGTCGCCGACAGCACCACGACGGGAACGCGATATGCCCCCAGCCACGACAGCACCCGGTCGAGATAGGTGTTCATGTAGGCGTCATAGGCATGTACTTCGTCGATGACGACGACCTTGCCAACCATCGCCAGGTGCCGAAGGGCCAGGTGCCTGCTCTTGAGACCGGTCATCAGCAACTGGTCGATCGTCCCGACGGCGAACGAGGCGAGCAGGCCCTTCTTCCGTCCCCGTAGCCACTGGTGCGCGATGAGGTCGGCGGAGACGGACTTCTCGCCGCCCGCGGGACGTTCGTCCTCGGCGTATGCGTCCACAGCGGCGATGGTGCGGTGGCTTTCGCGCATCAGGGCGGCGTAGTCCTCCTGGAGCGCTGCCTTGGCGTGCGCCAGCAGGACCGAACGCTGTTCCGGCGAGGATTCCCCTGCCGTCGCCGACGCGAAGGCCGGGAGACGGTCGAGCCAGTCCAGAAGCCGCGGGAACATGGCGTTGCTGGTCGCCATCGTCGGCAGAGCCAGGTAGCACCCACCCGCACCCGAACGGGCCGCGAACACCTCCGCCGCCGCGAGGGCTGCCTCGGTCTTCCCCTCCCCCATGGGCGCCTCGATGATCAGCATCCCAGGCTGTTCCATGCCCCGGGCCATGGAGAGCGCCTGCTCCTGCACCGGCCGCACCACAGCACCGGGCGGCAGGGCGAAGCGCGCGGCGAACAGGTCCGCCGCCTGCTCGCATGGCTCGGCCGGCGACCACGGTGCGGGCAGTCGAAGCCCTCGCCACGCCGCGGCCACCCGCTCGCTTTCGCTCCGGGGGTGCTCCTCGGGAAAGTACGGGAAAAGATCCGGATTGCTGGCGATCCAGTCGCACACGATGACAATCGCGGTCAGCAACACCTGTACCGGCTGGGGGAGTTTCACCCCTCGCCAGTGGGCAAGCCGGTCGTCCACCCCGAAGACGTCGGCGGAGGCATCCAGCAGTTCGTTCTGCACCCGCTGCCAGATCGCCTCCGCCGGCCCCGGCGTCCGCAACAATTCGGGATGCGCGTCGAGGTGGTGGATCTGCATGTGGTCCGGTGGTACGCCGTGGTGTCCTCCAGCCATCACTGCGAACTGCGCGGAAGCCCTGCGGGTCCATCCACGCCGTTCTTCGAGCCACTCCTGCAGCAGCACCTGCCCGGCCAGCCCATGCGGTGCCATCCGGCGATCGTCGCCGAATTGCTTCCGCGTACGCATGCCGAGGCCGGCGGCGCTCATCACATCGGCCAGATCATCCACCTGGCAGGCGAACGCGGGCGTCGCCTTCCCGATGTCATGCGTCCCCGCCAGCCACACGCACAACCGCCGCCCATCGGCTTCCCTCTCGGGAAGCGGCTCCGCGATCAACTCCTTCACGTTGCGCGGCAGCCAGTGATCCCACAGCAGCCCGGCGACGGCAGCACTGTCCGCCATGTGCCGCCACAGCGGCAGCCACTTCTCCGTCACCCGGTCGTGCTTGGCCCACACGGTACGAACCGCACCGGTCAAACGGTCGCCGAGGTTTGCCGGCGGGTTCCCTTCGTTATGCACGGCGGTTATTCAACAGGGACCTGAAGGACGCTACGCCCCAGACGAGAGGTTCGATCAATACTCGCCATTCGTGATCAAAAAACGCCACACCGCCAAGGCGGTTTCACGAAGGCGGAGCGACACCTCAACCAGATGGTGACGGCAAAGACGAGCGATCAACCCTGGAACGAAGCCAGGGAAAAGTTCGCGTACAATTCAACCGAACTCCCACTTCCCGCATTTGCGGGACATCTCACCCGGTCGAAAAATATGCGCACCATTAAAATTCGACAGGTGCGCATAATCGTCCGGTACGAAAAACTGGGTCCACTAATCCGAAGCACGTTCGGATGTTACCCTGAAAGTCGTCACGCGCAGCGCTGGCCGCTCCCCACATCTGCGGGGATCCCCTCCTTCACTCAGACCCACTTCCTGCAATCGCGGGCAAGCTGAACGTTGTTCGCGAAGCGGGGGCAAAATGCTAGAAGCCGCACGCGACACGCACATCTTGTCCTCCCGTTGCCATCACGTCGAATACTGTCGATAAAGCGGCGACGCGATCCACAATCGCCAGCCCTGCGGCAACGGGATCAGAACAAAATGAACATAAGATCTGCCCATGGGCTGGAGCGCTCGCCGCAGGCGGGAAGGAAGCGCTTGAGCGAATCGCCGGATGACCCAAACACTCTCCATGCAGGAGAGGAGGGCGAGTCGTACATGGCCTCTCGACCGCTTCATGTCTCGTAATTTCCCACCACTGGATCTCCCCACCATGCGCCAGCCTGTACGCGAACTCCTCATGGAGAGACTTTGCCTGCCTATTTCATGATCGCCTTCGCGACCGTTTTCTTCTGTGCCGTCATCGGCTGCACTGTCATCGCCATCGTGGCGATCCAACGTGCCGACTCGGCAGCAGTCCCCGAGGTGCTCCGCGAATTCGCCACACTAGTGAGCGTCCTGCTACGCCGTCGCCCCCAGTAGAAGTCATTCTCGCGCTAGCCGCTGACCAGGCAGCTAGCCAACGCTTCTCTTGCGGCCACCCCGGCCGCCTCCGTGCAGAATCTCGACTCGGGAATTTTCAACGGCTTCACCCCTGCGCCACGGCCGAACTCACTTCGGCTTCGCACATCGAAAATAGGCAGAATTAACGCCCAGTCGCCTCTCGGTTTTGCGTTCGTGGCACCGGTGCAGGCGTCGGCGGCCGGCGAGCCACGAAGTCGTTCTTTCGTCGAGCAGCGGTGACGGCCCAGCCCGCTGTTGAGACGTCGATGCCTTCGCTGCGGTGCGGTGGCTGATGCCGGGATCGCTCAGCCATCGGCGCAGGTAGTCCCAGTCATACCCCTCGTCGACGTGGAGGTTGTCCGGGTGTCGGCGGCGCCCGTCGCGTCCGGCTGCGGTGAGCGTCCATCGGGCCCGCCGGGTTCAGCGGCACGGCCGGCCGGTCGGAGTCGGCCGCTTCGCCGTTGTGCGTCGCGGGGTCGGTCCTCCCCCTGCCCGATCGGTCGGCGAACGGCCGTCACGGGCAGGGGGATCGGGGGTGGGTGGGGTGTTACAGGCCGAGGCGGACTGCCTTGCGGGGTTCGTTCTTGGCGCCGGTGAGGAGGCCGTGGAGGGTGGCGAACTCGTCGACGCACTTGGCGGTGCCGTTGACGACGCAGTCCAGGGGGGCGTCGGCGACCACGACGGGGACGCCCATCTCCTGGCGGAGGCGGCGGTCCAGGCCGCGGAGCAGGGCGCCGCCGCCGGTGAGGGCGATGCCGCGTTCGATGATGTCGCCGGAGAGCTCCGGGGGGCACTCGTCGAGGGTGCGGTGGACGGCGCGGACGATGGCCTCGACGGGTTCGGCGAGGGCGGTGCAGATCTCCTCGGCGGTGATCTCCTGGAGGCGGGGGAGGCCGCTGAGGTGGTCCCGGCCCCGGACGGTGAACGCGTACGGGGCGGGCGCGGGGGCGTCCTCGGCGTCGGGGTCCGCGGCGGGGTCGGTCGTCGCGGCGGGGAGGTCCTCGTCGGGGGTCCAGGCGGCCGAGCCGATGGCTATCTTGATCTCTTCGGCGGTGCGCTCGCCGATGGCCAGGCCGTGTTCCTTCTTGATGTAGGTGGAGATGGCGGCGTCCATCGCGTCGCCGGCGACCCGTACGGACTGGGCGGTGACCAGGCCGCCCATGGAGACGACGGCGACCTCGGTGGTGCCGCCGCCGATGTCGACGACCATGCAGCCGACCGGTTCGGCCACCGGGAGGCCCGCGCCGATCGCGGCGGCCATCGGCTCCTCGATGAGGTGGACCTCGCGGGCGCCGGCGCCGCGCGCGGAGTCGATGACGGCGCGGCGTTCGACGCCGGTGATGCCGGAGGGGACGCAGACGACGACCCGGGGGCGGGCGAAGCGGCGGCTGGGCAGGGCCTTCTTCATCAGGGCGCGCAGCATCTGTTCGGCGGCTTCGAAGTCGGCGATGACGCCCTCCCGCAGGGGGCGCATCGCGGTGATCCCGGAGGGGGTGCGGCCGATGGTGCGCTTGGCCTCCGAGCCGACGGCGACCACGTCGCCGGCGGCGTTGACGGCGACCACGGACGGCTCGTTCAGCACCACGCCTTTGCCGCGGGCGTAGACGAGGGTGTTGGCGGTGCCGAGGTCGATGCCTATGTCGTACGTACCGGACGAAGTGCTGGCGGCCATGGGGAGTTCGTTTGCTCTCTCTCGGGAGGACATTGCGCCGCAGAGAGCGCCATTGGCTTACCAATGACGGTAATTGCGGGCAATTATCTAGACTACTGGGGGTGCTGAATGGTTCCTGCGGGGGCGGTCTGCGGGGTAAAGAGGCGGCAAGGAGCAGGGGGCCCAGGGGCGGGTCAGGGGTCGGGCGGCAGCGCCTCGGCGAGGTCGTCGAGGGCGTCCAGGAGGAGTTCGCAGGCGCGGACGGCGACGCCGGTGTGCTCGCCCTCGGCGTTCCACTGCTCCCAAGTCTCCTGCGGTGCGCTCCAGTCGAGGGGGGTGCCGTCGCGCAGGGCGCGGGCCGCGCGGTCCAGGGCGGGGCCGAGGGCCGCGGCGAACGCGGCGGCGCCGGGCGAGGGCGCGGCGTTCCGGTCGGGCGGATGGGCCTCCACGATCATGGTGACCCGGCCCATGGTGGCGAGCGCGGCGCTGGCCGCGCGGGCCGCGGGGAGCGAGAGGCCGCGGTGCCGGACCGGCTCCTTCTCGGCGCGGGCCTCGCTCGCCTCCCAGGCGGCGC
This sequence comes from Streptomyces lunalinharesii, assembly GCF_039532155.1. NCBI lineage: Bacteria > Bacillati > Actinomycetota > Actinomycetes > Kitasatosporales > Streptomycetaceae > Streptomyces > Streptomyces lunalinharesii. The sequence goes on from NZ_BAAARK010000008.1 coordinate 179,437, forward strand.
GGGCCGCGCGGGCGTCCAGCAGGGCCTCGCGGACCTGGCGGGGGCGGCGTTCGGCGGGCCGGGCGTAGCCGTCGAGGACGGCGAGCGCGTAACGGCCGTTGGTGGTGAGCCAGTCGGCGAGGCGGTCGCGGAGCCGGGGCGTCTCCCAGGCGGGGAACAGCGCGTAGGACAGCATCGCCAGGACGCCGCCGATGAGGGTGAGCACGACGCGTTCTTGGACGGTCTGCTCCCAGCCGGCGCCGACGATGCCGAGCAGGAAGACGACGTAGCCGGCGACGCAGGCGGAGGTGACCGAGAAGCCGGTGCGCATCAGCAGGTACATCAGGAAGACGCAGGCCAGCGCGAGGGCGGCGCTGACGTACGCGCCGGGGTGGGCCAGGGCCATCAGGGCGCCGGCGACGGCGACGCCGACGAGGGTGCCGGCGAAGCGGGCGACGCCGCGGGAGTAGGTCTGGGCGAAGTCGGGGCGCATCACCATGACGGCGGCGAGCGGCGCCCAGTAGCCGTGGCCGAACCGCAGGGCGGTGGCCAGCACGTAGCCGGTCGCGGCGACCGCGGCGACGCGCAGGGCGTGCCGGAAGACGTGGGAGGACCAGCGGGACTCGCGGCGCAGGGCGCGCAGGGCGACCGGGACGAGTTTGGGGACGCTGGGACGCAGCAGGTGGGCGCGTTCGGCCTCGGTGGTGGGGCGGGTGGCCTCGACGGGTTCGTCGGTGAGTTCGACGGCGTCGGCGAGGAGCGAGATCAGGCGGTAGGCGGACCGGCGGGCGGGGCCGGTGAGCATCGGGCCGGTGGCCGGGACTTCGAGGGCGGCCATCGCCTCCGGTGGCAGCCGGACCGGTCGGTCGTGGCGCACGGCGTGCGCGACGGCGTCCAGGACGGTGGCGGCGGCGCCGAGCAGTTCGCGGGCGCGGTCGCGTTCGGGGCCTTCCAACGGGGCGCCGACGACCGGGTCGGCCAGTGAGGCGAGCACCGGGCGGACGCGTTCGGCGAGGCCGCGGGGGCCGTGCAGTTGCACCGGGCGGCGCTTGGCCTGGCGGGGGGTGACGGCGGAGGCGAGCCGGGCGTCCATCAGGGGCGCGGGGTCGAAGGGGGCGACCGGGTCGTGGCGCAGCCGGCGGGCGTAGTCGGCCTCGGCGGCCAGGGCGTCGGCGAGGGCGTCGCGCTGGATGCCCCAGGGGCGGACCGGGAACAGGACGACGAGGGTGGCTTGGACGAGGCCGCCGAAGGCGATGAGGGCGGCGTGCGCGAGGGCGCCGAGGACGGACGTCGGGAGCGTGACGGTGATCAGCATGATCGCCACGGTCTGGGTGCCGATGAGGCCGGAGACCGGGCCGATCGCCCAGGCCAGGCCCGCCAGGAAGGTCCAGCCGGTGAGCAGCAGGACGAACGCGACGAGGTGGGCGGCGGCCAGGTAGCCGAGGAAGGTGGAGACCGCCAGCGCGCCGGCGACGGCCAGTGCCAGGACCGGCCGGGGGCGCATGCTGCGCTGGAAGGTGGCGATGCCGGCGGAGAACGCGCCGAAGGCGGAGGAGACGGCGAGGGCGGGGCTGCCCCACCACAGGCACAGGCCGAGGACGACGGCCACGCCGACGGTGCCGCGGATCGCGATCAGCGGGGTGAGCTTGGCCCGTTCGATGGTCAGCCCCGAGCGGGCGGCTTCCTTGAGCGCGCGCGACCAGGTCATGGCCCGAGGATACGGGCCGGCAGCTGGGGTCGCGGGGTGTCGGGCGGCGGGGGCGGGAGGGCGACCCGGATGCCCGTCCGGCGGGGTGCGGCCGGGGTGACCGGCGGGCCGGGGAAGGGCGCGCGGAGGGGTTTCGGAGGGGGAGGGAGCGTCGGGGCGCGGGCGGGCGTCGGGGTGCGGAAAGAGGGGCGTGCGGGGGTCCGTCCGGCGTCAGCGGTGCGCCCGCACCGGGAAAATCACGGTAAACCGGGTCTCCGTTGAGCGTAAACACCACAGGTCAGAGCGGGGTTGCGGGTTTCGGGTCGGGGCGGTGCGAGGAAGCAGACACCGCGGTAGGGAAACCTGTCCCCGCCCGGCCCCCTCTTGCTGGCCGGTCGGGACAACTCCCGGCCGGTCCGCCAAGGAGAAGGTCCCGTGCGCAAATCCCTTTTCAAACCGGTGATCGCCGTGATCGCCCTGACCGTACTCGGAACCACGGCCGGCTGCGGCACGAGCGACCAGGCCACCCCCGTACGGTTCAGTGGCCCCCGGACGGGTGCCGCCATGCAGACCGCGCCGGCCAGCAAGAACTCGCTGGTGCAGATGCCCACCCACCCCATCAGCTTCCAGGAGACCAGCAAGGTCGGCGGGGCCGGCGGGAACACTCCCATAGCCCTGACCACCTACCACGGGAAGAAGTCGGGCTTCACCGGGAAGGTGTGGGTCTGGGCGCCGCCGGAGTACTACGAGAAGAAGAACGCGAACAAGGGCTTCCCGGTCATGGAGGCGCTGCCCGGCGCCTACGGCTACCCGGTGAACTACTGGATCGGTTCCGACCTCAAGTTGGAGGAGAGCCTCGCCACCTGGTCGAAGGAGGGCAAGAGCCTGCCCTTCATCGTGGTGATGCCGGTGCTCAACCCCAACGACAAGCAGTACTACGACGGCAGTGACATCCCCGGTCAGCCGAAGATCGGTACGTGGCTGAGCAAGGACGTCCCCGACCTCGTCCGGGAGAACTTCCGCACCCTGAAGACCCGCAACGCCTGGTGCATCATGGGCTCCTCGTCGGGCGGCTTCTCGGCACTGAAGAACGTGTTGCAGAACCCGAAGGACTTCAAGGTGGCGATCCCCAACGGGCCGGACATCGTGCCGGACTCCCCGCTGTGGCGCGGACACCTGTCGGCGATGCGGGCGAACAACCCCGAGGTGCTGGCGCACCAGCTGATCGCCCGCGGTGGGCCGGACGTCTACCTGGCCTTCCAGGACGGCTCCAAGGAGAACACCGTGCTGCCCAAGGTGCGGAAGTTCATCGCGCAGTACAGCCGCGGGCCGGTGAAGACCCGGTTGCAGGTCGTGCCGGACGGCACGCACAGCGGCGCCACCTACGTCCAGGGCCTGGGCATGGGCACGATGCAGTGGGTCAGCGCCCACATGCAGGGGCCGACCGGCTGAGAACGGCACGACCCGAAGGGCGGTCGCGGCGGACACCGGTCCGCGGCGGCCGCCCTCGTCGTGCGCCGGGTCACGGCGCGCAGTCGACGTCCTGGAGGGTGATCGGACGGGAGTCCAGGCCGACGTAGGCGGTGAAGGAACGGCGGGTGCCGCCGTCCCAGTGGGTGGTGACGGTGGCCCAGCCGACGCCCGCCGACTGGGCCGTGGTGACCTTGCCGACGGTGATCGACCGCGGGGCGTTCTGGGCGCAGAGCAGCAGGTCGTAGCCGTCGGTGTGGGCGGCGCGGTCCTTGAGGTAGGCGGAGACCTGGTGGTCGCGCTGGTGGCGGGTGGGGCCGTGGTGGCCGTAGAAGCCGGTCAGGAAGCGGTGGACCTCGGCGGCGGTGTGGCGGCCGTTGGGGTCGCTGCGGACCGTGGCGGCGGCCGGGCCGGTGGCGGCCAGGGTCAGGGCGAGGGCCGCGGCGCAGGCGGCGACGGCGGTCGTGGCGCGGGTGGGATGCGGTGCGGTACGGGACATGGCAGGTCCTCACCTTCGGGCGTGTGACTGCCTAGACCCGCACATCCGGCGGAAGGTTGCGTTCCGGGGCGGGTCGGGCAAAGGGGACAGGTGTTCGTGGCCGGGCGGCCGGGCCCGGGGGCCGGCCGGCTACGACACCACGTCCTTGCGGGCGAAGCCGCGGAAGGCCAGTGCGGTGAGCACCAGCGCGTAGGACACCGAGACCGAGGCGCCCTGGAGCATCCCGGTCCACTCCAGTTGGGGCTGGAGGGCGTCCGCCCAGGAGTACTGCCAGTGGGCGGGCAGCACCGCGCGCCAGTCGCCGAGCGCGGTGACCTGGTCGAGGACGTTGCCGACGATGGTCAGTCCGACGGCGCCGCCGACCGCGCCCAGCGGCGCGTCGGTCACGGTGGACAGCCAGAACGCCAGCGCGGCGGTGACCAGTTGGCTGACGAAGACGTAACCGGTCACCACGGCCAGCCGCAGCACCGCGTCGCCCGGGGCGAGCGCGCCCCCGGTGGGCAGTTGCAGCGGCCCCCAGCCGTACGCGGCGGTGCCCACCGCCAACGCGACCACCGGCAGCAGCACCATCGCGGCGGCGCTGGAGGCCAGCCCCACGGTGAGCTTGCTCAGCAGCAGTCGGGCCCGGGGCACCGGGGCGGCCAGCAGGTAGCGCAGCGAGGACCAGCTCGCCTCCGAGGCGACGGTGTCGCCGCAGAACAGCGCCACCGGCACCACCAGCAGGAAGCCGGCGGAGACGAACAGTGCGGTGGCGGCGAAGTTGGCGCCGGAGGCGGTGGCGGTCGTCATCAGGCTGATCCGGCCCGTCGAACGGGTGCCGGGGTCGCCGCCGATCGCGAACGCCGCGACGAGGACGAACGGCAGCAGCGCCAGGATCGCGCCGATCACCAGGGTGCGGCGGCGCCGGAGTTGGCGACGGGCCTCGACGCGCAGCGGCAGGGTGCGCCGGGCGCGGTAGCCGGGCGCCGCCGCCGGGGTGGTCGCGGTCATCGTCCGTCTCCTTGGATCAGGGTGAGGAAGGCGTCCTCCAGGCGGCGGTGCGGGCCGACGCGGTGCACCGGAACGTCCATCCGGACGAGGTCGGCCAGCAGGTGCGGGGTGCCGTCGGGCGCGGCGAGGCGGACCAGCAGGCCCTCGTCGGCGCGGGCCGCGAAGTCCACGACGGACAGCGCGGCGACCTTCTCCACGACGGCGTCGGGCAGCGGCGCCGCGTCGCCGACGTCGATCAGCACGGTGTCGCCCGCGCCCACGACGTCGCCGACCGGGCCGGCCTGGACGAGCCGGCCGCGGTCCATGACGACCAGGTGGGTGCAGCTCTGCTCGACCTCGGACAGCAGGTGGCTGGAGACGATGACGGTGCGTCCGGCCGCGGCGTAGCGGATCATCACCTCGCGCATCTCGCGGATCTGCGGCGGGTCCAGGCCGTTGGTCGGCTCGTCGAGGATGAGCAGGTCCGGCAGGCCCAGCATGGCCTGGGCGAGGGCCAGGCGCTGCCGCATGCCCTGGGAGTAGGTGCGCACCGCGCGCTCCAGGGCGTCGCCCAGGCCGGCGATCTCCAGGGCCTCCGTCGCGTGCGCGTCGGCGGCGGGGCGGCCGGTCGCCTGCCAGTACAGGTCGAGGTTGGCCCGGCCGGACAGGTGCGGCAGGAAGCCGGCGCCCTCGACGAACGCGCCGACCCGGGACAGCACCGGCGCGCCCGGCCGGATCGCCTGGCCGAACACCCGCACCTCCCCGCCGTCCGGCCGGATCAGGCCCATCAGCATCCGCAGGGTGGTCGTCTTGCCGGCGCCGTTGGGGCCCAACAGCCCCAGCACCTGGCCGCGTTCGACCCGGAAGGTCAGGTCGCGGACGGCGTACCGGTCGGTGGACTTGGCGTAGCGCTTGGTCAGGTCGGTGATCTGGAGCGGGACGTCGGCCAGGGCCGGGTCGGGGGCGGGCGCCGCGGTCCGGCGGCGGGCGGTGAGCAGCAGCAGCGCGGCGGCGACCGCGGCGACCGCGGGCAGCGCCCAGGTCCAGGCCGGCAGCGGGGCGGCGGCGCTGCGCACCTCGGGCGCGGTGGGCACCTCCAGGGTGCCGGTGGCCGCGGCGGTGCGACCGGCGGCCGGGGCGCCGGCCAGGGAGACGGTGTAGGTGGCGGGCTCGACCGGGGTGGCGTAGGCCAGGTCGGTGGCGGCCAGGACCAGGCGCAGCCGGTGGCCGGCGGCGAAGTCGTGGTCGACGACGGGCAGGCGGAGCCGGACGGTGCGGCCGTCCCCGGCTCCTTCGACGCGGTACGGCGTGACCAGTTGGGACGGCAGCAGTTGGCGGCGGCCGTCCGGCGCGACGTCGTAGAGCTTGGCGAAGAACACCGCGTCCGGGGAGCTGGACCGGATCCGCACCGTGGTGGTGGGGCTGCCGGTGAGGTGGACGGAGCCGCGCAGCGGTGCGGAGTCGAAGTGCGCGTACTGGCCCGGGAAGTCGAGGGAGAGGCCGCCGGCGCCGAGGGCGGAGAGGTTGCCGAGGGCGCCGGCGCCGGGCACCGCGGAGATCGCCGGCGGGGCGGCGCCGGCGGGGTTGGCGAAGCGCTGCTCCCGCCCCGTCAGCGGGATCGGGCGCGGGTCGTGGTCCAGGCCGGGGTACTTCTCGGCGCTGGCGCCGCGCAGCCGAACGGTGCCGGCGGTGGAGTCCACTCCCCCGGTGCGGCTGACCCGGAACGCGGGCCCGGTGGCGGCGTGCCGGTCGCCCTTGAGGTAGCGGTCGAACCAGGCCGTGGTGCGGGCGGTGAGGCGGGCGGTCTCGCGGTCGCCGCCGTCGTGTCCGCCGGCGATCCAGTCGACGGCGACGGGGGCGCCGTTGCGGCGCAGCGCACGGGCCGCGGCGTCGGCCTGGTCGAGGGGGAACAGCGAGTCGGTCTGGCCCTGCATCAGCAGCGCGGGCACCTTGATGCGGTCGGCGACGGCGGACGGGCTGCGGGCCGCCAGCAGGTGGCGGGCCGCGGCGTCCGGCTTCCCGCTGACCGCGACCCGCTGGTACATCGCGCAGAGGGCGGGCGCGAACCGTCCGCAGCCGCCGGCGGACGCGGACGCGCCGGCGGGGCCGGAGGGGTTGGCGGAGTCGGGCGCGGCGGGCGGGGCGGCGGGGCTGGACGGGGTGGGTGCGGCGGTCGGGTCGCCGGTGGGGGCGGCCGAGCCGGTGGTGAAGAAGATCCCGGCCCACAGCTTCTTGAACACCCCGTTGGGGAACAGGGCGTCGGCGAGGTTCCAGTAGGTGATCTGCGGGGCGATGGCGTCGACCCGCGCGTCGTGGCCGGCGGCCAGCAGTGCGACGGCGCCGCCGTACGAGGCGCCGGCGATGCCCACGCGCGGGTCGCCGGGCTTGTCGAGCCGCACCTCGGGGCGCTTGGCGAGCCAGTCGATCAGGCGGCTGACGTCGGCGACCTCGCCGTCCGGGTCGTTCAGCCCGATCGTGCCGGTGGACTTGCCGAAGCCGCGCGCCGACCAGGTCAGCACCGCGTAGCCGTCCCGGGCCAACTGTTCGGCCTCGGGGCGGACGTCGGCCTTGCTGCCGCCGAAGCCGTGGCCGAGGAGGACCGCGGGGCGCCGGCCGGCGGCACCGCCCGCGGTGAAGAAGGAGGTGTCGATCCGCACCGTCCGGGCCGCGCCGGGCGTCTCGGGCATCGTCAGGACGTGGTCCTCGCGGTGCACGGCGGGCGGGGCGTCCGAGGCGGCGGCCGCCCAAGTGCCGCCCCCTATCAGTAGGGTCAGCGCGCCCAGGGTGGCGTAGAGCCTGCGCCCGCGCAGTCGGAGGTCCATGGCTGAATCCTAGGGAGCGGTCCGGGCGGGCGGCCCGTCCCGGGGGCGGAACCGGGCGCCCTCCCGGGGGAGTAGTCCCGGCCGGGGCCGTACCGCGTCCGCGGTAGGCCGGGGGCGGCCGGGCGTCCGGCGCCCCGCCGCCGGGCCTGAGGGCACGTCAACCGGCCGCGTGGGTGCGCACGGGCGAAAGGACGGCGGTCACCGGCCCTCGGGCCGGTGACCGCCGTCCTCGCTGCGTTCCTCGTGTCAGTACTGCGGCGGGCCGAACCCGCCCGGCGGGGAATGCGGCGCGCCGGGCGGCACGGGCGGGACGCCGGGCGGCATCGGGGGGCCGCCGACCGGGGGCATGGGCGGCGGGCCGGGCTGCTGCCAACCGGCCGGCGGCGGGGCCATGGGGCCCGGGACGAAGCCGGGGACGGCGAAGGCCGGCGCCGGTGCCGGCGGCTGCCAGGCGGGCGCGACCGGCTCGCCGCGGAGCATCAGCGCGACCAGCGTCAGCGAGCCGAGCAGGTCGAGCGCCAGCTGGGCGCAGATGATCACGCTGAGGCCCGGCGTCGCCTTGGTCATCTCCACGAACGCGCCGGTGTTGAGGAACGAGACGACGGTCAGCACGGCGTTGGGCAGCAGCGCGACGGCCAGGCCCAGGGCGAGGCCGCGGGCCGCGCAGCCGCGGGCCAGGCAGGTGATCCCGGCGATCGCGGTCAGCAGCAGGAACACCACCGCGTACCAGCCGGGGGCGAGCGCCAGCAGCGAGGACAGCGCGCCCTTGCCCAGATAGAGCAGGGTGAGGGCGTCCATGCCGTGCTGCAACTGCACCAGCAGGTAGAGCTGGTAGACGACGTAGCCCAGGGCCATCGCGCCGAGCACCAGGCCGCCGAGCACGCCGGCGGCCTTGCCCGGGCGGGCGGGCGGTTCGCTGGGGGCCTGGCGCGGCCAGGACCGCATCCCGGCCAGCAGCACCACGCCGGCGACCAGGGTCAGCAGGAACAGCGGCAGGCTGCTGAGGAAGACCCCGTCGAAGGTGGCGGTGCCGGTCTCGGCGTGGCGGAACCAGCGGTCGTCGCTGGTGTGGTTGCCGACGCTGATCAGGGCCTGCAGTGCGGTGGCGAAGGTGACGGTGGTGGCGACGGCCAGCAGCCCGCCGGCCGAGCGGCGGCCCGCGAACGCCGCGCCGGCGGCGGTCAGTTGCAGCAGGCAGAAGCCGAGCTGGACCGGGTCGGTGACCTGGTTGGTGCCCGGCCCGCGGCTGCCGGTCCAGCTGTCCCAGACGCCGGCGAGGCCGAACGCGCCCAGGTCGACGGCGAGCCAGTACGCCGTCCAGAAGAAGAACAGCAGGCAGAGAACGCCCGCAGTGATCCGCGCGCCCTTGGCCAGCGCGGTGCCTTGTGCCATGTGGTCCCCCGTTGTGTCGGTGCCGCGCGGCGGTGGTGTCCCGCAGCGCGAGGAGCACCGTAGCAATGCCCGAACGCGGGGTACGCCCCGGACCACGGGCCGTTCGCCCACCGTCCGCAGCGGCGGGCGAACGGCGTCCGGCACCGGGGGTGGCGGACGTGCGGACTCCCTGCCGGCGGGGGACCGGCAGGGAGTCCGGACGGCAGCGCCCGTGAGGGGGGCGCGGCCGTCGGCCGGGGGCGGACTTTGGTCAGTGGTTGCTCGGGAAGCCCAGGTTGATGCCGCCGTCGGACGGGTCGGGCCAGCGGGTGGTGACGACCTTGCCGCGGGTGTAGAAGTGCACGCCGTCGTTGCCGTAGATGTGGTGGTCGCCGAAGAGCGAGTCCTTCCAGCCGCCGAAGGAGTGGTAGCCCACCGGGACCGGGATCGGCACGTTCACGCCGACCATGCCGGCCTCGACCTCCAGCTGGAAGCGGCGGGCCGCGCCGCCGTCCCGGGTGAAGATCGCGGTGCCGTTGCCCCACGGCGAGGAGTTCATCAGCTCGATGGCCTGCTCGTAGGTCTCGACGCGGACGACCGAGAGCACCGGGCCGAAGATCTCGTCGCGGTAGGCGTCCATCTCGGGCGTGACGTTGTCGAGCAGCGAGACGCCCATCCAGTGGCCGTCCTCGTAGCCCTCGACGGTGTAGCCGGTGCCGTCGATGACGACGTCGGCGCCCTGGGCGGCGGCGCCGGTGACGTAGGAGGCGACCTTGTCGCGGTGGGCCTTGGTGATCAGCGGGCCCATCTCGGACGCCGGGTCGTCGCCGGGGCCGATGCACAGCCGGTCGGCGCGCTCCTTGATCTTGCCGATCAGCGGGTCGGCGGTGTCGCCGACGGCGACGACCACGGAGATCGCCATGCAGCGCTCGCCGGCCGAGCCGTACGCGGCGTTGATCGCGGAGTCGGCGGCCAGGTCGAGGTCGGCGTCCGGGAGGACCAGCATGTGGTTCTTGGCGCCGCCCAGCGCCTGGACGCGCTTGCCGTTGGCGGTGCCGGTGGTGTGGATGTACCGGGCGATGGGGGTGGAGCCCACGAAGGAAACGGCGGCGACGTCCGGGTGCCCCAGCAGGGCGTCGACGGCCACCTTGTCGCCGTTGACGACGTTCAGCACGCCGTCGGGCAGGCCCGCCTCGGCGGCCAGCTCGGCGAGCTTGTACGCGGCGCTGGGCACCTTCTCGCTCGGCTTGAGGATGAAGGTGTTGCCGCAGGCGATGGCGAGCGGGAACATCCACATCGGGACCATCGCGGGGAAGTTGAACGGCGTGATGCCGGCGACCACGCCCAGCGACTGGCGGATCGCGGCCACGTCCACCCGCGTGGAGACCTGGGTGGACAGCTCGCCCTTGAGCTTCTCCGTGATGCCGCAGGCCAGCTCGACGATCTCCAGACCGCGGGCGACCTCGCCCAGCGCGTCGGAGTGCACCTTGCCGTGCTCGGCGGTGATCAGCCGGGCCAGCTCGTCGCGGTGCGCGTCCACCAGCTCGCGGTACTTGAACAGCACCGAGGTGCGCTTGGCCAGCGAGCTGGTGCCCCAGCCGCGGTACGCCTCCTTGGCGGCGCGGACCGCGGCGTCGGCCTCGTCGACCGAGGCGAAGGCGACCTGCTTCTCCTGGGCGCCGGTGGCCGGGTTGTAGACCGGCCCGAAGTTGCCCGAAACGCCCTCGACGGGCTTGCCGCCGATCCAGTGGTTGATGGTCTTCATGCGAGGGGCCTTTCGTACGGTGCGGCGGAGCGGATGTCAGAGGTGGCGGCGGCGTGCGGCGGCGTGCTCGTCGTACGCCGTGCGGGCGGCGACCGCCGCCGGACGCGTCGCGGTCTCGGCAACGGGTACATCCCACCAGGCTTGCGCGGGCGGTGCGCCCGGCACAGTGTCAGTCGTTTTGGTCTCCACGTAGACACATGTGGGCGTTTTTGCGCCGCGGGCCTCGACGAGGGCGGTGCGCAGTTCGGCGACGGTCGTGGCGCGCAGCACCCGCATGCCCAGGGAGGCGGCGTTGGCGGCGAGGTCGACGGGCAGCGGCGCGCCGGTGTACGTGCCGTCCGGGGCGCGGAAGCGGTAGTCGGTGCCGAAGCGCTCGCCGCCGGTCTGCTCGGAGAGGCCGCCGATGGAGGCGTAGCCGTGGTTCTGGACGAGGACGAGGGTGAAGGTGATGCCCTCCTGGACGGCGGTGACGATTTCGGTGGGGTTCATCAGGTATGTACCGTCACCGACGAGCGCCCACACCGGCCGGTCCGGAGCGGCCATCCGGACTCCGATCGCGGCCGGGATCTCGTAGCCCATGCAGGAGTAGCCGTATTCGAGGTGGTACTGCCTGCGGGACCGGGCGCGCCAGAGTTTGTGCAGGTCACCGGGGAGGGAGCCGGCCGCGTTGACGATGATGTCGGATGCGTCGACGACCGCGTCGAGCGCCCCGAGGACCTGGGTCTGCGAGGGCTGCGCGGCGGGGTCGGGGGCCGCGAACGCGGCGTCCACCCGGCGCTCCCAGTCGGCCTTGGCCGCGGCGTACTCCGCCTCGTAGGCGGCGTCCACCCGGTGGCCGGTGAGGGCCTCGCGGAGCGCGTCGAGTCCGGCCCGGGCGTCGGCGACCAGGGCGAGGGCGCCGAGCTTGTGGGAGTCGAACGCGGCGACGTTGAGGTTGACGAAGCGGACCCGGGGTTCGGCGAAGAGGGTGGCGGAGGCGGTGGTGAAGTCGGTGTAGCGGGTGCCGACGCCGATCACGACGTCGGCCCGCCGGGCCAGTGCGTCGGCGGTGGCGGTGCCGGTGTGGCCGATGCCGCCGACGTCCGCGGGGTGGTCGTGGCGCAGCGATCCCTTGCCGGCCTGGGTGGAGGCGACCGGGATGCCGGTGGCGTCGACGAGGTCCCGCAGCGCCTCCTCGGCCTCGCTGTGGTGGACGCCGCCGCCGACGACGAGCAGCGGCCGGCGGGCCGCGCGCAGTGCCCGCACCGCCTCCGCCAGGGCGTCGGCGTCGGGCGCGGGCCGGGGCACCCGCCACACCCGGTCGGCGAAGAACTCCACCGGCCAGTCGTACGCCTCGGCCTGCACGTCCTGGGGCAGCGCGAGGGTGACGGCGCCGGTCTCGACCGGGTCGGCGAGCACCCGCATCGCCTGGAGGGCCGCCGGGACCAGCGCTTCCGGGCGGGTGATCCGGTCGAAGTAGCGGGAGACCGGGCGCAGCGCGTCGTTGACCGACACGTCGCCCGCGGACGGCACTTCGAGCTGCTGGAGCACCGGGTCGGCGGGCCGGGTGGCGAACACGTCGCCGGGCAGCAGCAGCACCGGGAGGCGGTTGACGGTGGCGAGCGCGGCTCCGGTGACGAGGTTGGTGGCGCCGGGGCCGATGGAGGTGGTGACGGCCTGCGCGGAGAGCCGGTCGCACTGCCGGGCGTAGCCCACCGCGGCGTGCACCATGGCCTGTTCGTTGCGGCCCTGGAGGTACGGGAGCTTCGGGGGTGCGTCGGTCGCCTCCGGGGACGCCGCGCTGCCGGACTCCAGCAGCGCCTGCCCGATGCCGGCGACGTTGCCGTGTCCGAAGATGCCCCAGCAGGCGGTGATCAGGCGGTGCCGACGGCCGTCCCGCTCGGTGTACTGGTGGGCGAGGAACTCCACCAGGGCCTGCGCGACGGTCAGCCGGCGGGTGCCGGCCGGGCCGGTCGCCGACCGGTCCGGCGCGTCGCTCGCCCGGGGAGGGGTCGAAGCGCTGGTCGGGTCGTTGGTCGGCGCGGTCATCGCGGGTCTCCTGCCGGTGCCGGTGCGGTGTACAGAGGGAGTCGGGGGTCGACCGGCTGCTGCGGCCAGGTCGTGCGGATCCAGCCGTGGTCGGGGTGGTCGCAGATCAGCCACTCGCGCGTCGCGCCCGGCCCCGCCATGACGTTGAGGTAGTACATGTCGTGCCCGGGGGCGGCGATGGACGGGCCGTGCCAGCCGTCCGGGATGAGCACCGCGTCGCCCGTGCGGACCTCGGCGAGGAGGTCGGTGCCGCGCCCGTGTCCGGAGGGCGTCACCCGCTGGTAGCCCAGGCCCGCCGTCCCGTGGGCGGCCGCGATCTCGAAGTAGTAGATCTCTTCGAGCGCGGACTCCTCGCCGGGGCGGCACTCGTCGTGCTTGTGCGGCGGGTACGACGACCAGTTGCCGCCGGGGGTGAGCACCTCCACCGCGATCAGCCGGTCGCAGTCGAACGCGCCGGCCGCGGCGAAGTTGTTGACCTGCCGCGAGCAGGTGCCGGAGCCGCGCAGTTCCACGGGCACGTCGGACGCGGCGCCGTGGCGGGCGGGCAGCCGGCGGGTGCAGCGGGCCCCGGTGAGCGCGAACCGGCCGCCGGCCGGGCTGGCGATCCTGACCCCTGCGTCCCGCGGCACGTAGGCGAAGTCCGTCACGCCGTGGAACACGCTCTCCCGCCCGGCCAGTTCGAACGTCCCGCCGTCGGGGCCGTCCGCCCGGACCGTGCAGCCGCCGGCGAGCGGCAGCACGATCCACTCGCTGTCGCCGGTGGCGAAGGAGTGGACACCGCCCGGCGGGAGTTCGAGGATCCGCAACGCGGAGTAGCCCCAGCCGGCCGTCTCCGGCACGACGTCGAGGGCGTACGCCCCCGCGGCGGCGCGGCCCGCCGGGAGGTGGAAGGAGGGTGCGGCGGGGGGCTCGGCGCGCCCGCCGTGGGGGGTGTCGGGCCCGTGCGGCGTGTCGTGCCCGCGGGCCGGCTGGGTGTCTGCGAACTCGGCGCTCATGACTGCAAGTCTCCTACTCGCCACTGACAGTGAAGTTCTCCGGCGGTGCGGCGCCCGGCGCGGGCCGCCCGCCGCGACGGCGTCGCCCGGCTCTAGAGCAGCCCCACCGCCGTGTCGACCGCGCCCGCCACGTCGCCGTCCGCCGGGTAGAGCAGCGAACGGCCGACGACCAGGCCGTGCACGGTCGGCAGCCGGAGCGCCTTGCGCCACTTCTCGTAGGCGGCCTCCTGTCCCCGCGCCGTCCCGCCGACGTCGCCGCCGAGGAGGACGACGGGCAGGGTGGAGGTCTCGCAGACGCGGGCCATCGCGTCGGGGTCGTCGGTGACCGGGAGCTTCAGCCAGGTGTAGGCGGAGGTGCCGCCGAGGCCGGAGGCGATGGCGACGGAGCGGGTGACCGCGTCGGGGCTGAGGTCGTTGCGGACCGCGCCGTCCACCCGCCGGGAGAGGAACGGTTCGACGAACGTGGGCAGTTGGCGTTCCGCCATCGCGTCGATGGCGCGGGCGGTGGCCTCCAGGGTGGCCAGCGAACCGGGATCGTCGTAGTCGATCCGCAGCAGCAGCTTGCCGGCGTCGAAGCGGAGCCGGGCGATGTCCTGGGGCCGGTGGCCGGTGAACCGGTCGTCCATCTCGAAGGCGGCGCCGGCGATCCCGCCGCGGTTCATGGAGCCCATGACGACCTTGCCTTCGAGGGCGCCGAGCAGCAGCAGGTCCTCCAGGATGTCGGCGGTGGCCAGCACCCCGTCGACACCGGGCCGGGACAGCGCCAGCACCAGCCGTTCGAGCAGGTCCAGGCGGTTGGCCATGGCCATGCGGCGGTCGCCGACGGCGAGCGCGCCCCGGGCCGGGTGGTCGGCGGCGACGATCATCAGCCGGCCGCTGTCGCCGAGCAGGGGGCGACGGGTGCGGCGGGCGGCGGCCTCCGCGACGGCTCCGGGATGCCGGGCCCGTAGCGCGGGGAGGTCACTGATCCGTGGGGACAAGGCTCAACTCACCTTCTTGAGGACGCGAATGGGGGCGGGGCGGGCGACCGGGAGGGGCGGACCCGCTCACCGTGCCGCGAGGAACTCCTCGACCTCCGCGGCCGTCGGCATCGCGGACGAGCAGGCGAGGCGGGAGGCGACGATCGCCCCGGCGGCATTGGCGTGGCGCATCATCGGCTCCAACTCCCGTCCGGCCAGCAGCCCGTGGCACAGCGAGCCGCCGAACGCGTCCCCGGCACCGAGCCCGTTGACCACCTCGACCGGGGTGGGCGGCACCTCGGCGCAGCGCCCGTCCCGATGGACGGCGAGCACCCCCTTAGGGCCCTGCTTGATGACGGCCAGTTCCACGCCCCGGTCGAGCAGCGCCTCGGCGCACGCCTTCGGTTCCCGCAGGCCGGTGGCGACCTCCGCCTCGTCGACGTTGCCGACCGCGACCGTGGCGTGCCGCAACGCCGCCTCGTAGTACGGCCGGGCGGCGGCCCTCGCGGCCGCGCCGGTGACCCCGCCGGCCCCGGAGGCGCCGCCCTCGCCGCCCCAGAACATCGGCCGCCAGTCCAGGTCGAAGACGGTGGTGCCCCGGCGGTCCCGCGCCTCCAGTGCGGCCAGGGTGGCGGCGCGGCTCGGCTCCTCGCACAGTCCGGTGCCGGTGATCCAGAAGATCCGGGCCGCGGCGACGGCCGCCAGGTCCAGCTCCTCGGGCCGGATGGCGAGGTCCGGGGCCTTGGGGCGGCGGTAGAAGTACAGCGGGAAGTCGTCCGGCGGGAAGATCTCGCAGAACGTGACCGGCGTGGGGAGGTCCGCCACCGGGGTCACCCAACGGTCGTCGACGCCGAAGTCGGAGAGCGCCTGGTGGAGGTAGTCCCCGAACGGGTCGCGTCCGGTGCGGCTGATGACGGCGGTGCGGCGGCCCAGCCGGGCGGCGGCCACCGCGACGTTGGCGGCCGAGCCGCCGAGGAACTTCCCGAACGTCTCCACCTGGGCGAGCGGCACGCCCGTCTGCAACGGGTAGAGGTCCACCCCGATGCGCCCCATGGTGATCAGGTCGTACGGCTCGGTCATTGCAGGCCCCTTCGGGTCACCCGGCGCGACGGTGCCGGCCCCTGCCCCGGCGGAGCCGGGAGCGCGGGGCGGTCGACGGCGGATCGGTCGATCGGAGCCGGCTCTCCCCGCCGGCTCCCGCTCCGAACAAAGGTCTAACCGCCCGCCACAAACCCTGTCAACACTTTGTCCTTACATTAAGACGTCAACCGTTCCTCCTCGGCCATCCGGCCCCGCACCCGCCCGGCACCCCCGCCACCCCCGCCCCTCCAAGTCCTTAAGTCCTTATGTCAGGACGAAGTCTTGACACTCCCCAGGGCGACAGAGAGGCTGTGCCCCACAACCGACCCCAGCGCCTCCCGGTCACCGCCGACCGGCGAGAGGAGAGCCGCAGCATGTCCGCACCCCGTGCCGCCTCGCCCGTCCTGGACCGCCTCCGCATCGGTTCCGCCCCCGACTCCTGGGGCGTCTGGTTCCCCGACGACGCACGACAAGTCCCCTGGCAGCGCTTCCTGGACGAGGTCGCCGAAGCCGGCTACGCCTGGATCGAACTCGGCCCGTACGGCTACCTGCCCACCGACCCCGCGGCGCTGCGCGCGGAGACCGACCGCCGCGACCTGAAGGTCTCCGCCGGCACCGTCTTCACCTCGCTGCACCACGGCCCGTCCGTATGGGACGCGACCTGGACGCACGTCCGCGAAGTCGCCACCCTCACCCGGGCGATGGGCGCCGGGCACCTCGTCGTCATCCCGTCCTTCTGGCGGGACGACAAGACCGCCGAGATCATCGAGCCGCCCGAGCTGACCGTCGAGCAGTGGAAGCACCTGACCACCGGCATGGAGCGCCTCGGCAAGCGGGTCCGCGACGAGTTCGGGCTGGACATCGTCGTCCACCCGCACGCCGACACCCACCTCGACACCGAGGAGCACGTCGCCCGCTTCCTCGACGTCACCGACTCCGACCTGGTCAACCTGTGTCTGGACACCGGCCACTACGCCTACTGCGGCGGCGACAGCGTCAAGCTCATCCGCACCTACGGCGAACGGATCGGGTACCTCCACCTCAAGCAGGTGGACCCGGACGTCCTCGCCGACGTCGTCGCCAAGGGCACCCCGTTCGGCCCGGCCGTCCAACAGGGCGTGATGTGCGAGCCGCCGTTGGGCGTCCCGGCGCTGTCGCCCGTCCTGGAGGCCGCCCAGGAGCTGGACGTCGACCTGTTCGCCATCGTCGAGCAGGACATGTACCCGTGCCCGCCCGACCGGCCGTTCCCGATCGCCCAGCGGACGCGCCGCTTCCTGCGGTCCTGCGGGGCGTGAGTGATCCTCGGCAGTACGGCCGGCCGCGGCCCGTAGGCGGACGGGGTGCGCGCGGAGGAACGGCGCGCGCACCGGGGACGACGAGGTGCGAGAGGAACGGCGTGAGGGACGACATGGGCGAGACGAGGGACGGCATGGGCACGACGCGCGAGACGGGCACGGTGGACGGGAGGAGCACGGTGGGACACGCACCGGAAGCAGCAGCGGCGCGGGGCGCGCACGGGGTGGAGGGCCGCCCGGGCACGTTGGGCGTCGCGGTCATCGGGACCGGACGCATGGGCGCCGACCACGTGCGGCGCCTCCACGACGTGATCAGCGGGGCCAGGGTGGCGGCGGTGGCCGACCTCGACGCCGACCGGGCGGCGCGGCTGGCCAGGGACGTCGGCGGGGCCACCGCCTACACGGATCCGGCCGCCGCCATGGACGACCCCGGCGTGGACGCCGTCCTGATCGCGTCGCCGGGGCCGGCGCACGAGGCGGCGCTGCTGGACGCCTTCGCCCGCGACCTGCCGGTGCTGTGCGAGAAGCCGCTGACCCCGGACGCGGCGTCCGCGCTGCGGGTCCTGGAGGCCGAGCAGAAGCTGGGCCACCGCCGCGTCCAGGTGGGCTTCATGCGCCGCTACGACGCCGGCTACCGCACCCTGAAGTCCCTGCTCACGAAGGGGACTCACGGCCGTCCGCTGATGCTGCACCACAAGCACCGCAACGCCGACACGCCACCCGGCTTCACCAACGCGATGATGATCAACGACTCGGTGGTGCACGAGATCGACGTGACGCGCTGGCTGCTCGACGAGGAGATCACCGCGGTGCGGGTGCTGCGCCCGGCCCCGACCGGCAACGCGCCGGAGGGGCTGAGCGACCCGCAGCTGATCCTCTTCGAGACCTCGGCGGGCCAGGTCGTCGACACCGAACTCTTCGTCAACTGCGGCTTCGGCTACCAGGTCAGCTGCGAGGCGGTCTGCGAGGGCGGCACCGCCCGGATCGGCGACGACCACGGGGTCTTCGTCAACGCCGCCGGCCAGTGGGGCGGCACCATCCCCCCCGGCTTCGTGGAGCGCTTCGAGGACGCGTACGACCGGCAGGTGCAGCACTGGGTGGACGCCACCCGCCGCGGCGAGGTCGAGGGCCCGAGCTGCTGGGACGGCTACGCGGCGGCCGTGGTGTGCGAGGCGGGCGTCCTGGCCCAGGCCAGCGGCGAACGCGTCCCGGTCGAACTGATCGAGCGCCCGGACCTCTACGGCTGACGGGCCCGGCCCGCCGAGGGGCCGCCCCCGCCGGGCGGCCCCGCCAGCCGGCGGCGCGCTCCAGCCCGCGGCCCGCACCCGCCGTCCGACTCCGCACGCCAGGTGACACACGTCCGCCATCACGGTCGACTTATCGATTTTCCTGGGCACCGAGCCGCCCCTCCCCCACCCTCACTCCCCCGAGCCCGCACGCCACCGAAAGGCCGCACCATGCGTACCGCGCACGGTCCCCGCCCGCCCCACAGGCCGGCGGTCGGGGGCAGCTCCCCCGAGCCGCCCGTCCCGCCGCCGCCCCCGCCGCGGACGCCCGCCCGCACCGCCCGGCGGTTCATCGTCGCCATCGCCGCCATCGCGGCGCTCGGCGGCGCACTGTTCGGCTACGACACCGGGGTGGTCTCGGGCGCGCTCCCCTTCATGACGGCGCACTTCGGCCTCACCTCCCTCGGCGAAGGCGTCGTCACCAGCGCCCTCCTGATCGGCGCCGCCTTCGGCTCGCTGGCCGGTGGCCGGATGGCCGACGCGCTGGGGCGGCGCAACTCGCTGCTGTGGGCCGGCGCGGTGTTCACCGGCGGAGCGGTGGCGGTCGCCCTGGCGCCCACCGTGCCGTTCATGGCCCTCGCGCGCTTCGTGCTGGGCCTCGCCGTCGGCAGCGCCTCCGTCATCACCCCGCTCTACCTCTCCGAGATCGCGCCCCCGCACGTCCGCGGCCGGCTGGTCTCGTTCAACTCCCTGATGATCGTCAGCGGTCAGCTGCTGGCGTACCTCGTCAACGCCGTGCTGGCCCATTGGGAGGCGTGGCGCTGGATGCTGGGACTGGCCGCGCTGCCCGCGGTGGCGCTGTTCCTCGGCGTCCTCTTCCTGCCCGACACGCCGCGCTGGTACGTCAGCCGGGGGCGGCGGGACGAGGCCGGCGCGGTGCTGCGCCGCACGCTGGCCGCCGACGACGTCCCGGCGGAACTCACCCGCATCGAGCAGGCCCACGACATGGCGGCCGACGCCCGACGCGGCGGCTGGCGCGAACTGCAACGCCCCTGGGTGCGGCGGCTGCTGCTGATCGGCATCGGGCTGGCGGCCGTCCAGCAGATCACCGGGGTCAACGCGGTCATCTACTTCGCCCCCAAGATCCTGGCGACGACCGGTCTGGGAACCGACGCGGCGATCACCGCCACCATCGCGATCGGCGCCGTCTCTGTCCTCGCCACCGCGATCGGCATGTCCCTGATCGACCGGGTGGGCCGCCGCCCGATGCTCCTGTGGGGGCTCTCCGGGATGACGGTGTCGCTGGCGCTGCTGGGGGCCGCGTTCCACCTGCCGCACTCCACCGCCGTCAGCTTCCTCGTCCTCGGCCTGATGGTCCTGTACATGGGCTTCATGCAAGCGACCCTCAACACGGGCGTCTGGCTGCTGCTCGCCGAGATGTTCCCGCTGAAGGTGCGCGGACTGGCCATGGGGGCGGCGGTGTTCGTGATGTGGCTGGTCAACTTCGGGATCGCCCTGGCCTTCCCGCTGCTGCTCGACGCGGTCGGCCCCGCCGTCACGTTCTGGCTGTTCAGCGCACTGTGCGTGGCCTCGCTGGTCTTCTGCAAGCGGTACGCCCCGGAGACCAAGGGGCTGGCACTGGAGGACCTGGAGCAGGAACTCCGCAAGGCCGCGAACGCATCCACCGCGGACGCGACCACGCCCACGCCCACCCCCGTTCCCGAACACACCGATCGCAACTGACGGTTCCGCGTCGCCGCGCACCTCGTCCCGTCGGCGTCACGTCCGTCCCTCCCCCGTCACGACTGTCACCGTTACGCGGGCCTTCCGTCACAGCCCTTCGACAACCCCTCGCCGACGGTCACTCACCGTCGTTGTCCGGGCACAGGGTGAGTGATCACCCCGCCGTACGCAGCCCCCGCCGGCTCGCCGGGCCGGCCCTGCGCGCGGCACCGAGGAGGTGCGCAGAGATGACCGACCGAAGGCTCTGGTCGTACAAGGAAATCGCCGCCCACATCCAGGTGCAGCCGGACACCGTGCGGTCCTACCGCAAGCACGGATTGCTGCCGGAACCGGATCTGGTGGAGGGCGGCAAACCGTACTGGTACGCGGACACCGTCAGAGCCTGGGTGGCGCGGCGCCCGGGCCAACGCGGGCGGCAGTGACGGCCTCGGGACCACCTTCCGGCGAACCGCGCCCGGCAGTGGCCCCGTTGGACGAGCGGCGCTCCCCCACCCGACGGGCCGGCACCCCGGACGGCCGTCGCCCCCCGTCACCCCGCTCCGTCATCCCGTTCCTCTCCCACCTCCCCACCACCTCCCGCCCCAGAAAGGACCCCCGTGAAGATCGGTCTCATCGGCACCGGGCGCATTGGCGCGTTCCACGCCGCGACCTTGCAGAACGTCCCCGGCGTCACCGACCTCGTGGTCGCCGACGCGGACCCGGTGCGGGCCGCCGCACTCGCCGGCGACCTGGGCGTACGGGCCGCCGCCGACCTCGCGGCGCTGTACGCGGACGGCCTGGACGGGGTGGTCATCACCGCCGCGACCAGCGCGCACGCGACCTTGATCCATCAGGCGCTGGACGCCGGCGTGCCGGTCTTCTGCGAGAAGCCGGTGGCACTGGACGTGCCGGGCACCCGCGCCGTCGTGGCACGCGCCGAGGCCGGCCGGGTGCCCGTGCAGATCGGCTTCCAGCGACGGTTCGACGCCGGGTACCGGGCGGCGCGGGCGGCACTGCGCTCCGGCGAACTGGGCTGGGTGCACACCCTCCGCGCCTGCACCAGCGACCAGTCGCCGCCGCCGGCCGCCTTCATCCCCACCTCCGGCGGGCTGTTCCGGGACTGCAGCATCCACGACTTCGACGCCATGCGCTGGCTGACCGGTCGCGAGGTCGTCTCCGTCTACGCCCAGGGCGCCAACCGCGGCGCGGACTTCTTCGCCGCCGGCGACGACGTCGACACCTGCGCCGCGCTGCTGCGCTTCGACGACGACGCCCTGGCCACGGTCACCGCGACCCGCTACAACGGCGCCGGCCACGACGTCCGGTTGGAGGTCTGCGGCTCCGCGGGGGCCCGCTTCGTCGGCCTGGACGACCGGGCACCGATGCCGTCCGCCGAGACGGAACTGTCCTGGCGCCGGGCCGACGCCCCGTACGCCACGTTCATGGAGCGGTTCCACGACGCGTACGTCACCGAGCTGGGGGTCTTCGCCGAGGTGGCCGCGGGCCGCACGCCCAGCCCGTGCACCCCCGCCGAGGCGTTGGAGGCGCTGTACGTGGCGGAGGCGTGCGACCGCTCGCGCCGGACCGGCCGGCCGGTGGCCGTGGCGGACGTGCGGGCGGCCGGGGACGGTGGTGCGACGCCCGGCGCCTGACCGGCACCGCGGTCGCGGCGGCGCGGCCGCCGGTCGTCGGGGCCTTGGGGTCCACCGTGAGAAGCGCCCTAGTCACGGCCTTGGCCCGTCGCTCCCGGCAGCGTCGCCCGCCACTCGTTGGCCCGGAGGAGGTGACCCTTGGGGTACTCGATCTCGCACGGCCCCAGGAGGGTGAAGCCGGCCGTGCGGCACACCGCGTTGGACGCGACGTTGGCCACGGCGGGGAAGGCGTGGACGGTGCGGTGGCGGCCCTCCGCGGCGGCGGCCGCGAGGACCTGCCGCACCGCGCTCGCCGCGATGCCGCGCCCCTGGAACGCGGAGAGCACGCACCAGCCCGCCTCGTACCCCAACGCGCCGCGCCACTGCGTCTCCCAGAAGCCGACGGTGCCGACGGCCTCGCCCCGCGGCAGCAGGATGCGGTACATCCGACCCGGGCCCTCGCCGCCGAGGTATCTGAGGTGGCGCCGGTCGAGCTGCTCCTCGGTCTCGGGGCCGCCCAAGTGGAGGGTCATCTCAGGGGTGTTGGCCTGCTCCAGCAGCTCGCGGCCGGCTGCCGTCCACGGCGCGATCCGCACCGCGGGGGCGGCTTCGCGTGCTGCGGTTTCCCGTTCCGTCGTCATGCCCCCAACGTTACGGACGGCCACTGACAGTCACGCCGCGGTGATGGATGACGCCTGGTCACCGCCCTCCTCGCGGTCCGTGCGGGGAGGTTCGTCGGGGGGTCGCCGGGCGTCCCGGGCATCCCGGGCGCGCAGTGCGCGGCGACGGACGCCCCACTGGGCGGCGGTACCGGCGGCGGCCACGAGGACGGAGACGCCGATGCCGATGGCGGCGGCGTAGAAGGGGTTCCCGGCGGCGGCGCTGCCCAGGTAGCCGAGGCCGACGGAGTAGGTGGCCCACAGGGACTCGGCGAGACCCGCGCCGATCAGGTACTTGCGCAGCGGGTAGTGCAGCACCCCGGAGGCCAGGGCCCCGGCGATCCGCCCGGTGGGCAGGAACCGCACGGCGATCACGAAGGGCACGCCGTGCCGCCGGATCCGCCGGGACGTCCACGCGAGTGCCGCCCGGCGGCTCGGGCGGCGCAGCAGCCAGGCCCGGACGGGGCGGCCGAACCGCCGCGCGGCCAGGTACATCAGGACGTCGCCGAGCAGGGCGCTGCCGGCGACGACGACCAGGACGGGCGGGAGCGCGACGTGCCCCTCGGAGGCGAGCACGCCGGTGGAGACCAGGAGTGCGGAGTTGGGGACCAGTGGCGGCAGGGTGGTCAGCGCCAGCAGGCCGTAGAGGGCGAGTGTGCCGTCCATCGGCCGCCTCCTCGGATCCGCGCCCCGAGTCCGTATCCCCAGGCTGACGCGCGGCGGGACGGGCGGCAACGCGTGCGGCCACGGGTCCCCGGGGCTGGATCAATACCCCTAGGGGGTATACAGTGGCGAAAGTCGGGAGGACGACACCGGCCGCCACCGCGCTCCCTCGCGCCACTTGGCCACCACACTGGGCGCAACGGCCACATCGCCCGTACCGGCACATGTCGGCACA
Organism: Streptomyces lunalinharesii; assembly: GCF_039532155.1. Lineage (NCBI taxonomy): Bacteria > Bacillati > Actinomycetota > Actinomycetes > Kitasatosporales > Streptomycetaceae > Streptomyces > Streptomyces lunalinharesii. The sequence continues at coordinate 202,492 of NZ_BAAARK010000008.1, forward strand.
CACGGCACCACGAGGAGAAACCCATGACCGAGAACGGCTCCTGCTGCACCCCCGAAGGCTCCTGCCACCCCGGCGGCGGCACCGCCGTCGAGGTCGGCGCGGTGACCACCACCTACCAGGTCACGGGCATGACCTGCGGCCACTGCGAGGGCGCGGTGTCGTCCGAGATCGGCGAGATCGCCGGCGTGAGCGCGGTGCAGGCGGTCGCCGCGACCGGCCTGGTGACCGTCACCTCGAAGGCGCCGCTGGACGAGGCCGCGGTCCGCGCGGCGGTCGACGAGGCGGGCTACGAGCTCGTCGGACTCGCCTGACACCGGCGCACGCACCCCCACGAGGCGCAGGGCGCACCCGCCGTCGACGGGTGCGCCCTGCGCCTCGTGTGCGTGGGGCGGGACCGCCCGCAACCGGGCACTGACGGTAATCGCCGCAGACCGGGACGATCAGCGACGAACGGTCACAACCTCAGAGCTTGGTCACAAAAATTCACATGTCCCTTACAACTCGCACAACACCCATACTTCGGGGTGGCGATCTGCAAAAGGAAGTCCTTGACCAGATTCGCCCCTATATGGCATGAGACCCAGATCACACTCATCGGAACGTAACCATTGAGGGGGGTCGCGAGTCTAACCGGGCAGTGCAGGCACCCCGGCGGGGCTTGCACTGCGACAGCCGTACAGGGTCTTTGGGGGACCGTGTTCGGCTCCGCGTTGGCCGGGGCGACGCGCCCGGGGAGCTTTGAGCGGCCCTCCCGAATGTGCGCGTCCCGGCAGAGCGCGGTGCAACCCGGAACGCCCGGACGGATCCCGTGGGGGGAATCCGCACCGGGACACGGGAAGCGCCCCGCACTCTGGACCCGTGGGGGGATCCGGAGGCGGGGCGCTTTCTCTTGCCCGCACACCGCGAAGCCGCCGGCGCGCGACCGGCACGGCCCGCGAGGGCGCGGAAACGCGTTTGCGCGATTATCGATCACCGGTGTGCAACGGCTGGTGTCGGCCCAGCCGTTACGCGAGGCCCGGGTTCAGCGCTCCTGGACGGGCACGAAGTCGCGCTCGACGACGCCGGTGTAGACCTGCCGCGGACGGCCGATGCGGGAACCGGGCTCGGTGATCATCTCGTGCCACTGGGCGATCCAGCCGGGCAGCCGGCCGAGCGCGAAGAGCACGGTGAACATCTCGGTCGGGAAGCCCATCGCCCGGTAGATCAGGCCGGTGTAGAAGTCGACGTTCGGGTAGAGCTTGCGCTCGACGAAGTAGTCGTCGGCCAGCGCGTGCTCTTCCAGCTTCAGGGCGATGTCGAGGAGCTCGTCCTCCTTGCCCAGCGCCGAGAGGACGTCGTGCGCAGCCGCCTTGATGATCTGCGCCCGGGGGTCGAAGTTCTTGTAGACGCGGTGCCCGAAGCCCATGAGCTTCACGCCGTCTTCCTTGTTCTTCACCTTGCGGATGAAGGTGTCGACGTCGCCGCCGGCGTCCCGGATGCCCTCCAGCATCTCCAGCACCGACTGGTTGGCGCCGCCGTGCAGCGGGCCCCAGAGGGCGTTGATGCCGGCCGAGATCGAGGCGAAGAGGTTCGCCTGCGAGGAGCCGACCAGGCGCACGGTGGAGGTCGAACAGTTCTGCTCGTGGTCCGCGTGCAGGATGAGCAGCTTGTCGAGCGCGCTGACCACGACGGGGTCCAGGTCGTACTCGGCGGCGGGGACCGAGAAGGTCATCCGCAGGAAGTTCTCGACGTAGCCGAGGTCGTTGCTCGGGTAGACGACCGGGTGGCCGACCGACTTCTTGTAGGCGTAGGCCGCGATGGTCGGAAGCTTGGCCAGCAGGCGGATCGTGGAGATGTGCCGCTGCCGCTCGTCGAACGGGTTGTGGCTGTCCTGGTAGAACGTCGACAGCGCGCTGACCACGGAGGACAGCATGGCCATCGGGTGGGCGTCCCGGGGGAAGCCGTCGTAGAAGCGCTTGACGTCCTCGTGCAGCAGGGTGTGGTACGTGATGTCCTGCTTGAAGGTCGCCAGCTCATCGACGGTGGGCAGCTCACCGTTGATCAGGAGGTAGGCGGTCTCCACGAACGTGCTGCGCTCCGCGAGCTGCTCGATCGGGTAACCGCGGTATCGAAGGATGCCCTTCTCGCCGTCGAGATAGGTGACCGCGGACTTGTACGCCGCGGTGTTGCCGTAACCGGAATCCAGGGTCACCAGACCGGTCTGGGCGCGCAGCTTCGAGATGTCGAAGCCCTTGTCGCCGACCGAGCTGTCGACGATCGGGTAGCTGTATTCGCCGTCCCCGTAACGCAGTACTACAGAGTTGTCGCTCACGTCATCCCTCACCGACGTTGTGCCTCTTCTTCGAGGTGCCCTGACTGCCTATACCTTCCCCCATTTGGACCTTGGATGTGCACTCGGGGTCGGCCATAGGGCCTCATCGCGGCACTCAGTGCCGCGTACGAGGTCCATCCTGCTCCCGTTCGCCCCGATTGGGAAAGAGGGGCGGCCTCACCTCACTCCGGCGAGCCGGTGATCCAGGGCCGTATGCCTCCGACCGGCGGATACCGTCCGCACGGCCTGTCCGAGGGCCCTCCGGGACCCCACCAGCACCACCAGGCGCTTCGCCCGCGTCACCGCCGTGTAGAGCAGATTGCGCTGGAGCATCATCCAGGCGCTGGTGGTGACCGGAATCACCACGGCCGGGTACTCGCTCCCCTGGGAGCGGTGGATCGTCACCGCATAGGCGTGGGCCAGCTCGTCGAGTTCGTCGAAGTCGTACGGGACCTCCTCGTCCTCGTCCGTGATGACCGTCAGGCGCTGCTCGACGACGTCGAGGCCGGTGACCACCCCCACGGTGCCGTTGAAGACGCCGTTGCGGCCCTTCTCGTAGTTGTTCCTGATCTGGGTGACCTTGTCGCCGACGCGGAAGACCCGGCCGCCGAAGCGGCGCTCGGGGAGGTCCGGGCGGGCCGGGGTGACCGCCTGCTGGAGCAGGCCGTTGAGCGACCCTGCGCCGGCCGGGCCGCGGTGCATCGGGGCCAGCACCTGGACGTCCCGGCGCGGGTCGAGGCCGAACTTCGCGGGGATCCGGCGCGCCACCACGTCGACCGTCAGCCGGGCGGCCTCCTCCGCGTCCTCCTCAGGGAACAGGAAGAAGTCCGCCAGACCGGTGGTCAGCGGCGGGACGCCGGAATTGATGCGGTGCGCGTTGGTGACCACACCGGACTGCTGGGCCTGGCGGAAGATCTTGGTCAGCCGGACGGCGGGGACGGGCCCGGTCCCGCCCCCGGCGAGCAGATCGCGCAGCACCTCGCCGGCACCCACCGACGGCAGCTGGTCGACGTCGCCCACCAGCAGCAGGTGGGCGCCGGGCGGCACCGCCTTGACGAGTTTGTTCGCCAACAGCAGATCGAGCATCGACGCCTCGTCGACCACCACCAGATCGGCGTCCAACGGGCGGTCCGCGTCGTAGGCGGCGTCCCCGCCCGGCCTGAGCTCCAACAGGCGGTGGACCGTGGACGCGTCCGCGCCCGTCAGCTCCGCCAGCCGCTTGGCGGCCCGGCCCGTGGGGGCCGCCAGCACCACCGTGGCGCGCTTGGCGCGGGCCAGCTCGACCACCGAGCGGACGGTGAACGACTTGCCGCAGCCCGGACCGCCGGTGAGCACCGCGACCTTGCTCGTCAGCGCCAGCCGGACCGCCGCCTGCTGCTCGGGGGCCAGCTGCGTACCGGTGCGCCGGGCCAGCCACGCCAGCGCCTTGTCCCAGTCCACGTCCTGGAAGACGGGCATCCGGTCGTCCTCCGTGCGCAGCAGTCGGGTCAGCCGCCCGGCCAGGGAGATCTCGGCGCGGTGGAACGGCACCAGGTACACCGCGGTGACCGGAGCGCCGTCCTCCGGGCCGGGCACCTTCTCGCGGACCACGCCCTCCGGGTCCTCGGCCAGCTCGGCCAGGCAGTCGATGACCAGCCCGGTGTCCACCTGGAGCAACTTCACCGCGTCCGCGATCAGTTGCTCCTCGGGCAGGAAGCAGTGGCCCTGGTCCGTGGACTGCGACAGGGCGTACTGGAGGCCGGACTTGACCCGGTCCGGGCTGTCGTGCGGGATGCCCACCGCCTGGGCGATCCGGTCGGCGGTCAGGAAGCCGATGCCCCACACGTCGGCGGCCAGGCGGTAGGGCTGGTTCTTCACCACGGAGATCGAGGCGTCGCCGTACTTCTTGTAGATCCGCACGGCGATGGAGGTGGACACGCCGACGCCCTGGAGGAAGACCATCACCTCCTTGATCGCCTTCTGCTCCTCCCACGCGGCGCCGATCAGCTTGGTCCGCTTGGGCCCCAGGCCGGGCACCTCGATCAGCCGCCCGGGCTCCTGCTCGATCACGTCGAGGGTGTCGATGCCGAAGTGCTCGGTGATGCGGTCGGCGATCCGGGGGCCGATGCCCTTGATCAGGCCCGAGCCCAGGTAGCGGCGGATGCCCTGGACCGTGGCCGGCAGGACGGTGGTGTAGTTCTCCACCGTGAACTGCTTGCCGTACTGGGGATGGGAGCCCCAGCGACCCTCCATCCGGAGCGACTCCCCCGGCTGCGCGCCGAGCAGTGCGCCGACGACGGTCAGCAGGTCGTTGGAACCACGGCCGGTGTCGACCCGGGCGACCGTGTAGCCGTTCTCCTCGTTGGCGTACGTGATCCGCTCCAGGACCCCTTCCACCACCGCTGCGTTGACCATGCCCCGACGGTACCGCCGGGGGCCGACAGCGGTGCGGGCGGCGGGGTTCCGCGGCGGGACCGGGGCGGGCGGCGGGCCGGGCCCGCCGGCCGGTCAGCGCACGTGTCGGAGGAAGCGGGCGACGACCTCCGCGAGGACCTCGGTGCCGTCGCGGGACCACAGGGACGGGTTGAAGATCTCCACCTCGATGGGGCCCCGGTAGCCGGCCGCGTCGACGCGTTCGCGAAACCATCGCAGGTCCACCGCGCCGTCGCCCAGCTGCCCCCGCCCCAGGAGGACGCCCGCGGGCAGCGGCGTGACCCAGTCGGCGAGTTGGAAGGCGGCGATCCGGGAGGACGGGCCGGCCGCGCCGGTGGCGGTGTCGGTCGCGCCGGCCCGGGCGAGTTGGGAGCCGACCGTGTCGTCCCACCACAGGTGGTAGGTGTCCACCACCACGCCCACCCGGTCGGCGGGGAAGCGCTCGGCCAGGTCGAGGGCCTGGGCGAGGGTGGAGACCACGCACCGGTCCGCCGCGTACATCGGGTGCAGCGGTTCCAGCGCGAGCCGCACGCCCCGTTCGGTGGCGTACGGGGCCAGTTCGGCGAGCGCGTCGGCGACCCGCTCCCGGGCGCCGGGCAGGTCCCGGCTACCGGGCGGCAGTCCGCCGGAGACCAGCACGAGGGTGGCGGTGCCGAGCGCCGCGGCCTCGTCGATCGCGGCCCGGTTGTCCGCCAGCGCGGCCTGCCGCTCCCCGGGGTCCTCCGCGGTGAAGAAGCCGCCCCGGCACAGGCTGGTGACGGCGAGCCCGGCGTCCCGTACGAGGCGGGCGGCGGCGGCCACCCCGTAGGCGCGCACCGGGGCGCGCCACAGGCCGACGCCCCGCAGGCCCGCACGGGCGCAGCCGTCGGCCAGTTCGGGCAGCGACCACTGCCGGACGGTCTCCTGGTTGAGGCTCAACCGGGACAGCAGGGGCGCCGTGGTGTCCGTCACGGGGCGCCCGCCTCCTCGACGCCGTGCACGAGAAGCAGGGCGCGCATCTTGGCGGCGGCCCGCTCGGGGTCGGGGAACAGGCCCAGGGCGGCGCCGAGTTCGTGGCTGCGGCGCAGGTGCGGGAGGGAGCGGGCGGACTGCAGGCCGCCGACCATGGTGAAGTGGGACTGGTGCCCGGCCAGCCAGGCGAGCAGGACCACGCCGGTCTTGTAGTAACGGGTGGGGGCCTGGAAGAGGTGGCGGGCCAACGGGACGGTGGGGTCGAGGACGGCGCGGAAGCCCGCCGGGTCACCCGCGTCCAGGCGGCGCACGGCTTCGGCCGCCAGCGGGGCGAGCGGGTCGAAGACGCCCAGCAGGGCGTCGCTGGCGCCGTGCGCATCGCCGGCGATCAGTTCGGGGTAGTGGAAGTCGTCGCCCGTGTAGCAGCGCACCGCCCGCTGGTGCCCGTCCTGGGCCGCGGCCTCGGCGCCGGCCGTCGGGGTCGTCGCCCTGGTGCCGAGCCGACGGCGCAGCCGGACTTCCCGGGCGGCGTCCAGGAGCGAGACCTTGACCCCGTCCACCGCACCGGGGTTGTCGGCCACGATGCCGAGCAGGGTCTCCGTGGCGACGTCGAGGTCCGCGCTGCCCCAGTAGCCGGCCAGCGCCGGGTCGAACGCCGCGCCGAGCCAGTGCAGGATCACCGGGCGGCCGGTCTGGCGCAGCAGGTGCCCGTAGAGGTCGCGGTAGGCGTCCGGGCCGGCGCCGAGCGCGGCGAGTTGGCGGGAGGCCATCAGGACGGGCTGCGCGCCGGCGTCCTCGACGAGGGCGAGCTGCTCCTCGTAGGCGGCCCGGACGTCGGCCAAGGAGGAGCCGGTCGGCGGGAGTTGGTCGGTGCCGGCGCCACACGCGAGGCGGCCGCCGACGGCGCGGGCCTCGGCGGCCGAGCGGCGGATCAGTTCGGCGGCGCCGGCCCAGTCCAGGCCCGCGCCGCGTTGGGCGGTGTCCATCGCCTCGGCCACGCCCAGCCCGTGCGCCCACAGGTGGTGGCGGAAGGCGAGGGTGGCGTCCCAGTCGAGGGCGGCCGGGCCGTCCGGGGAGGTGTCGGCGTGCGGGTCGGCGACCACGTGGGCGGCGGCGAAGACCGTGCGGGAGCGCAGCGGTGGCGGCGGCGCCCCGGTGGGGGCGGCGGGTTCCGGGGCGGTCACCGGGTCAGCTCCGGCACCGGCAGCCGGCGGCCCTCGGCCGAGGAGCGCAGGCCCAGTTCGGCGAGCCGGACGCCGCGGGCGCCCGCCCACAGGTCCCACTGCCAGGGCCCGTCGGCCACCACGTGCCGCAGGAAGAGCTCCCACTGCACCTTGAAGGCGTTGTCGAACGCGTCGTTGTCGGGCACCTCCTGCCACTGGTCGCGGAACGACTCGGTGGACGGCAGGTCGGGGTTCCACACGGGTTTGGGGGTGCCGGCCCGGTGCTGGAAGCGGCAGCGGCGCAGTCCGGCGACGGCCGAGCCCTCGGTGCCGTCGACCTGGAACTCCAGCAGTTCGTCGCGGTGCACCCGGACCGCCCACGAGGAGTTGATCTGCGCGAGGACGCCGCCGTCGAGTTCGAACAGGGCGTAGGCGGCGTCGTCGGCGGTCGCCTCGTAGGGGGTGCCGGACTCGTCCCAGCGGCGCGGGAGGTGGGTGGTCACCCGGGCCTGGACGGCGCGGACCGGCCCGAACAGCTCGTGCAGCACGTACTCCCAGTGCGGGAACATGTCGGAGGCGATGCCGCCGCCGTCCTCGGCGCGGTAGTTCCAGGACGGGCGCTGGGCCGGCTGCCAGTCGCCCTCGAAGACCCAGTAGCCGAACTCGCCCCGCACGGACAGCACCCGGCCGAAGAAGCCGCCGTCCAGGAGGCGGCGGAGTTTGCGCAGCCCGGGCAGGAAGAGCTTGTCCTGGACGACGCCGTGTTTGATACCGGCGTCCTGCGCGCGGCGGGCCAGGTCCAGGGCTCCGGCCAGGCCGACGGCGGTGGGCTTCTCCACGTAGAGGTGCTTGCCGGCAGCAATCGCTTTCTGCACGGCCGGCTCGCGGGCCGCGGTCACCTGGGCGTCGAAGTAGATCTCGACGGTGTCGTCGGCGAGCACGGTGTCGAGGTCGGGGCTCCAGGCGAGGCCGTACCGCTCGGCCAGGGCCCGGACCCGCGGCGCCGAACGGCCGACGAGCACCGGTTCGGGCCAGAGCACCGTGCCGTCGTCCAACGGGAGTCCGCCCTGTTCACGCAGGGCGAGGAGGGAGCGGACCAGGTGCTGGCGGTGGCCCATGCGCCCGGTCACGCCGTTCATGGCGATGCGTACGGTCCTACGTGTCACGGCCCGGCCTCTCTGCGCGTTCGGCGGGTGGGGTGCGTGCAGGGTGGGGCAGGTGGTGCGCGGATGGGGCTACCTGTGGACAGTAAGCGCTTTCTCCCGGAACGGACGCTAGCCTGCGTGGCAGGTCGCCAACAAGAGTGCGATCGAGGGTCGTTGGGGGATGCGGGAGGGCGCGATGGCGGTGACGCTGGCGGATGTGGCGGCGCGTGCGGGGGTGTCGGCGGCGACCGTCTCGCGGGTGCTCAGCGGCAGCTATCCGGTGACCGAGGGCACCCGCGGCCGGGTGCTGCGCGCGGTCGCGGAGTTGGAGTACGTCGTCGACGGCCCGGCGAGCGCGCTGGCCGGCGCCGGCTCGGACCTGGTCGGCATCGTGGTGAACGACATCGCGGACCCGTTCTTCGGAGTGCTGGCGGGGGCCGTCCAGGAGGAGCTGGGCGGCGCCGGTCCCGGCGGCGAGAAGCTGGCCGTGGTGTGCGGCACGGGCGGCTCCGCCGCGCGCGAGCTGGACCACCTCACCCACCTCCAGCGACAGCGGGCCGCCGCGGTGGTGCTGACCGGCGGCGCCCCCGAGGACCCCGGGCACGCACGGGCGTTGGCCACCAAGGTGGCGCGGCTGGCGGCGGCGGGCACCCGGGTGGTGCTCTGCGGGCGCCCGCCGCAGGAGCCGGGCGGGACGGCCGGGGCGGCGCCGGTGGAGGGCGACGCCGTGCCGCCGGCGGGCCGGACCCGGGTCGCCGTGCCGCCCGTCACCCTGGCGTTCGACAACCGCGGCGGCGCCCGGCGGCTGACGGCGCACCTGCTGGCGCTGGGGCACCGCCGGATCGGCTGCGTGGCGGGGCCGGCCGGGCGCACCACCACGACCGAGCGGCTGGCCGGCCATCGGGACGCGCTCGCCGCGCACGGCGTCGTGGACGTGCCGGCGCTGACCGTCCCCGGGGCCTACGACCGCGCCTCGGGCTATGACGCCGCCCTGGAGCTCCTGCGCCGGGAGCCGCGCCTGACGGCCGTCGTGGCAGCGAACGACACCGCCGCGCTGGGGGTGTGCGCGGCGCTGCGCGAGCGGGGCCTGCGGATACCCGAGGACGTCTCGGTGGCCGGTTTCGACGATCTGCCGTTCAGCGTGGACGCCGCGCCCGCGCTCACCACGGTGCGGCTGCCGCTGCGGGAGGCGGGGGCCCGGGCCGGGCGGCTGGCGCTGGGTCGGGCGGTGGCGCCGCCGGGCGGGGTGGCGACGCTGCCGGCGGAGCTGCTGGTGCGCGCGTCGACCGGTCCGGTGCGGCCGGCGGCGGTGTCGGCCGGGGGCGACGGGGGTGCGGTTTCGGGTTCGATCGGGTCGGGCAGGGTTGGCGCCTGACGGTGCGTCAGCGAAGGTGGGAGGCGGGATGACCGGGGACGGCGCGGGCGGGGACGGCGGTCCGGGGGCGGTGCGGGCGGCGTTCTCGACGCTCGGGGTGCCGGGGATGGCGGTGGCCGAGGTGGTGCGGCTGGCCGTGGCGTGCGGCTATCAGGGCGTGGAGGTGCGGGCGCACCCCGAGGAACCGGTGCATCCGCTGCTGGGCGCGCGGGAGCGGGCGCAGGTGCGCGGGCGGTTCGCGGACGCGGGGGTGGAGGTCCTGGCCGTCGCCGGGTACGCAAGGGTGGCGGCCGAGTGCGCGGGCCCCGCGGCGGAGGCGGAGCTGGCCCATGAGCTGGTCGAACTGGTTTTGCTGGCCGCCGACTTGGGGGCCCGTTACGTGCGGGTCTTCCCCGGGGGCGGCGGTCGTCCGGCGGAGCGGGCGGCGGCGGACGCGGTCCGGCGGCTGGGCGCGGTGGCGCCGCTGGCCGCGGAGCGCGGGGTGCGGGTGCTGCTGGAGACCCACGACTCGCACCGCACCGGTGCGGCGGTGGCCCGGATCCTGGCGGCCGTGGACGCTTCGCACGTGGGCGCCCTGTGGGACGTGCTGCACAGCTGGCTCGGCGGGGAGGCGCCGGCCGCGACCCGGGCGGCGCTGGCCGGGCATCTGGGGTACGTGCAGGTCAAGGACGTGGCGTCGGCGCAGGACCTGACGCCGCTGCCGTTGGGGGCGGGGGTGCTGCCGTTGCCGGAGGTGGTGGCGGCGCTCGGGCCGGGGGCCGACGGGTGGTGGTGCTGGGAGTACGAGAAGCGGTGGTTCCCCGGTGCGGCGGGGCTGCCGGGGCTGCTGGCGCAGGGGCGGGCGCACGTGGCGCGGCTGTTCGGCGAGGGGGGTGGGGCCCTGGGGCGGGGCGGCGGCTGACCGGTGTGCCCGGCCGCGGGCGGCGGCCCGCGAAGCCGATCCTGTGCGCGCCCACCACACCCCGGCCCGCGCCGCAATCCCGGGGCGGCGCCGTGGTTCTCCGTCATTGACCGGCGGGTGTTTTCCGGCTATCCGTGTCTCCTTGGAAGTTTCCTTCACGTGTTCGAGGAAGCCCCCCGGAAGGAGCGCAGATGCACTCCAGACGTACCGTCCTGACCACCGCCGCGGCAGCCGCCGCGGCCGCTGCCCTGGGCGTCGGCGAAGCGCACGCCGGCCCCTCCCCCGTTCCGTCGCCGCCCGCCGCCGTCGAGCGGCTGCGCCGGCTGATCGCCCGGATGTCGCCGGAGGAGAAGGCCGGCCAGCTCTTCGTGATGCGGGTGTACGGGCACTCCGCGACCGACCCCGACCCCGCCGACGTCGCCGCCAACCGCAAGGAGATCGGCGTCGCCGACGCCGCCGAACTGATCGCCAGGTACCACGTCGGCGGCATCATCTACTTCGGCTGGGCGCACAACACCCGCGACCCGCACCAGGTCGCCGCGTTGTCCAACGGCATCCAGGAGGCCGCCGCCGCACTGCGCGTCCCGGTGCCGGTGCTGATCTCCACGGACCAGGAGCACGGGATAGTGGCCCGGATCGGGGCGCCGGCGACGCTGCTGCCCGGGGCGATGGCGCTGGGCGCCGGCGGGTCCGTGGCGGACGCCCGCACGGCGGGGCGGATCTCCGGCCGGGAGCTGTTCGCGATGGGCGTCCGGCAGGACTACGCGCCGGACGCGGACGTCAACGTCAACCCCGCCAACCCGGTCATCGGGGTGCGGTCCTTCGGGGCCGACCCGCAGGCCGTGGCCCGTATGGTCGCGGCGCAGGTGGGCGGCTACCAGAGCGCGGGGGTGGCGGCCTGCGCCAAGCACTTCCCCGGGCACGGCGACACCGACACCGACAGCCACGTCGGGCTGCCGTACATCCACCACTCCGCGCAGGAGTGGGAGCGGCTGGACGCGCCGCCCTTCAAGGCCGCGATCGCCGCCGGCATCGACTCGGTGATGACGGCGCACATCGTGGTGCCGGCCCTCGACCCCAGTGGCGATCCGGCGACGCTGTCCCGGCCGATCGTCACCGGCATCCTGCGCCGGCGGCTCGGCTACGACGGGGTGGTGGTGACCGATTCGCTGGGCATGGAGGGCGTCCGGGTGAAGTACGGGGACGACCGGGTGCCGGTGCTGGCGCTGAAGGCCGGGGTGGACCAGTTGCTGAACCCGCCGGACCTGTCCGTCGCGCACGCCGCGGTCGTCCGGGCGCTGCGGGACGGGGAGCTGAGCGAGCCGGAGATCGACGCCAAGCTGTTGCGGATCCTGTTGCTGAAGGAGCGTCGGGGGCTGTTCGCCGATCCGTACACCTCTCGGGAGCAGGTCGACCGGGTGGTGGGGGTACGCGCGCACCGGGCCGCCGCGGACCGGATCGCGGACCGCACCACCACGTTGCTGCGCAACCGGGACGGGGTGCTGCCGCTGTCTCCGCGGCGGACCCGCCGGCTGCTGGTGGCGGGGGTGGACCCGGCCGCGCCGTCCGGGACCGGCGGGCCGCCGACCGCGGTGCTGGCCGAGGAGCTGCGTCGGTCGGGCTTCACGGCCACCGTGCTGCCCACCGGGACGGCGCCGTCACGGGAGCTGATCGCCCGGGCCGGGGCGGCGCTGGCGGAGCGGGACGCGGCGGTGGTGGCGACGTACGACATCACCGCCTCGTCGGCGCAGCGCACGCTGGTCGAGGAGCTGTTGGCGACGGGGAAGCCGGTGGTGCAGCTGGCGGTGCGCAATCCGTACGACATCGCCCTGTTGGACGGGGTGGCGGCGGCGCTGGCCAGTTACTCGTGGACGGACGTGGAGTTGCGGGCGGCGGCCCGGGTGATCGCCGGGCGGCGGGATCCGGCGGGCCGGCTGCCGGTGGCGATAATGCGCGCGGACGCGCCGCAGACCGCGCTGTTCCAGATCGGGCACGGGCTGCGGTACTGAGCGGGCCGACCGGCCCGGTGGGTGTGCGTCCCGCGTTGGTGCGGGACGCACACCCGGTGGGGCGGGTGCGGTGCGGGGTTACGGCCGCAGGGTCCGGCGCTGGGCGAGTTCCGGCCGGTCCAGGGTGCTGTCGTGCGGGGCCTGGGCGGTGGCCCGGCCGTCGGCGGGCACCGGGAGGCCGGCCCAGTCGAGGAGTTCGGCGGTGGCCTTGGTGCGGTCGGCGTCCTTGAGCGCCGCGATGTTCGCGCCGTGGTTGCCGCCGGGGACGGTGAAGAGGTACGAGTCCCGGGCGCCGCGGCCGAGTTCGAAGTGCTTGGCGCTCCACGGGTCGAACTGTCCGTTGACGAACATCATGCGGGTGGCGTGGTGGCGCACCCAGCGGTCGACGTCGGGCATGGCGCGCCGGTCGAACCGCATCGGGATCTCGCGGGGCACGAAGCTGCGGGAGTTGTTGAGGCCCGGGTAGCGCAGCAGGCCGCGGAGGTTGGGGTAGTGGTACTTGGGCTCACCGAGCTGGGTGCCGGCCTGGTAGTAGTACGGCTGGAACTTCTCCAGGCCCTGGTCGGTGTAGGAGTCGAAGCCGCCAACCTTGTCCATCCAGGTCCACAGGGCGTCCGTGGGGGCGGTGGGCGCGGGTACCTCGGCGCAGGCGGTCGCGGCGGGCTGGTACTGCCAGAAGCCGAAGACCAGGTCGGTGACGAGGACTTCGTAGGCCCGGTCGGCGTTGCCGATGAGGTGGAAGGTGCGCTGGTGTTCGCCGGCCCACTTCTCGTAGCGGTTGACGATCTCGTCCCGGCGGAGCAGCGCCTCGCGCTCGACCTTCCCGACGGCGGCGCGGCACTCGGGGGTGCCGACGGTGGCGAAGAAGCGGTCGTAGGCGGCGGCGTCGTCGCGGTCGGGGTTGTCGGGGGCGACGTAGGCGACGGTGCCGTTCATGTCGTGCGGGAAGAAGCGGCGGTAGTAGGTGGCCGTCATGCCGCCCTTGCTGCCGCCGGTGGCGATCCAGTGCTCGGGATAGAGGGCGTGCAGGGCCTGGAAGACGCGGTGCTGGTCGTTGGCGGCCTGCTGGATGTCGAGTTTCTTCCAGTCGGTGGGCACCGGGCGGGACGGGGTGAAGTAGCGGTACTCCAGGGAGACCTGGTTGCCGTCGATGATCTTGGTGGGTTCGCTGCGGGACGGGGTGGTGCTGACGTTGTAGCCGGAGGTGTAGAAGACCGTCGGGCGGTCCACCGACTTGTGGAGCAGGGTCAGGCGCTGTTGGAAGGTGCCCTTCTCCGGGTGCCGGTGGTCGACCGGCTGGGTGTAGTCGAGGACGAAGTAGCGGTAGCCGTCGACCGGCTTCTCCTCGATGACGCGCATTCCCGGGATCGCGAGGATCCGGTCCTTGATGTCCGTGCCGTCCGGTCCGGCGGCGGTGGCCGCTCCGGCTGGTGCGCCGACGCTCGCCGCACTTATGAGTACGGCGAGCGTCAGCAGCCCTCTCTTGGCCTTGCGCATGGGCCCTCCCCTTGGGTTGTCAAAGGTCGGGCCGAACCTATCCGCGCGGTGCGGGCGCCACCAGCCCCCATTGGGGCGCCTGCTCACACGACGAGGCTCTCCTCCTCGCCGCTGTAGGTCCGCCACAGCTCCGCGTAGCGGCCGTTGCGGGCGAGCAGTTGGGCGTGGGTGCCGTCCTCGATGATCCGGCCGTGGTCGAGGACCACCACCCGGTCGGCGCGGGCGGCGGTGGTGAGCCGGTGGGCGACGATGAGGGTGGTGCGCGCGTGGGCGGGCGGCGCGGGGAGCGGGTCCTGCCCCGCTCGCACGGGGGCGAGGTCGGGCGACGGGTCGGCGCGGCGGCCGGCGAGCCGGTCGGTGGCGTGGTTGACGACGGCTTCGGTGGCCAGGTCCAGGGCGGCGGTGGCCTCGTCGAGGAGCAGCACGTCCGGGTCGGTGAGTTCGGCGCGGGCCAGGGCGAGGAGTTGGCGCTGGCCGGCGGAGAGGTTGCGGCCGCGCTCGGCGACCTCGTGGAGGTAGCCGTCGTCGAGGGTGGCGATCATGTCGTGGGCGCCGACGGCGCGGGCGGCGGCCTCCACCTCGGCGTCGGTGGCGTCCGGGCGGCCGTAGGCGATGGCGTCGCGGACGGTGCCGGCGAAGAGGTAGGACTCCTGGGGGACGACGCCGAGCCGGCGGCGGTAGCCGGTCAGGTCGAGTTCCCGCAGGTCGGTGCCGTCGATGCGGACCGCGCCGGCCGTCGGGTCGTAGAAGCGGGCGACCAGCTTGACGAGGGTGGACTTGCCGGCGCCGGTCTCGCCGACGAAGGCGACGGTCTGGCCGGCCGGGATGGTGAGGTCGATGTCGGCCAGCGCCTGCTCGCCGTGGTCGCCGTAGTGGAAGTGGACGCCGTCGAAGGTGAGGTCACCGCGGAGGGCGGGGACCGGGCGGGGGTGCTCGGCGGCCGGGGTGGAGGTGGGCTGGACGAGGAGTTCGCGGATCCGACCGAGCGAGACGGACGCCTGCTGGTAGCCGTCGAAGACCTGCGAGAGCTGCTGGACGGGGGCGAAGAACAGGTCGATGTAGAGGAGGTAGGCGACCAGGGCGCCGGCGCTGAGGGTGTGTCCGCCGATCCGCTCGGCGCCGACGACCAGGACCAGGGCGGACGCCACGGACGACAGCAGCTGGACGAACGGGAAGTAGACGGATATCAGGAACTGGCCGCGCACCCGGGCCCGGCGGTAGGCGTCGCTGTGCGCGGCGTACCGCTCGGCGCCGTGCCCCTCGCGGCGGAACGCCTGGACTATCCGCAGCCCGGCGACGTTCTCCTGGAGGTCGCCGTTGACGGTGCTGATCCGTTCGCGGGCGAGTTCGTACGCCGTGATGCTGCGCTTGCGGAAGACGTAGGTGGCGAGGACCAGCGGGGGGAGGGTGGCGAAGACCACCAGGGCCAGCTGGACGTCGAGGGCGAGCAGGGCGAGCAGGATGCCGAAGAAGGTGAGCACCGAGACGACGGCGGTGACCAGGCCGGTCTGCAGGAACGTGGACAGCGCGTCGACGTCGGTGGTCATCCGCGTCATGATCTTGCCGGTCAGTTCGCGCTCGTAGTAGTCGAGGCCGAGGCGCTGGAGCTGGGCGAAGATCTTCAGGCGGAGGGAGTACAGGACCCGCTCGCCGGTGCGGCCGGTCATGCGGTTGGCGCCGATCTGGGCGACCCACTGGGCGGCGACGACGGCCAGGGCGAGCCCGGCGGCGGTCCAGACGCCGGCCAGGATGCCGCGCCGGACGCCGTCGTCGATGCCCTGGCGGATGAGGACCGGCAGCAGCAGCGAGGCGACCGCGTCGACGGCGACCAGCAGCAGGGCCACGGTGAGCGGCCGGCCGAAGCCGTGCAGCAGCCGGCGCAGGCCGTAGGAACGCTCGGGGCGGACCGCGGCGGCCTCGTCGACGTCGGGGGCGTCGGTGGCCGGGGGCAGCGCGGCGACCTGGGCGAGGAGTTCGGGAGTGGCGGGGCTGCCGGCCGTCGCGGCGGCGAGGCCGGGGCCTGCGACGGTGGCCCCGCGGGTGGCGGTGCCGGCGGCGCCCGCCTCGGCCTCCTGCTCGCGGCGGACCCACAGCTCGGGGGTGATGCCGCCGGTGACGGCCGCGGCGGCGGCGCGGTCGGCGGGCTCGGCGGGCTCGACGTCGACCAGGGCGCCGGGGCGGCGGACGGGTCCGTCGGGGTGCGGCCGGTCGCCGTCGGGGGCGGGCTGAAGCAGCCCGGTCGTCCCGGACGCCGCGTACTCGCCGTCGAAGAGGCCCCCCGCTCCGGCGGGGTCGTGCGGGACGTCGCCCAGCTCTTCCGGGTCGGTCAGCAGCCGGCGGTACAGGGCGCAGCGTTCGGCCAGCTCCTCCTGGGTGCCGATGTCGACGAGCCGGCCGTCGTCGAGGACCGCGACCCGGTCGGCGAGCGCCAGGGTGGACGCGCGGTGGGCGATCAGCAGGGTGGTGCGGCCGGCCATGACGCCGCGCAGCGCCTCGTGGATCTCGTGCTCGACGCGGGCGTCGACGGCGGAGGTGGCGTCGTCGAGGACCAGCAGTCGGGGGTCGGTGAGGATGGCGCGGGCCAGGGCTACGCGTTGGCGCTGGCCGCCGGAGAGGGTCAGGCCCTGCTCGCCGACCTTGGTGTCGTAGCCCTGGGGCAGTTCCGCGATGAAGCCGTCGGCCTGGGCGGCGCGGGCGGCGGCGTGGACCTGGGCGTCGGTGGCCTCGGGGTGGCCGTAGGCGATGTTGTCGCGTATCGAGTCGGAGAACAGGAAGCTGCTTTCGGGGACCAGTCCGATGGCGGCGCGCAGCGATTCCAGGGTGAGGTCGCGGACGTCGTGGCCGCCGACCAGGACGCGGCCGGCGGTGACGTCGTAGAAGCGGGGCAGCAGCAGGGAGACGGTGGACTTGCCGCTGCCGGAGGCGCCGATCACGGCGACCGTCTCGCCGGCGTCGATGCGCAGCGAGAAGTCGTCGAGGATGGGGCGGACGGGGCGGGGCGCGGGCGGCGCGGCGCCCGCGCCGTCACCGGTCGCGCCGTCCTGGCCGTCCTGGCTGCCGGCGGCCGGGGCGTGGTGGGGGCCGTAGCCGAAGGTGACCCGGTCGAAGACGACGGTCGCCGGGACGTCGGCGGGCAGGGCGTGGGCGTCTCGGTGCTCCGTTATCGTCGGCTCGGTGTCGATGAGTTCGTAGACCCGCTCGACGCCGGCGCGGGCCTGCTGGCCGACGGTGAGCATCATGGCCAGCATCCGGACCGGGCCGACCAGCTGCGCGAGGTAGGTGGAGAAGGCGACGAAGGTGCCCAGGGTGATGTGGCCCTGGGTGGCCATCCAGCCGCCGAGCGCCAGCATCGCGACCTGGCCGAGCGCGGGGACGGCCTGGAGGGCCGGGGTGTAGCGGGCGTTGAGGCGGACCGTGCGCAGCCGGGCGGCGAACAGCCGGCGGCCGACCTCGCGGAGCTTGCCGGTCTCCTGCTCCTCCTGGCCGAAGCCCTTCACGACGCGGACGCCGGAGACCGCGCCGTCCACGACGGAGGCGACCGCGGCGGCCTGGCCCTGGGCGTACCAGGTGGCCGGGAAGAGGCGGGCGCGGCTGCGCCGGGCGATGATCCACAGGGCCGGGGCGACGGCCAGTGCGACGACCGTCAGCAGCGGCGACAGGACCGCCATCACGGCCAGCGAGACGGCGAAGAGCAGGACGTTCCCGATCATCATCGGGAGCATGAACAGCAGGCTCTGGATGAGCTGGAGGTCGCTGGTGGCGCGGCCGACGACCTGGCCGGTGCTCAGCTCGTCCTGCCGCCGCCCGTCGAGCCGGGCTATCGCGTCGAACATGCGGGTGCGCAGGTCGTGCTGGACGTCCAGGGCGAGCCGGCCGCCGTAGAAGCGGCGGAAGTAGGTGAGGACGTAGACCACGACGGCGGCGACGACCAGCAGGACGGCCCAGGGGGCCAGCGCCCGGTCGTGCCGGACGATCACGTCGTCGATGATCAACTTGGGGATGAGCGGGACGAGCGCCGTGACGCCCATCCCGACGAGCGAGGCGCCCAGCGCCAGCAGGACGTCCTTGCGGTACCGCCAGCAGTCCCGGCTCAGTCGCCGTGCCCAGCCCTGTCGTGCCGTGTCCGTCCCCGCCACCCGATGCCTCCCGTGCCTCGTCTACCGCACGGAACCAACACGCGGGGCCGCGGATTTCATCCCGCCGCAACAATCCACGGCGCTCCGACGGGGGGAACCGGCCGCGGTCAGGGCGCCCGGGTCACCTGGAGCTCGGCCAGGCCCGGGCGGGGTGCGGGCGCGCCGCCGGGTCCGGGCCGGGTGGCGCCGTGCACCACGATCCGGACGTACCGGGCCGGGCTGCGGCCCGCGTAACCGGTGCCGGTCCAGTGCCGGCCGTCCTGCGAGACCTGCACGACGTACGCCGTCGGGCGGGTGGCGGTCCAGTGCGGGGTGATCCGGCCGACGGTGACGGTGCGGCCCAGGTCGACGGTGAGGGTGGCGTCGGCGGCGTCCGGGACCCAGGCGGTGGTGGCGTTGCCGTCGACCGCGGCGCCGGCGTACAGGCCGGGCTCCTCGGAGGTGGCGGTGGCGGTGGCGCACCGGGCGACGTCGGTGGTCGCGGCGAGGTCGGGGCGGCGGGTCTTGAGGACGGCCGGGACGCCGCGGCTGACCAGCTTGTCGCCCTCGGGGGTGGCGAGCGGCAGGGCGGGGCCGGCGGTGAGCCGGACGGTGCTCTGGTGGGCGCCGAGCGCGACGTCGAAGGTGCGGCCCTGCCAGTGCAGGCCGCGCAGGGTGACGCCGGCGGCCAGCTGCGGCGGCAGCATCGGGTCCAGGTGGACCCGGTCCTCCTCGAAGCGCAGACCGGTCAGGCCGTGGGTGAAGACCTGGAGGAAGCCACCCTTGCCGGTGAGGAAGTCCTGGGCGGGGCGGCCGGCGTGCGGGTCGCCGGCGCCGGCCTTCTCGCCGCGGGCCTCGGAGAACTCCGCGAACGGTCCGCGCACGAACGGCCTGATGGCGCGCTGGAGGTAGGTGTAGGTGGCGCAGCCCGGCTCGCCCAGGGCGGCGGCGTCGACGGCGTGCACCGAGTCGGTCATGGCCGGGCCGTCGGGGTCGGTGCGGGCCGCGTAGTAGTCGAGGGTGGCGGCGGCCTGCTGCCGGGTCATCGGCCATTGCAGCGGGTACATCAGGAGCACCGTGTCGGCCTGCTTGATGGTCGTCCCCCGGTACCCGGCGTACTGCTCGAAGACCTTCTTGCCGCTGTCGTAGGGGATCCGCAGCTGGTCGGCGACGGTCTTCCAGGCGGCGGGGGCCGGTTCGCCCAGGAGGGTGGCGGCGCGGGCGGCGTGCCGCAGGGCGGTGGCGGCGCCGGCGTTGGTGAAGACCGCGTCGGTCACGCCGTTGCTGTACTCGTCCGGGCCGGCGACGTTCTTGATCGAGTAGCTGCCGTCGGGGTTGCGGGTGGCGCGGGAGACCCAGAAGTCGGCGATGCCCGCCAGGACGGGCCAGCCGCGGGACTTCAGCCAGGTGGTGTCCTTGGTGGCGAGGTAGTACTGCCAGGCGGCCAGCGAGACGTCGCCCATCAGGTGGTTCTGGGTCGTGCAGTGCGGCGGGTCCCAGCTGTGGCACTCGGTGAACAGGTCGCCGGTGCTGCCGCTGGTCCAGGAGTAGAAGAGGCCCCGGTAGCCGAGGCGGCGGGCGTTGGCGCGGGCGGCGTCGCGGGTGCGGTAGCGGTAGTCGACGACGGTCCGGGCGAGGTCGGGGTGGGTGGCCAGCAGTCCCGGGTACATCCAGGTCTCGGCGTCCCAGAAGATTTCGCCGGCGTAGTTGTCGCTGGTCAGGCCGGCGGGGGCGATGCTGTTGGCGCTGCCGGGACGGGTCGCTGCCAACAGTCCGTACTGGGCGGAGCGGATCCAGGACTGGAGCGCGGGCTGCCCGGCCACCTCGACGTCGCTGCGCCACAACTCCTGCCAGGCGGCGCGGTGCCGGGCGGACAGGGCGGCCCAGCCGGTGTCCGCGGCCCGCCGGGAGGCGGCCTCGGCGGCGGTGCGCGGGGCGCGGGAGGTGAGGGCGGTGTCCACGCCGACGTACTTGGTCACCTCGTAGGCGTGGCCGCGGCGCACCGGGAGGGTCAGTCGCTGGCGGGCGGTGAGGGCCTCGGCCGTGGTGGCGCCGAGGCGGGGCACAGCCGACGGGCGGGCGTCCGGGGTGCCGGGCCCGGCGCGCAACGTGGAGGCGACGGCGCCCGCGGTCCCGGTGCCGTCGGTGCGGAAGCCGACGGCGACCGTGCCGGGCCGTTGGACGTCGGCGCCGGGGGCCGGGCCGGCGGGGCGCAGCCGGCGGGCGCCGCGGCCGTCGAGGGTGTCGGTGACGGTCGTCTCGCCGCTCCAGTGGGGCGTCATCCGCAGGCGGACCGCGGCGGTATGCGGGTCGGCCCGGTCGGCGAGCACGTCGTAGACCAGGTCGGTGACCCGGCCGTCGGCGGCGGTCCAGGTCAGCGCGGTGCGCACGAAGCCGCAGCGCAGCGAGAGGGTCTGGCGGTAGTGGCTGATGCGGCCCGGGGCGGTGGCCGAGGAGAACGTGTCGGGGTGCGGGCCGCCGGTGGTGACGTCGAGGGTGGTCCAGGTGGGGAGGGCGGCTATCGCCTGGCGGCCCTGGAGGTTCGCCGGGCCCTTGGCGTAGAGGCCGGAGACGAAGGAGCCGTCGTACTCGGGGGTCTTCAGGGGCCAGCCGGTGGTGCCGCCGGG
Source organism: Streptomyces lunalinharesii (assembly GCF_039532155.1). NCBI lineage: Bacteria > Bacillati > Actinomycetota > Actinomycetes > Kitasatosporales > Streptomycetaceae > Streptomyces > Streptomyces lunalinharesii. Next base: position 222,998 of record NZ_BAAARK010000008.1, read on the forward strand.
GGCGGCGTAGCCCGTGCCGTTGGGCGGGACGCGCTGGCCGAGGTAGCCGTTGCCGACGTAGGCGTGGTGGCTGTCCCGGGGGTCGAGGGCGGTGGCGGTGGGGGCCCAGCCGTCGGCGGTGCAGGAGGGCGGCGCGGTGGCGGCCGGCACCGCCTCCGCCGCGGCGGGCGGGGCGGCGGCCGGGGCGAGGGCGGCGAGCAGGGTGCCGGCGAGCAGGGCGGCGAGCGGTCCGCGCGGGCGGCGGGGTCCGTTGCGGCGGGCGGCGGGCGGCTTCGGGCGCGGCCCGCCGTCGTTCCGGTCGCCCCGCCGCGGCGTCCGCTGCGTGTGGTCCATGGCTCTCCGTCCCCGTGCGGCCGGTGCCGCGCGCTGAGGCACGGACCCAGCCTCGGCGCTGCCCGACGTCTGCGCACCCTATGGGCCGTCAGCCACTCGGGTCACTGGTTTCCCGGGAGATTCAGCGCTTTCCGGCCGTGAGCGGCGTTTTCCGGCCGCCCTACGGCCCCGATTGGTCAATACGGGCACGCGTACGGCACACTTTTAGACTGACCAGTCAGACTAAAAGGAGGGGCTGTGGAGACCACCCGCCAGGGGGCGGCCGTCAACGCCCGGGGCATCGGAGTGAAGGGCCCACGCGGCTGGGCCTTCAGAGGCGTCGACCTCACCGCGGAGCCGGGGGCGCTGATCGCGGTACGGGGTCCGTCGGGCTCCGGTCGCACCTGCCTGCTGCTCGCGCTCACCGGCCGGATGCGGATCACCGAGGGGCACGCCACGGTCGCCGGGTTCCCGCTGCCGAAGCGGATGGGGACGGTCCGCGGGCGCACCGCGCTCGCTCACGTGCCCGGCGTCGCCGACCTCGAACCGGCCCTCACCGTCGCCGAACACCTCCAGGAACAGGCCCTCTTGGGCCGCCGGGGCGCGCCGTTCCTCTGGGGCAGCCGCCGCAGGGAAGCCACCCGGGCGGTGGTGAACGCCGCCCTGGCGGCCGCCGGCCTCGACCCGGACACCCTGCCCAAGGGCCTGCGGACCTGCGTGCGCGACCTGGAACGGCTGGAGGCGCTCCGGCTGTCCGTGGCGCTCGCGGTGATGCACCAGCCGTACCTGCTGGCCGTCGACGACCTCGACCTGAAGCTGTCGGCGGAAGAACGCGCCACGGCCTGGCAGTTGCTGCGGGACGTGGCGCTGGCCGGCACCACCGTGGTCGCGGTCGCCTCCGACGCCCCGGCGGACGCCCTGGTCGTCACCACCGGCACGACCGCCACCACCGACACCACCCCCACCCCCGCCACCGGCGGCACCCACGACACCCACGAGGAGGAAGCGGCGCATGCGTTCGCCGAGACTGGCCGCGCTTGAGCTGAGGCGCTTCGGCCGGGGCAAGCTCCCCCGCCTTGGCCTGGTCGCCCTCATGCTCATCCCGCTGCTGTACGGAGCGCTCTACCTCTGCTCCTTCTGGGACCCCTACAGCCGGCTGGACAAGATCCCGGTCGCGCTGGTCAACGAGGACCAGGGCGCCACCTCCGACGGCAAGAAGCTGACCGCCGGCGCCGACCTGGCGAAGAACGTCAAGGACAGCAAGACCTTCGACTGGGAGGAGGTCAGCGCCTCCGCCGCCGCCAAGGGCCTGGAGAAGGGCGACTACTACCTCTCGCTGACCGTCCCGAAGGACTTCAGCGAGAAGATCGCCTCCAGCGGCGGTGACGACCCGCAGACCGGCGCCCTCCAGGTGCGCACCAACGACGCCAACAACTACATCGTCGGCTCCATCTCCAAGACGGTGTTCTCCGAGATCCGCGCCAAGACGTCGTCGAAGTCCAGCCGGGCGTTCCTCGACAAGATCTTCGTGTCGTTCTCCGACCTGCACGACGAGACCGCCAAGGCCGCGGACGGCGCGGGCAAGGTCGACGACGGCCTGGGCACCGCCCGGGAGAAGACCGGCGAACTGGCCGACGGGCTCGGGAAGCTGAACGACGGCGCGGGCAAGCTCGACAAGGGTGCGGGCGACCTCAGCAACGGCGCCGGCAAGCTCAACAAGGGTGCGGGCGACCTCAGCAACGGCGCCGGCAAGCTCGGCAAGGGTGCCGGCGACCTCAGCAACGGCGCGGCCCAGGCCGCCGCCAAGGCCAAGGAACTCAGCCAGGGCGCGAGCCAGGTCGCGGACGGCACCCAGCAGCTCGTCGACCAGGTCGACGGCCTCGCCAAGAAGGACCTGCCCTACCTGAAGGAGCACGGCAAGGAGATCGCCGACGGCGCGCGGTTCGTCGTCAAGGTCACCGAGGACGTGGACGACCTCCTGTCCAAGCTGCCGGCGAACTCCGCCAAGGCCGCCACGCAGACGCGCAAGAACGCCGAAGACGCCCAGGCGCTGTACGAGGCGCGGTGCACCGGCGGGAACACCGACGCCGACTGCGCGCGCCTGAAGGGGGTCGCGGCCGGCGCCGCCACCGGGGCCGACCTGGCGGGCAAGGTCGACGACGCCATCGCCCACGCGGACTTCGGCCAGCTGCGCACGAAGCTGCGCGAGGTGCAGCAGGGCGCTCAGATGGTGGCCGACCAGGTGCCGGACATCGTCAAGAACGCGGACGGCCAGCTCGCCAAGCTCAACCAGCTCAACGACGGTGCCCACAAGGTCGCCCAGGGCGCCGGCCAGTTCGCCGGTGGTCTCGGCACCCTCGCCAACGGCGCCGGCGACCTCGCCAACGGTGCGGGCCAGCTCCACAAGGGCGCCGGCGACCTCGCCAACGGCGCGGGCCAGCTCCACAACGGTGCCGGCGACCTCGCCAACGGCGCCGGGCAGCTCCACGACGGCCTCGGCACCGCCCACGACGGCGCCGAGAAGCTCAGCGGCGGTCTGTACAAGCTCAAGGACGGCGCCAACCAGCTGGCCACCGGGCTGCACAGCGGGGTCGCCAAGATCCCCGACTACGACAAGAAGGACCGCGACGACCGGACCGACGTGATGTCCGACCCGGTCAAGCTGGCCGCCAAGTCGATGCACAAGGCGCCCAACTACGGCACCGGCCTCGCCCCGTACTTCATCCCGCTCTCCCTCTGGGTCGGCGCGATGGTCGCGTACATGCTGCTGGCGCCGCTCGGCAAGCGGGCACTGGCCGCGGGCGCGCCCGGCTGGCGGATCGCGCTCGGCTCCTGGCTGCCGGCCTTCGCCATCGGCGTCGTGCAGGTGCTGGCCCTGATGGCCGTGCTGCACTGGGCGCTGGGTCTGGAGATGGACCGCGCGGGTGCCACCATCGGGTTCCTGATGCTGGCGACGGCCTGCTTCACCGCCGTCATCCAGCTGCTGAGCGCCTTCTTCGGCCCGGCCGGCCGGGTGTTGACGCTGGTCATCCTGATGCTCCAGCTGACCTCGGCGGGCGGCACCTACCCGGTGCAGACCAGCCCGGCGTTCTTCTCGGCCGTCCACCCGTTCCTGCCGATGAGTTACGTCGTCGACGGCCTGCGCCGCCTGATCACCGGTGGTGACGTGGACGTCGTCTGGCAGGGCAGCATCGTGCTGGCCGCGTTCACGCTCGGCGCGCTGGCCCTCACCGCCCTCGCGGCGCGCAGCCGCCAGGTCGTGCGGATGAAGGACCTGCACCCGGAGCTCAGCCTGTGAGCAGCCGCTCCGGCAAGGGGGGCGGTGCCGTCGCCGGCGCCGCCCCCCGCCGCACGTCGACCCGGCGGCGGCTCTTCGACGCCGCCGTCATCCTCATCGCCGAACAGGGCTTCTCCGCCACCACGGTCGAGGAGATCGCCGAACGCGCCGGCGTCGCCAAGGGCACCGTCTACTACAACTTCAGCAGCAAGAACGTCCTCTACGAGGAACTCCTGCGGGACGGCGTCGACCTGCTCGCCGCCTCCCTGCGCACCGCCGCCGACCGCACCGTGGCCGGCGGCGGCACCCGGGTCGACGCCCTCGACGCGATGATCCGCGCCGGCCTGGACTTCATCGCCGGCTCCCCCGCCCTCACCCAGCTCTACGTCGCCGAGCTCTGGCGCACCAACCGCACCTGGCGCGCCACCCTCACCTCCGTACGGGGCCGGGCCCTGGCGGTCGTCGAGTCGGTGCTGCGGGACGCCGTGCGCGGCGGGGAACTCAGCGACGAACTCGACGTGTCGCTGACCGCCTCGGCACTGCTCGGGATGGTGCTGGTCGCCGCGCTGGACTGGCAGTCGTTCCAGCCGGAGCGGTCGGTCGACGAGGTGCACGCCGCGCTGTCCCAGCTGGTGCAGGGGCGGGTCGGGGCGTGAGGGGGCGCCTTCACGCCGTCAGGTGCGTGGGGGCGAACATCCGCAGCCGGGCGGGCAGGACGACGACCGACGGACCGGGGGCGGCCAGCGCCGCGGCCAGGTCCGCGCCCAGCCGCTCCGGGGTGGTGCGGACCGCCGGCACCCCGAACGACCCGGCCAGCGCCACGAAGTCCGGCCGGGTCAGCTCGGTGGCCTCGGCGGTGGTCGCGCCGAACGCGTCGGTCATGTACTCGCGCAGGATGCCGTAGCCGCCGTCGTCCACGATCAGCCAGGTCACCGGCAGGTCGTACTGGCGGGCCGTGGCCAGTTCGGCGAGCGAGTACATCGCACCGCCGTCCCCCGAGACCGCCAGCACCGGTCGCCCCGGGTCGGCGACGGCCGCGCCCAGCGCCGCCGGGAAGCCGTAGCCCAGGCCGCCGGCGCCCTGCGCGGAGTGCAGCGCGTTGGGCCGCCGCGCATCGAACGCGGACCAGGCCCAGTAGGCCAGGATCGTCATGTCCCAGCAGCTGACCGCGTCGTCGGGCAGCGCCGCGCGCACCGCGGCGAGGATCTCCCGCTCCGCCGCCAGCCCCTGGCCGTCGAGCCGGTCGCGGACCCGGGCCAGCAGCGCGGCGACGGCGGCCTCGGGCCCGTCGGCGGCCGGCGCTCCCGCCGGACGCCCCGGTGGGACCTCCGCCAGCAGGGCCGCCAACGCCGCCCGGGCGTCCGCGTGGATGCCCAGCGCGGCGTGGTTGGACTCCAGCTTGCCGAGGTCCGCCTCGATCTGGACGACCCGGCCGCGCGGCCGGAAGGTGTGGTAGTTCGAGGAGAGTTCGCCGAGCCCCGAACCGACCACCAGGAGGGTGTCCGCGTCCTCCAGGAAGTCGGTGGTGTGGCGGTCCTCCAGCCAGGACTGGAGGGAGAGCGGATGCTCCCAGGGGAAGGCGCCCTTGCCCCCGAAGGTGGTCGCCACCGGTGCCCGCAACCGCTCGGCCAGCGCCAGCAGTTCGGCCTCCGCCCCGGCCCGCACGACGCCCCCGCCGGCCAGGATCACCGGCCGGCGGGCCTCCCCCAGCCGCCGGGCGGCCTCCACGATCACCTCCCGCCGCGGCGCCACCTCCCGCACCTGGAGCGGGAGTTCGACGACCGGCGGCACGTCGACGGGCGCCAGCAGCACGTCCTGCGGGATCTCCAGCCACACCGGCCCGTGCGGGACGCTCACCGCCGACTCCCACGCCGCCGCCACCGCGGACGGGATCTGCGACGCCGTGCGCACCGTGTGCACGGACTTCACCACGCCCCGGAACGCGGCCGCCTGGTCGGCGAGTTCGTGCAGGTAGCCGTGGCGACCGCCGCCGAGCCCGGCCACCGGCACCTGGCTGCCGAGGGCCAGGACGGCGGCCGAACCGGCGGCCGCCTCCTGGAGCGCGGGCAGCGTCAACAGTGCGCCCGGCCCGGTGGAGACCAGCAGCGGGGCGACCCGGTGCGTGGTCCGGGCGTAGGCGTCGGCGGCGAAGCCCGCGTTGTTCTCCGTCCGCAGCCCCACGTACCGCAGGCCGGGCGCGCGGCGCAGCGCGTCGAAGAGGCCGAGGGCGTGCTGACCGGGCAGGCCGAAGACGGTGTCGGCGCCCAGCGCGGCGAGCGACTCGATCACCAGGTCACCGCCGGTGCGGGGCGGACGGTGCGCCGGCGGGGCGGGGGTCGTACTGGGGCCGGGGGGCGTACTGGGGCCGGGTGTCGGGGCAGCGGCCGGATCGGGGGTCGGGGTGGTGCTCATGAAGGTGCTCTCTTCCGTCTCGTCGGGGTCGATCGGACGCCCGCCGGGGTGCCGGGCGGCGTGCGGCGGCGTGCGGTGCGGGTCAGTCGCCGGCCGGGCCCGGGGCGCCCGCCACGGCGGCGGGCCGCGGGCCCAGCCGTTCCCGCCAGGCCGTCAGGACCGCCGCGTCCGTGGGCCGGGTGGCCAGGCTGACCGCCACGTAGGCCACGAGGGAGGCCAGCAGCCCGTAGTAGATGGGCTCGTTGGCGAGGACCCCGAGGGCGACCATCAGGCCGACCACGGTCACCCCGCCGACCCCGATCGCGGCCAACGCCCCGGCCGCGTTGCCGCGCTTCCACAGCAGCCCCCCGAGGATGGGCACCAGCAACCCGCCGACCAGCACGTTGTAGGCGAGGGTGAGCGCCTCGACGACGTCGTTCAGCGCGAGCGCGATGACGATCACCGCGACGCCCATGAGGAGGATGAACAGCCGGTTCCCCCGGACCTCGTCGTGGCCCGCGGACGCCTCGGGCGCGGGCTCCTCGGGGGCCGCGCCGCCCGGCCCCGCCGGCCGGCGCCCGGCGCCCCGTCGCACCCGCGCCCAGATGTCGTTGTTGGCCACCGTCGCGCAGGCGATCAGCGCGCCCGACGACGTCGACATCACCGCGGACAGCGCCGCCGCCAGCACCAGCCCGCGCACCCCCACCGGCAGCGCGTCCTTCACGATCGTCGCGAACGCGTCGTCGGGGCTGCCCAGATGGGGGTAGAGGACCTTGGCCGCGGTGCCGATGACCGCCCCCGCCACCGCGTACACCAGGCAGTACGTGCCGGCCGCGGTGCCGCCCAGGCGCGCGACCCGGTCGCTGCGCGCGGTGAACACGCGCTGCCAGATGTCCTGCCCGATCAGCATCCCGAACGAGTAGATCAGGACGTAGGTGAAGACGGTCTGGCCGCCGATGCCCAAGGGGGCGAAGTAGTCGCTCGGCAGCTGGGCCTTCAACTGCGCGAAGCCGCCCGCCTTGACGAGCGCGAGGGGCAGCAGGAGCACCAGGACGCCGATCGTCTTGACGACGAACTGCACCATGTCGGTCAGGGTGATCGACCACATCCCGCCGAGCGTCGAGTACGCCACCACGATCGCCCCGCCGAGGACGATCGCCAGGGTGCGGTCGAGCCCGAACAGCACGTCGAAGATGGTCGCGTAGGCGAGGGTCGAGGTCACCGCGAGCATCAGGGTGTACGCCCACATGACGACGCCGGAGATGATCCCGGCGGCGCCCCCGTAGCGCAGGTCCAGCATCTCGGAGACGGTGTAGACCTTCAGCCGGGCGATCCGGGCCGAGAAGAAGACGCTCAGGCCCAGCAGCCCGAGGCCGATGGCGAAGACCATCCACGCCCCGGACAGCCCGTACTGGTAGCCGAGGCCGACGCCGCCGATGGTGGAGGCACCACCGAGCACGATCGCGGCCATGGTCCCGGAGTACATCGCGGGGCCCAGTCGCCGCCCGGCGACCAGGAAGTCGCTCTTGGAGGTGGCGCGCCGCATGCCCCACCACCCCATGGCGAGCATGCCGGCCAGATAGAGAACGATCACCGCGTAGTCGACAGCCATGGGCCATCCCTTCCAACTGCGCCGAGGGGAGAGGGGAAGAGCGAGGGGAACGAGGGGAGCAAGGGGAGCGAGGGCGAAGCGGGGTGAGGTGCTTCGGGGTGGAAGTGGGAGGAGGGACGGTGGGGGTGTCCCGTCTCGGGGGTTGACCCTAGGAGGCGCGCGGACGACGCTGAAGTGTACGTTTCCTCCACTCAGGCGCCCCGAAGTGGAGGTTTCGCACATGCCGCGTTCCGTGCCCCCGCCGTCCACCCCGCCGGTCCTGTTGGCGGACCTGCTCGCCCGGACGGACTTGGGCCTGCGTCAGCTCGCCGGCCCCCGTTCGGGCGTGACGATCCACTGGGTGCACACCTCGGAGATGGCCGACCCGGTGCCGTACCTCCTGGGCGGCGAACTGCTGTTGACCGCCGGCGTCCACCTGGCGGAGGCTCCGGCCTCGGAGGACGGCGCCGCGCTCGACGCCTACCTGGACGGCTACGCGGCCCGCACCGTCGCGGCCGGCGCCGCCGCCCTCGGCTTCGGCATCGCGCCGGTGCACCGGACCGTGCCACCGGCCCTGGTGGACGCCTGCGACCGGCACGGGCTGGCGCTCGTCGAGGTCCCCCGGGAGACGCCGTTCACGGCCGTGGAGAGCGCCGTCTGGCAGGCCGTGACCGAGGCCCGGCACCGCGAACTGACCCGGATCGGCGCGGCCCAGCGCGCCCTGTCCGCGGCGGCCGCCCGCCCGGAACCCGCCAGCGCCGTGCTCCGCGCCCTGGCCCGCCACGCGCACGGCTGGGCCGCACTGCTCGCCCCCGACGGCACCGCGCACGGCACGGCCGGCCGGCGCCCGTCCGCCGCCTGCCGGGCCGCGGCGGTCCGCCTGGCCGGGGTGGTCACCGCCGGCGGCCCCACCTCGGCCGCGGACGCGCTCCCGGGCACCCAACTGACCGGCTACGCCCTGACGGGACGGCCGCTCCCCGGCCCCCAGGAGGCCGAACCCGCAGGGACCGGCCCGCAGGAGACCGGCGGCGGGCTCGCCCTGGTGGTCGCCACCGACCCGGACGATCCGCCCGCGCACACCATCGCGGGCGTCGCCGCCGTCCTGCTCTCCCTGATCACCGGCCCCGCCGCCACCGGGCCGGCCGGCGGCGACCACGCGGCGGCCCTGGTCCAGCTCCTCGTCGGCGCCGCCCCGGACGACGTCGCGCCGTTCCTCGGCCATCCCCGGTGGACCGTCGTGCACGCCGCACCCCGCCGCGACACCCCGGCCGCCCCGGCCGGCCTGGCCCGCGCCCTGAAGACCCCGCTGGTGGCGCCGGCTTCCGCCCCCGGCGGGCTGCGGGCCCTGGTCCCCGGTGACGTCGGGGTCGCCGCCCTCCCCGGCTGGACGCTGGGCGTCAGCGAGCCCGTCCCGGTGGCCGGCCTGCCCGCCGCCGACCGGCACGCCGCGACCGCACTCCGGCGCGCTCTGGCCCGCCGCACCCCGCTGGCGCGCCACCACGCCGCCGGCCCGAACGGTCTCGGTGCCCTCGTCGACCCCGCGGACGCCAGGGAACACGCCCGGGCCCTCCTAGCCCCTCTCGCCGACTCCCCTCCCCTTCGCACCACGTTGCACAACTGGCTCTCTTTGCACGGAAGTTGGGACCGCACCGCGACCACCCTCGGCATCCACCGCAACACCGTCCGCCAACGCATCACCCGCATCGCCGGCCTCCTCGACACCGACCTCGACGACCCCGACGTCCGCATGGAACTCTGGTTCGCCCTCCGCACCCTGGAGGACGAGACCGACGAAACACCGAACAGGGCAATACCTGACCAGCAGAACAAATAGACCCAACCGCCTTATTCACCTGAAGCCAGCAAGTCCCGTAAACCCCACAAGTTCCGCAAGTTCCGTAAGCCCCGCAAGTACCGCAAATGCTGCGAAGAATGGGAAACATCCCGCTAAGGGGCCGAAGATCCGGGCCGGGCGACCGGACCGTTCCCGAACGCCCCCGGCCCGGCACCCGCCACAGGCGAACCCACTACGCTTCTCCGACGTCGGTCAAGGTGACCGGAATTCGCGGCCTTGACCTGGTCGTGACTGATGCAGGACGACACGGCATGACAGCGGGCATGACCCAGCGAAGCCAACGGGAGGGACCTCCATGACGGACTCCGCAGCCGGCAACCCGGCCGGGAACGCGGGCGCCGCCCCCGGCGGACAGCCGGGCGGCACCACGGGCGCACCGGAGGGCACCACCGCCGGCCAGCCGCCGCTGCCGCCGCCGTACCCGCCGAGCGCCGTCCCCGGCCAACAGCCCGACGCCGACGCCCCGCCCAAGGTGGTGCCGACCTCCGCCGACCACGCCCTGGAGATCGGCCGCGCCTACTTCCCGCCGGTCGGCACCCCGGGCGGCCCGGTCTCGCTCCTGGTCCACGAATTCGACGAGGGCTACCTCGTCTACGCCGGCTGGCCCACCCCCGAGGACCCCACCGCCCCGCCGGCCAGCCCGGGCGGCACCAACATCGTGATCACCAAGAGCAACGGCGACGTGACCACGGTGCCCAACTTCCCCCCGGACTCCGCCATCGCCGTCTACCGGCAGTGGTACCGCCCGGGCACCGCGTGAGGCACGCGGACGCCGGCCGGCACCAGGCCGACGCCCTCACGGCACCTCACGGCACCTCACGACGCCCGCAGGCATGACAACGCTGTGACAGTAGGCATCTTGCTGTGCAGCAGACCGACGCGACTAGAATTTGCTTGAGTCCGAGCACTACGTGACGAACTCTGAACGGGGGCAAAGAGCATGGCCGGCGATGGCCTACAAGCAGACGTACCGTCACTGAAGTCGGGTGGCGGCAGCTTCACCAACATCGGCGAGCGGTACCAGACCGCCGTGGAGAAGCTCAAGAACGGCCTCACCGATCTGGAGGGGTCCGGCACCCCGCCGTGGGGCGACGACGACATCGGCTCGAAGTTCGGCGTCGTCTACGAGGGCCTGCGCGACGGCATGTACGAGTCGATGGGGCATCTCGCGGCCAAGCTCCAGGAGATCGGCGGCGCGCTCACCACCATGGCGACCAACCATGAGAGCAACGAGGACTTCAACCACTCCTTGATGCAGCAGCACGTTGCCAACGCCGAGGCCGAGAGCCAGCTGATCAGCAACTTCAAGTCCCCCAACACCTAGCCCCGGGGCGCCTGCCCGGGGGTGGGATCGGGGTCGGATCAGGGCCAGACAGGGGTCGGATCGAGGTCCGCGTCCGGGGGCTCGGAAGCCGTCGCCATGCGGTCGCTCCCCGGCTTGCCGCCCACTTCCCCTTCCTGCTCCTCAGCTCCCTCACCGCTCCCTCCGTTCCTCCTTCTCCATCTGCTCCTCCCGCTCCTTCTCTTTCCACCTCTATTCGTTCGCGCTCACCGCCTCGCCGTCTACGGGGGATTCTCCATGTCAATCATGCTGCCGGACTGGCTTGAGTGGGTCCTCCAGATGCTCGGCTACGACTGGCCGACGGGCGACGAGGACAAGATGAACGAGTCCGCCAGTGAGTGGCGGGAATTCGCGAACATGGTGGAACAGCTCCAGTCCGAGGGCGTCACCGCGGCCGGCAACGTCCTGTCGTCGAACTCCGGCGACAGCATCGACGGTTTCAGCAAGAACTGGGACAAGTTCTCCGACGGCGGCAACGGCTACATGAACGACGCCCGCGAGGCGGCCGAGCTGATCGCCTTCGCGATGGACGCCGGATCAGGCGTGATCGTCGGGATGAAAGTGGCGGTGATCGCCCAGTTGGCGATCCTCGCGGCGGAAATCATCGCGGCCCAAGCAGCCGCCCCCTTCACCTTCGGGCTCTCCGAAGTGGGGGCCGCGGGCGCCACCCAAGCCACCCGCCTCATCGTCCGCCGCATCCTCAAGGAAGCGCGCGACGCCCTGGTCGAGGCGATCATGAACACCGTCAAGCAGCCGGCCATGGACGCGCTACAGGCGATGATCTCCGACGCCATCGCCCAGGGCGTCAACATGTCGTTCGGCGCCCAGAACGGCTTCGACGTCAACCGCAGCCTCAAGACCGGCGCCGACACGGCCACCGACTCCCTCAAGAACTCCGGCGAGAACCTCGGCACCAACTTCCGCGACGCGCTGGGCGGCAAGGCGGGCCACCACGCCCGCACCGGCCTGGACCACGCGGCCGGCCACGGCGGCGGCGAGCACGGCGGCAGCGGCGGCGAGCACGGAAGCGGGGAGAGCGGGGGCGGGGAGCACGGGAGCGGCTCGGGGTCCGGTTCCGGGGCCGGGTCGGGGTCGGGGTCGGGCGAACACGGCGGGTCCGGGTCCGGAGGTGGCTCAGGTTCCGGGTCGGGTTCCGGGTCGGGTTCGGGTTCGGGTTCCGGCGAACACGGTGGATCCGGGAGCGGTTCGGGCTCCGGTTCCGAGGGGCACTCCGGCTCGGGCGAGGGCTCCGGCAGCGGCAGCGGTTCGCACGGCGGCTCCGGAACGGACTCCGGTTCTGGTTCCGGCTCCGGCTCGGGTGGACAGTCCCACGCCCCGCGCCCCGGCGACAGCCCGTCCAGCCCGACCACCTCCCCCGAACGCGCCCACTCGGACACGCCTCCCGGCGCCGACTCGGGCTCCCACAACGGCTCCGATTCCGCTTCGGGTTCGGGTTCGGGTTCCGGTTCTGGTTCTGGTTCCGGGAACGACCATCCCAGGCCCACCGCCCAGCCCCTCCCCGACGCGGCCCACCGCTCCCCCTTCGACGAGGGCTACCAGGGCGGCCACGACGCGTCCGGGCCGTCGCACTCCCCCGAGTCCGCCGCCACCCCCGACTCCGGTCACGGCCCGACTGCGGAGCACCCCGACGGGGTCAGCACCCACCCCACGGCCGACAACACCCCCAACTCCGCGCGCCCGGAACCGTTCAGCACCCAGCCGGCCGCCGACCACACCCCCGACGCGCCGCACCAGGACGGGGTGGGCACGCACCCGACGCCGGACGCCGCCCGGCCGGACTCCGTCGGCACCCACCCCACCCCGGACACCGCTCCGGACCACTCGGCGAGCCACCCGCCGGACCGCGGCCCCGACCCGGTCAGCACCCAGCCGGCTCCCGAGCACCACGCCAGCCCGAGCCACGACGACTCCGCCGGCGCCCCACCCGCGCCACAGCACTCCGCCCCCAGCCCGCACGACGCCCCGAGCCACGACGGCACCTCACCCACCGACCACGGCTCCGGCAGCCCGTCCCCCGCGCCGTCCCCCACCCCCTCCCACGACGGCGGCTCCGGCAACGGCACCGGCACAGGCACCGGGGACTCGTCGGGTTCCGGCTCGTCGGGCGGCCCGGGGGCGGGCAGCCGCCCCTCCATGCCGCACATGGGCACACCGGTCGCCCAGGGCGCGCCCATCCAGCACTCCGCGGGGCAACCGTCCGTCCAGCACCGCGACCCGGCGCCGGGCGACCCCATGCCGCACGTCGGCGACGACCACGACACCACCGTGCGCACCCAGTCCGCCGACACCATGACGGCGCCGCCGCCCACCCAGCACAGCGCCACGGACTCGGGCGCCGGCAGCCCCAACTCCGCTGCATCCGGCGGCACTTCGCCGCAGGGCTCCCAGGGCGCACCGCAGAGCGCCGGCCCGGCGATGGGCATGCCCTCCGCCATGCCGTCGCACGGCGGCGGCGCGCCCTCGGCCGGTTCGGGCACCCCCGGCCCCGCGCCCTCCCGCCCCACCGCCGACGGCGGCGCGCCGAGCAACCGGCGCCCGGACGGCTCCCAGCCGATCCGTGACGTCAGCCAGCAACGCGGCCCGGACCGCCCGGCGTACAACCCGCGCCTCGACGGCCCCCGCCCCAACGCCAACGCCACCGCCCCCGGCCCCAACCGCCGCCCGGACGGCACCCAGGCCGTCCACGACGTCACGCAACAGCGCACCCCGGAACGTCCGCCGCACGACCCGCGCCTGGACGGCCCCCGCCCGAACGCCGCCCACCCGGACGCCCGGCACCCGAACGATGGCCACCCGAACGCCCCGCGCCCCGCGGACGCCCACCGCCCGCAGGACCCACGACCGGACGCCAACCACGCACAGCCCCAACGGCCGACGGACACCAACCACCCGCACCCGGACGCCAACCACCCGCGTCCCGAGGGCACCCACCCGCGACCGGACGGCACCTCGCCGCGCCCGGACGCGGACCACGCCAACCGCCCCCACCCGGACGGCAACCAGCCGCACCCGGACGACCGTGCCAACGGCCGGCACCCCGACGCCCAGCGCCCGGAACCGCCGCGGCCCGACGCTCAGCACCAGCCGAACCCCGACCGGCCACGCCCGGAGAACACCCACCCGGACAGCCCGCGCCCGGACGCCACCCGCCCGAGCGATCACCGTCCGGAATCCCCGTCCCCCGAGCACTCGCAGCCCCAGGGACACCTGCAAAACCCCAACCCCCAACACCCGCAACAGCCCCACCAGCAGCCGGGGCCACACCAGCAGGCACCGCACCAGCAGCCGCAGCAGCCCCACCACCCCCAGCAGCCGCATGCCCAGCAGCCGCACCCCCAGCAAAACCAGCCTCACCAGGCCAACCAGCCCCATCAGGCCAACCAGCAGCACCACCCGCAGCAGCCCACGCTGCAAAGCCACCACCCGCAGCAGCAGAGCCAGCAGCCCCACCCCCAACAACAACACCAGCCACAGCCGCAGCCGCACCAGGCCCCGCAGCAACAGCACCACCAGAATCAACAGCAGCAGCACAACCAGCAGCAGCCGCAGGATCACCACCAGCAGCCTCAACACCCGCAGCAGCAGCACCAACAGCAGGCGCCGCACCACCAGCAGCCGAGCCTCAACGACGTCCGCGCCAGCCTGAACCACCACCCGGGCGGCCTGTACTCACCGTTCCCGCACGACCAGCAGGCGCTGGAGCACAACTTCCCGCGGAACCCGGACGGCACCCCCCAGGTCCACGCCGACCCGTTCCAGCCGTGGGCCAAGTACCAGAACGACGGCGGCCCGACCGTGCCCGGCCGGTCCAACAACTGCGCCGACTGCACCCGCTCCTTCATGGAGTCCTGGTACGGCAACCCGCAGGTCTCCGCGCCCCGTACGTACGACAGCGACGCGCACGGCAACCTGGACCGCGCGAGCGGTGAACGCGACGGCACCCACAACATCCAGAACTGGGCGGGCACCAACTTCCGCAACTCGGGCCAGAACGCCCACGACAGCTACAACAACATCGCCCACGAACTCCAGCAGTCGGGCCACGGCTCGGCCTCGGCCGTCCTGGTGACGTGGCCGAAGAACCCCGACGGTTCGGGCGGCGGCGCCCACGTCTTCAACGCGGTCAACCACAACGGCAAGGTCGTCTGGGTCGACAGTCAGACGGGCCAGATCAGCCACCAGCCCATCCACACCCACGCCGAGGGCGTCTGGCACCTCACCCTCGACGGCGACCGCAAGCCCTTCGACCCCACCGCCACCCAGAACCACACCCCGAACCAACACCCTCAGCAGTCCCCCCACCCCCAACAACAGCCGCAACCGCAGCCGCACCAGAACCAGCAGCAGCCGCACCCCCAACAGCAGCACCCGAACCCGCAGCACCCCTACCAACAGCAGCCCCAACACCCGCAGGTACAGCAGCAACCCCAACACCAGCAGCCGTACCCGCAACAGCAGCCGCACCAGCCACAGCCCCAGTACAACCAGCCCCACCAGCAACCCCAGTACGGCCAACACCAGCCGCAGCACCAGCCGCAGCCGCAGCCGCAGCCGCACAACCCGTACGCCCAAAACCCCCAGCACAACCCGTACGCCCAGCAGCCCCAGCACCAGCCACAGAACCCCTACCAGCAGCCGCACCCGCAGCAACCGCACCAGGGCCAGCAGCAGCCGCACCAGGGCCAGCAACCTCAGCACCCCTACCAGCAGCAACCCCACCAGGGGCAGCAGCCACAACACCCTCAGTACCAACACCCGCAGCAACACCAGCAGCAACACCAGCCGTACCCACAGCAGCACCAGCAGCCGCAGCACGCACCGGCACCCCACCAGCAGCCGCAACCGCACGTGCCGCAACAACCCCACGTGCCGCAGCAGCAACACCCCCAGCAGCCGCACGTCCAGCACCCGCAGCACCCGCAACAGCCCCACCAGGGCCAGCCCCAGCACCCGTACCAACAGCAGCCCCACCAGGGCCAGCACCAGCCCTACCCCCAGCACGCCCCCAACCAGCAACACGGCGGCGGCCAGCACCCCGCGGGCGCACCGGAGCCCCACCACACCCCCGGCGACGGCCTTGCGCCGAACGCCGAGCACCCGCACCACGACTCACCCGGGACGAAGCCCGAGCAAGCTCCGCACCACACGGCGGACCACCGGTCGCCGGAACACGGTCCCGAGCACCAGCCGGCGGCACACTCCGGCGCCGAGCATCCGCACCAGCCGCCCGTGCCCCGCAATCCCGGGGCCCTGCCGCCGCCCGACCCGTCGGGCCACCAGCCCTCGGGGCACGGCAAGGACGCGCATCACCCGGACGACAAGGACGGGAAGAACGGCGACGAGAAGCCGAAGAAGGGCAAGCACAAGCTGGAGGAGACCCCGGAGGAGCGGGCCGCGAAGCGCCGTGCGATGCGGGACCGGAGCGACCAGGTGGCCAGCGAGCCGTACAGCGGCGACCGGGCCAAGGGCAGCACGCCCTACGAGCAACGGCAGCCTGGTGACGGCACGCACGAGCACTACACGATGCAGTCGGATGGCTCCCAGTCCACGCTGCGCCACACCAACGACGTGCGGCAAGTGAATCTCGAACCGGTCATCGAGCATCTGAACCACTGGGCCAAGCCGGCTGACGGAGACGGCGCCAAGCCTCCGCTGCTGCACGCCATCGACGAATCAGCAAAGGGCCCGATCACCAAGGAGCGGCTGGCGGAAATACTGCCCGGATTCGGTTCGATGAAGCAGTCCGAACAGCTCGCCACGGTGGGTGCCATCGCCCGTATGAGCCACCAGTTCCACGATGCACACGCCGTGGAGAACTCCGGCGGCTCCTATCTCCATTCGCGTCACGACCCCAAGAGCGGCGACCCGGTGGACCCCGCGCCGCAGGCCCGCGCCTACGGTGTACGACGAAACGTCACCGAGCACGGGGACGAACCGAACTCCGCGGCACTGGGCAAGGAACAGCGGAAGTTCAACGCACTGTGGCGGAATGTGGTGGGCAAACCGTCCAAGAGCGACGATCCCGATGTGCAGGCGAGCGCCGCCCGGCTGCGCCCGGACTTCTCCGGAAAGAACTACGCGGTGCTGGAAGTGCAGAAGACGAACCACGACGGCAGCACCGAGACGCACTACGTCATCGACTCTTCGGTACCCGCCAACAATTTCGACAAGGCCCCGGACCATTCAGAGCCGGTACTGGGTGAGGCGTTCCGCAAGATGGACGCCGAACACCCGGGCGTCTACCAGTCGATCGCCATGTACACGGAGTACGAGCCGTGCGGCTCCAAAACGGACCCGGCATCGGCAAACTGCTCCTACTACCTCTCCCATGAATTCGAGCGGCCAGCGGGAGCAGATCGCACGCAGTACCACGAAATCCCGCACGACCAGCGTGGCAATCTGCCGAGCCGGACGAATTCGACGACGGTTTACTACGCGGCCGGATACCGCTACGGCGACCTCTCCCCGCACGAGGTCGAACGCATTCGTGACAGCGTCGGCGAGGAGAACGCCGAAAAGGCCGTCAAGGATGCGAAGCAACAGGCAAAGATGCGACGGGAGGAGGATATGCACCGGGCCCGGGGCGAGATGCTCCGCGTATGGATGCAGGTAGCCTCGTCCTGACACCCCCGCCCCTTGGATCGGAGTCCGGAACGTGCAGTACGACGAGGCCCTTCGGACCGCCATCGGCTGGCTGGAGCAAGCCGGTCCCTCGGGCACCGTCCTCCAGGTCTCCGGTCCTCCCGGGGCCGGCAAGACGCAGTTGCTCGCCGACCTCGGCCGGCGTTTCCCCGCAGCCGTCACCGTCGACTGCCGCGGCCTGACCGCCGACCGGGTCGCACACGCCGTGCTGGCCGGCCTCGGGCTCCGCATGGACCCGTCGCGCGACCGCGAACCGCTGCGCGACGCCCTCGCCCGGCACGAGGGTGACGCCGTCGTGCTGCTGGCCAACGCCCAGTGGGCCGGGCCGCTGTTCAGTTCCCGCGAGCCGACCCGGGTGGGCGGGGACCTGACCGCCGAGATCGGTCTGCGCAGCGGCGGCCGGGTGTCGGTCGTGGTGGAGGTGGACGGGTCGCACGAGCGGGTGGCGGTGACCCGCCGCAAGGACGTGGAACTAGCGGGCCGACCGGCGCACGAAGCACCCGTCGCCCGGATCGTCGCCGAACACCCGGTCCTGCAGGCACTGGCGGCGGCGGAGACCGGTACCGTCCCGCTCGCCGTGTGGGCCTTCCTCGCCGGGGCGCTCGGGGTTCCCGCCACCGTCGCCGAGCTGTCCGCCCTGGCCGGGCGCCTCCCGGAGATCGTCGCGCAGCACGCCGCGGACGCGTCGGACAGCGAAGCGGTGGGCTTTTGCACCGACGGTCTCAAGCACCTGGCCCGCCGGGCCCGTCCGCTCACCCCGGACCAACAGCAGGCGCTCACAACGGCGTTGCACACCGCGCTCACCGACCGCCCGCCGTCCGACGAGGTGCGCGCCTACGCCGCGGAGGCGCTGGCCGTGCACGCCGCCCTCGCCGACGCCCTCCCCGCGCTGCTCGACACCGCACGCGCGCTGGCCCACTGCACCCGCTACTCGCTGCTCCAGGCCCTTCCGCTCCACTTCACCGAGGGCGTTCCGCAGCACGGTGTCGCCGCCGACATCCACTACCTCGAAACCGACGGCATCGCCCCCGAGGGCCAAGGGGAGTGGCTTGCCTGGCTCCATTGGGCGGCCACCAACCGCGGTGCCACCGCATGGGCCGCGGCCCTAGCCGACGCCGGCGTCCCGCTGTCGTGGCGCACCGCCTGGTCACACCACCGCCCGTACGGCGTCCTCGGCCCCGTCCCCGGAGAAACCGGCAAGGTGGACTACCTGTACCCCGGGGTCCTGGACGGCGCCGGCGCGGTGGCCGGCCAGCGGCTGCTGCCGGTGTTCCAGGAAGGCGACCACGTGCCGCCGGAGGGAGACGACCAGGCCGTCGAACGGGTGTGGCGGTTGGACGACGGCACGGAACCCGAGCCGTCGACCGTCGTGGACCTCTTCTACGACGTGGAGGGGGACCTCGAAAGCGTCGAAGGCCGGGGCCGGTTCGAGAGCACCGGGGACGCCGCCCTGGCCCTCGATCCGCACACTCCGCTCCGCCTCCCCCGCAGTGCCACCGCCAGCTGCCTCGTGACCGAGGGGCGCTGGGTGTTGGCCGGACGCGGCGGCCTGTTCGCCGTCGACACGGCCCGCCCGGAGCCCGCTGCCGGCAGCGACGACGCGGACCACTCGCCCCACTGGGCGCCCCCGCTCATCGCCCCGCACACCACGGCGGCCACCTGGGAGTTCCCAACGGAGCTCGTCACCCCCCAGGGGCCGACCCCCGCCGCCCTCGCCCGGGCCTTCGGCCCGGACGCCTGCCGTCGCCTCCCCGCCGATGCGGTGCCCGCCGGCCTGGACGACGCCACCCGCCGCTGCCTCACCGAGACCGGCGTGCCCGTCGTCAACGGCCAGATCTACCTGGCGACCCTCCCGCCCCTCGACGAGACGGGCCTGCCCACCGGCGACTGGGAGGCCGAACCCGCCGTCCCCTCCCCCGGTGACGGACCCTTCCACCCCCTCGGCACCTGGATCGGCTCCGGCGCCTACCTGGACGCCGCCACCGGCCGCATCATCCAGGACGGCCGCTCGGGCGCCTCCTTCGAACTCGTCGTCGCCAGCAGCCTCCCCCAGTACCTCGCCCTCCTCTGCCTCTACCGGACCTTCCAGATCAGCCCCTTCGCCACCACGGCCGAACACCGCGATGCCGCCCGGAGCCTCACCCAGTGGGCGAGCCGCATCGATCCCGTCGTCGCGGACAGCGACATGTGGGACGCGGTGCTCTCCGGCTCCATGGAATCCGACCTGATCGTCAGCGGCTGGGACCTGCCCGGCCTCCGGCCCGCCTGACCGACGCACGCGCACTCGCACTCGCACTCGCACTGGACCGTCAACGTGCCACAAGAAGCTCCCGACCCCCTCCTCCTCACCGCCGACCAGGCCGCCGCCCGCGTTCTCGACTGGTGGGAGAACCACCGCGATGACGCGAGTCGGGTGAACCTCGCCGTGGACGACGACGGTGTCGCCCGGCCAGCGGTGCGGGAAGTGCACCGGCGGGTCCCCGACAGCATCCTGCTCGACGCAGCCGGGAAGTCGGCGGAGGGTCTGTTCCGTGAGCTGCTGGACGAACTCGGCCTGGAGAGGTGCCGCTACGCGTTCGAGTGGGGAGGCCAGCTCAGGAAGCTCGGCCGGGACCACCTGGTCCTGATCGACGGCGCCCTCTCCGCGGGCCCCACCCGCCGTTCCGCACAACCCGAACTGGTCGTGCATCACCTGGCCGAGGATCTGCGCCTCGCCACCGGCATCGGCGTCGTCCTCGCCGTGCCCCCGGATCACAAGGTGCGCAAGGGGCGGACCACCCTGCGCCTCGCCTCCCCCCCAGCGGACGCGCTCCCCTCGCCCACCGCCCTCCCCGCCGCCGTCCAAGCCCTCGCCTTCTCCGAGCCCCGCCGGGTCCCCCTGGCCGTGTGGCGGGAGCTGATCGCCGCGGCCACCGCCGCCGGTCTCACCGCACCGGACACGACCGCCCAGGAGCCCGCCGAGCGGATCACGGAGGCGGAACTGGCGGCCCTCGCAGGGCAGTTCGCCGACCACCTCGTCCACGCCGACGGCCACGTCGGCTTCCGTGACGAGCGCACCGCCGAGGCGGTCCGCGGGGCGTACGGGCCCGAGTTGCCCGCCGCCGTCGGCCGCCACCTGGTCGCCTGGCTGCGCGCGCAGGCGCCCGGCTTCCGCCATCCCGACGGCTGGGCCGCCGCCGGCCCGCTCGGCCGCTACGCCGCCGACGGCCTCGCCATGCACGCCGTCCAGGCCGGCCTCCTCGACGAGCTGCTGACCGACGGCACCGTCGTCGGTCAGCTCCCGCCGGACGCCCTCGTCGACGCCGCGCACTGCGCCCACGACGGTTCGCTGCCCGGCAACAACGCCGCCGCCGACGCCGTGCACCTGCGGATGTTCGGCCTGCACCGGCCCGACCAGCCGAGCTGGGCGGCCTGGCTGCACCTCATGGCCAGCGCCCGCAACGACACCGCGCTGGCCGACGGCATCGCACACTGCGGCGTGCGGCTTCCCTGGCAGCCCCTGTGGACCCACTGGCGGCCGCCGGGCGCCTGCCACCTCAGCTATCTGCGACCCGGTCCGGTCGGCACCCCGTTCTGCGTGCGCTGGCAGGGCCGCCCGGCGGTGCTGTCCTCCGGTGACCACGTGCACGTCTGGGACCTGGCGTCGGGCGCGCTGCTCGCCGGCCCCTGGCCCGCGGGCGAGGAGTTCCCCGTCGAGGCCCGGCCCGCCCTCGCCTGGGCCGCCGGCGAACACCCCACGCCCGGCCCGGTCTCGGTCCGCGAACTCAGCCGCGCGGCCGACACCGCGGAGGCGGTGGACGGCGCCCTCGAAGACCTGCTGCACACCTGTCTGGACACCGGGGTCGCGGCCTCGCCCGAACTCCCGGCGCCCCTCGTCCTGTCCGGGCCGGGCGGGCTCTTCGCCGTCCAGCCGCAGCCGGGCGTGGACCGCAGCGCGTTCGACGAACCGGGCGGGGAGCCCCTGTTGGGCACCCTCACCGCCACCGAGGCGGCCACCCCGGCCGGCGCCCCCGACCCCTCGCCCCACGACCTCGCCGACCTCTACGGCACCGACGTCTACGTCACCACCGCCACCGAAGACCTCCCCGAGGGCCTCACCGACCCCACCGCCCGCCGGGTCCTCACCCACACCGGCCTGCCCGAGTTCGACGACCAGGGCCTCGCCCTCCAGCCCTCCCAACCGGGCTTCCTGCAAGAGGTCGAGTGGCCGGAGGACCACCCCGAACAACCCGCCGACGACGGCCCGTTCTACCGCCTCGGCCTATGGATGGGCGGCCACGTCGTCCTCGACGGCCCCACCGGACACGTCCTGCGCTGCCCCACCGACTACGACGACCCCACCGCCGAAGACGGCGTCCTGGTCGCCACCGACCTGGAGAACTTCCTCACCATGGCGGCGCTCTTCGTCACCGGCCGCCGGCTCTTCCTCGGCCTCGACAACCGCGACGAGGTCAACGTGCTGCGCCAGCACACCGAGGACGCCCTCTGGAACGTCGACTGGAAGGGGTCGGGCGCCGGCGCCTGGCAGTACCCCCTCCACAACGAATAACCCCGGCCGCCCCCCAAAAAACCACGAAAACCGCCGGCCGCCCCCGAAGGGGCCGGCCGGCGGTTCGTGCGGTGTCCGGGGGGCCGGTCAGCCGCGGGCGTCCGCGATCTGTCGGGACATGATCGTGGTCAGCTCGTACGCGGTGTGCGAGGCGGCGACGGCCGTGATCTCCGCGTGGTCGTAGGCCGGGGCGACCTCCACCACGTCCGCGGAGACCAGGTTGCAGGACGCCAGGCCGCGCAGGATCTCCAGGAGTTCGCGGGAGGTCATGCCGCCCGCCTCCGGCGTGCCGGTGCCCGGGGCGTGGGCCGGGTCGAGGCAGTCGATGTCGATGGAGATGTAGAGCGGCCGGTCGCCGATGCGCTGGCGCAGCTGGTCGGCGATCTCGTCGGCGCCGCGCCGGTAGACGTCCGCCGAGGTGACGATGCCGAAGCCCATCTTCTCGTCGTCGGTGAGGTCCTTCTTGCCGTAGAGCGGACCACGGGTGCCGACGTGGGAGAGGGCCGAGGTGTCGAGGATGCCCTCCTCGACGGCCCGGCGGAACGGGGTGCCGTGGGTGTACTCGGCACCGAAGTAGGTGTCCCAGGTGTCCAGGTGCGCGTCGAAGTGCAGCAGGGCGACCGGGCCGTGCTTCTTGGCGACCGAGCGCAGCAGCGGCAGCGCGATGGTGTGGTCGCCGCCCAGCGTCATCATGCGGGCGCCGCTGCCGAGGAGGTCGTCCGCGGCGGCCTCGATGGTCTCCACGGCCTCGTTGATGTTGAACGGGTTGGCCGCGATGTCACCGGCGTCGGCGACCTGCGCCAGCGCGAACGGCGAGGCGTCCTGCGCCGGGTTGTAGGGCCGCAGCAGCCGCGACGCCTCACGGATCGCGTTGCCGCCGAAGCGGGCGCCCGGGCGGTAGGAGACGCCGGTGTCGAAGGGGACACCGACGACGGCGACATCGGTCCGGCCGCCGACCTCGTCGAGGCGGGGCAGCCTGGCGAAGGTCGCGGGCCCGGCGTAGCGCGGGATGCGGGAGGAGTCGACGGGGCCCACGGGCTCGTTCGATGCGGTGGTCATGGGGGCAGAGTAGGGACCGCCCGCGCACCCGGCACATGGACATTTCCGATCTCCGGGCCGCTCGCGTTCGACGTTTTGTCCAGCCGCCTCCTCGCCGCGCCGCCGTGTCCGGCCCGTGTCCACCCGGTGTCCGCGCTGTGGAACGCCCGACCGGAGGAGATCCGTACGGGCACAATGTCGCTATGCCGATAGCCGCTGCAGCCCCCTCGCGTGCCGAACTCGTCGACCACCTCGTACGGACCCGGATCGCCGGGCAGGTCGCCACCCCCCGCGAGAACAACCTCCTCCACTACCGCCGGCTCGCGAACGGCGACCGCCACTACTGGTTCGGCCTGGAGCTGGGCGACCGCTGGACGGACGAGCAGGACGTGCTGGCCGTGATGGCGGAACGCTGCGGCGTCAACGACGACCCGCACCACCGGCAGGGCCAGGACACCATCGCCCCCGAGCTGACCGTGGACGCCCTGGACCGCGCGGCCGCGGTGCTGCGCAAGGCCGCCGCCGACCGCCAGCGGGTGCTGTTCGCCACCGGCCACCCCGGCGGCCTGCTGGACGTCCACCGCGCCACCGCCCAGGCCCTGCACGCCCGGGACTGCGAGATCGTGGTCATCCCCGACGGGCTGCACGCCGACGACGGCATGGTCTTCCAGTTCGGCGACGTGGCGATGCTGGAGCGCGGTGCGACGCTGTGGCACACCCACTCCCCGGAGCCGATGGCGGCGGTCCTGGACGGCCTGGAGCGCGCCGGCCGGGCCCTGCCGGACCTGGTGATGGCCGACCACGGCTGGGCCGGCTGCGCGGGGCAGCGCGGCATCCCCACGATCGGGTTCGCCGACTGCAACGACCCCGCGCTCTTCCTCGCCGAGTCCGAGGGCACCGTCCAGGTCACCGTCCCCCTGGACGACCACGTCCTGAGCCCCCGCCACTACGACCCGCTGACCAGCTACCTGCTGGCCGCGGCGGACCTGCTCTGACCCCGGAGGGGTGGCGAGGGGCCGTCGGCAGCGCGTCCGCGGGGCTCCGGTCACCCCTCCCGAGGCGCCCGCACAAGCCCCTCCTGCACCACGGACGCCACCAGGCGCCCGTCCGCCGCGAAGATCCGCCCGGTGCCCAGCCCCCGGCCGCCCCGCGCGGTCGGCGACTCCTGGTCGTAGAGCAGCCACTCGTCGGCCCGCAGCGGCCGGTGGAACCACATGGCGTGGTCGAGGCTGGCGCCCACCACGTCGCCGACCGCCCAGCCGCCGCGGCCGTGGGCCAGCAGCACCGAGTCCAGCAGGGTCATGTCCGAGACGTACGTCACCAGGCAGACGTGCAGCAGCGGCTCGTCCTCCGGGCCGTCCAGCTTGCCGTCGGTGCGGAACCACACCTGGGAGCGCGGTTCGCGGGCCGTGCCGGGGGTGGCGAACGGCGGCTCCTCCACATAGCGCAGGTCGACGGCGGCCCGGGCCTCCAACAGCCGCTGGAGCATGTCCGGTTCGCGGAACCGGTCGGCGTAGCGCGGCAGCAGTTCGGCCTGGGTGGGCAGGGTCAGCGGGTCCGGTGCGGCCGGCATCGGCTCCTGGTGCTCCAGCGCCGCCTCCTCGTGCGCGTGGAAGGACGCAGTGAGGTGGAAGATCGGCTTGCCGTGCTGGACGGCGACGACCCGGCGGGTGGTGAAGGACCGTCCGTCGCGGATCCGGTCGACGGTGTAGACGATGGGCGCGCCGGGGTCGCCGGGGCGCAGGAAGTAGGCGTGCAGCGAGTGCGGGGGCCGGTCGGCGGGGACCGTGCGCCCGGCCGCGACCAGCGCCTGGGCGGCGACCTGGCCGCCGAAGACCCGGGGCACGACCGAGGCCCGGCTCCGGCCGCGGAAGATGTCCTGCTCGATCGGCTCCAGGGCGAGCAGGTCGAGCAGTGACTTCAGTGCGTCGTTCACGTGCGGGGTCCCTGCGCCCTACAGGCCCATGGACTTGGCGATGATGGACTTCATGACCTCGCTGGTGCCGCCGTAGATGCGGTTGACGCGGTTGTCGGCGTAGAGCCGGGCGATCGGGTACTCGTTCATGAAGCCGTAGCCGCCGTGCAGTTGCAGGCAGCGGTCGATGACGCGGTGCGCGACCTCGGTGCAGAACAGCTTGGCGGAGGCGGCCTCGGCGGCGGTCAGCTCGCCGGCGTCGAGGGCCTCCAGGGCGCGGTCGGCGACGGCCTCGGCGGCGTCCACCTCGGCCTGGCAGGCGGCGAGTTCGAACTTGGTGTTCTGGAAGGAGGCGACGGACTTGCCGAAGACGGTGCGCTGCTGGACGTACTCCTGCGCGAACCGCACGGCGGCCTTGGCCTGCGCGTAGGCGCCGAAGGCGATGCCCCAGCGCTCGGAGGGGAGGTTGCGGCCGAGGTAGCCGAAGCCCTTGTTCTCCTCGCCGAGGAGGTCCTCGACGGGCACCTCGACGTCGACGAACGCCAGCTCGGCGGTGTCGGAGACCTTCAGGCCGAGCTTGTCGAGCTTGCGGCCGACGGAGTAGCCCGCGGAGGTGGTGTCGACGGCGAACAGCGAGATGCCGAAGCGGCGGTCGTCCTCGCGCGGCGGGGAGGTGCGGGCGCAGACGATGACGCGGTCCGCGTGCACGCCGCCGGTGATGAAGGTCTTGGCGCCGTTGAGGACGTAGTGCGTGCCGTCCGCCGACAGCTTCGCGGTGGTCTTCATGCCGGCGAGGTCGGAGCCGGTGCCCGGCTCGGTCATCGCCAGGGCCCACATCTCCTCGCCGGAGACGAACTTGGGCAGGAAGCGCTGCTTCTGCGCGTCGGTGGCGAGCATCTGAAGGTACGGCAGGCCGAGCAGCACGTGGACGCCGGAGCCGCCGAAGGAGACGCCGGCGCGGGCGGTCTCCTCGTACATCACGGCCTCGAACTTGTGCGAGTCGATGCCGGCGCCGCCGTACTCCTCGGGCACGCGGATGCCGAAGACGCCCAGCTCGGCGAGCTGGTAGTAGAAGTCGCGGGGCGCCTGCCCGGCGGCGCACCACTCGTCGTAGACGGGGACCACCTCGGCCTCGATGAAGGCGCGCACGGTCGCGCGGAACGCCTCGTGGTCCTCGTCGTACACCGTCCGTCGCATGCCCGGCCTCCTTCACCGCCACAGCTGGCTAAGCGTTTGCTCAGCGCAAGCTACCCGCCGGTCAGCAAGGCTGTCCAGAGGTGGAACGGGCCCGCGGCCCGCCCCCGGAGGGACGGACCGCGGGCCCGGACGCGAGCGGTTCAGCCGGCCCGACGCGCCGCCACCGCGCCGTCCCCGGCCCCCGCGGCCGCCTCGGCGTCCACCGCGCCGAACGCGCCCAGCGCGAGCCGGTGCAGCAGCCGCGCCATCTCCGGGCGCCCCGGCAGCGAGCCCGGGCGCCCCAGGTGCGGGGTGGAGTTCAGCAGCCCGAAGACCGCGTGCACGGCGGCCCGCACCTCGGACTCCGCCGACTCGGCGTGGACCTGCCGGACGACCTGGACCCACAGCTCGACGTACTGCCGCTGGAGCTGCCGGACCCGCTTGCGGTCGGCCTCCCGCAGGCGGTCCAGCTCGCGGTCGTGGAGGGTGATCAGGGGGCGGTCGTCGAGCGCGAAGTCGATGTGCCCGTCGATCAGCGCGTCGAGCACCGCCGCCGGGTTCTCGCCGCCCTCCTCGACCCGCATCCGGCCGCCGGCCAGCAGCCGCTCGCTGATCCCGACGAGGAGTTCGGCGAGCATCGCGTCCTTGCCGGCGAAGTGCCGGTAGAGGCCGGGGCCCGAGATGCCCACGGCCGCCCCTATCTCGTCCACGCCGACGCCGTGGAAGCCGCGCTCCGCGAAGAGCCGGGCGGCCTCCTTGAGGATCTGCTCGCGGCGGCTGGTCGGGGCGGGGGCGTGCGCATTACTCATGCCGTCGATTGTAGACAGGCGGGTTAGTGGTCGTTAACCTGAGGGAAATGAGGTTAACGCCTATTAACCCGCCTGGCCCCGCGACACACCCCGCGGCGCCCGGCGGCCAGCCGACCGAGCGAGGGGGCCCATAGCGATGGAGGCCATCGAGCAGGCACCGGTGCTGACCAGCACCGACGACCCGGCGTCCGACGCCTGGCAGGCCAACGAGGCCGCGCACCGCGAGCTGGCCGACCACCTGCGCGCGAAGCTCGCCGCGGCCCGGCTCGGCGGCGGCGAGAAGGCCCGGGCACGGCACACCGCCCGCGGCAAGCTGCTGCCGCGCGAGCGGGTGGACGCACTGCTGGACCCCGGCTCCCCCTTCCTGGAGCTGGCGCCGCTGGCCGCGGACGGGATGTACGACGGGGCCGCACCGGCCGCCGGGGTGATCGCCGGCATCGGCCGGGTCAGCGGCCGGGAGACCGTGATCGTCGCCAACGACGCCACCGTCAAGGGCGGCACGTACTACCCGATGACCGTCAAGAAGCACCTGCGCGCCCAGGAAGTGGCGCTGGAGAACCGCCTCCCGTGCCTGTACCTCGTCGACTCCGGCGGCGCGTTCCTGCCCATGCAGGACGACGTCTTCCCCGACCGCGAGCACTTCGGGCGGATCTTCTACAACCAGGCCCGGATGTCCGCCGCCCGCATCCCGCAGATCGCCGCGGTCCTCGGCTCCTGCACCGCCGGCGGCGCCTACGTCCCGGCGATGAGCGACGAGGCGGTGATCGTGCGGAACCAAGGCACGATCTTCCTCGGCGGCCCCCCGCTGGTGAAGGCCGCCACCGGCGAGGTGGTCAGCGCCGAGGAACTGGGCGGCGGCGAGGTGCACTCCCGCACCTCCGGCGTCACCGACCACCTCGCGGAGGACGACGCGCACGCCCTGCGGATCGTCCGCACCATCGTCGCCACCCTCGGCGACCGCCCGCCGCTGCCCTGGTCCGTCCGGCCCGTCGAGGAGCCCAAGGCCGACCCCGCCGGGCTCTACGGCGCGGTGCCGGTGGACTCCCGCACGCCCTACGACGTCCGCGAGGTGATCGCCCGGATCGTCGACGGCTCGCGCTTCGCCGAGTTCAAGGCCGAGTACGGCACCACCCTGGTCACCGGCTTCGCCCACGTGCACGGCCACCCGGTGGGCATCGTCGCCAACAACGGCATCCTGTTCTCCGAGTCCGCCCAGAAGGGCGCCCACTTCATCGAGCTGTGCGACCAGCGCGGCATCCCCCTGCTGTTCCTCCAGAACATCTCCGGCTTCATGGTCGGCCGGGACTACGAGGCGGGCGGCATCGCCAAGCACGGCGCGAAGATGGTCACCGCGGTCGCCTGCACCCGTGTCCCCAAGCTGACCGTCGTCGTCGGCGGCTCCTACGGAGCGGGCAACTACTCGATGTGCGGCCGCGCCTACTCCCCCCGCTTCCTGTGGATGTGGCCCAACGCCAAGATCTCGGTGATGGGCGGCGAGCAGGCCGCGTCCGTCCTCGCCACCGTCAAGCGCGACCAGTTGGAGGCGCGCGGCGAGGAGTGGAGCGCGGCGGACGAGGCCGCCTTCAAGGACCCGATCCGCGCCCAGTACGAGACCCAGGGCAACGCCTACTACGCGACCGCCCGACTGTGGGACGACGGCGTCATCGACCCGCTCCAGACCCGCCAGGTGCTCGGCCTGGCGCTGACCGCCTGCGCCAACGCCCCCCTGCCCGGGCGGGACGACGCGGCGCCGGCCTTCGGCGTCTTCCGGATGTGAGAGGACCTATGACCAGCTTCGACACCGGCCCGTTCGACACCGTCCTGGTCGCCAACCGCGGGGAGATCGCGGTCCGCGTCATCAGGACGCTGCGCACCCTCGGCATCCGCTCGGTCGCCGTGTACAGCGACGCGGACGCCGACGCCCGGCACGTCCACGAGGCGGACACCGCGGTCCGGATCGGCCCGGCCCCGGCCACCGAGAGCTACCTGTCCGTGCCGCGCCTGCTGGACGCCGCCGCGCGCACCGGCGCCCGGGCCGTCCACCCCGGCTACGGCTTCCTCGCCGAGAACGCCGCCTTCGCCCGCGCCTGCACCGACGCCGGGCTGGTGTTCATCGGCCCGCCCGCGGACGCCATCGACCTGATGGGCGACAAGATCCGGGCCAAGGAGACGGTCCGCGCGGCCGGCGTCCCGGTCGTCCCCGGCTCCTCCGGCAGCGGCCTGAGCGACGCGGAACTCGCCGCCGCGGCCCGGGAGATCGGCATGCCGGTGCTCCTCAAGCCGTCCGCAGGCGGCGGCGGCAAGGGCATGCGCCTGGTCCACGAGGCCGACCGGCTCGCCGACGAGATCGCCGCCGCCCGCCGCGAGGCCCGCTCGTCCTTCGGGGACGACACCCTGCTGGTGGAGCGGTGGATCGACCGGCCCCGGCACATCGAGATCCAGGTGCTGGCCGACGGCCACGGCAACGTCCTCCACCTCGGCGAGCGCGAATGCTCCCTCCAACGCCGCCACCAGAAGATCATCGAGGAGGCGCCCTCGGTCCTGCTCGACGCGGCCACCCGGGCCGCGATGGGCGAGGCGGCCGTCCAGGCGGCCCGCTCCTGCGGCTACCGCGGCGCCGGCACCGTCGAGTTCATCGTCCCCGGCAAGGACCCGGCCGGCTACTGCTTCATGGAGATGAACACCCGCCTCCAAGTGGAGCACCCGGTCACCGAGATGACGGTGTCCTTCGACCCGACGGGCGCCGGGGGCGGGCTGGACCTCGTCGAATGGCAGCTGCGGATCGCCGCCGGGGAGCACCTCCCCTACGCCCAGGAGCACCTGTCGTTCACCGGGCACGCCATCGAGGCCCGGATCTGCGCCGAGGACCCGTCCCGCGACTTCCTGCCCACCGGCGGCACCGTGCTCACCCTGCGCGAGCCGGCCGGCGACGGCACCCGCACCGACTCCGGGCTCTCCGAAGGCGCCGAGGTCGGCAGCCGGTACGACCCGATGCTCGCCAAGGTCATCGCGTACGGCCCGGACCGGGCGAGCGCCCTGCGCAAGCTGCGGGCCGCGCTGGCCGCCACCGTCACCCTCGGCGTCCCGACCAACGCCGGCTTCCTGCGCCGCCTGCTCGCCCACCCGGACGTGGTGTCCGGCGAGTTGGACACCGGGCTCGTCGAGCGGGTGGCGGCCGACCTGGTGCCCACCACCGTCCCGGACGAGGTGTACGCGGCGGCCGCCGCGGTCCGGCAGGCCGCCCTGGAGCCGGCGGCCGACGTCGCCGGCTGGCGCGACCCGTTCGCCGCCCCGACCGGCTTCCGGCTCGGCGGCGAGCCCGCCCCGGTCCGGCACTGGCTGCGCGTCCCCGGGCACGACCCGGTGGCGTACGACGTCCGACCCGGCGTCGCCCCGGAGCGGTTCGAGGTCACCGCGGACGCGGTGCGGGTCACCGTGGACGGCATCCGGCACGCCTTCCACCGCGGCGGCCACTGGCTGGGCCGGGACGGCGACGCCTGGCACGTCACCGACCACGACCCGGTGGCCGAGGCACTGCGGGAGGCCGCCCGCGGGCACGGGGTGGACACCCTCGCCGCCCCGATGCCCGGCACCGTCACCGTCGTCAAGGTGGCCGTCGGCGACGAGGTCACCGCCGGGCAGGGCCTGCTGGTGGTGGAGGCGATGAAGATGGAGCACGTGATCTCCGCGCCGCACGCCGGGACGGTCACCGCACTCGACGTCACCCCCGGCAGCACGGTCGCCATGGACCAGGTGCTGGCCGTCGTCGCCCCGCACGAGGACGCCACCGGCGGCGACCCCGGGGACGCCGGGACGCCGGCCCCCGGCACGGACGAGGAGGCGACGGCATGACCACCGACGGCGCACCGGCGAGGGCACTGCCCATGGAGGTGACCGCGGAGGGCCTGCCCACCCGCGTGCGGATCCACGAGGTCGGCCCGCGCGACGGCCTCCAAAACGAGCAGGCGGTGGTCCCCACCGAGGTCAAGGCGGAGTTCATCCACCGGCTGGCCGCCGCCGGCCTGCCGGTCGTCGAGGCGACCAGCTTCGTGCACCCCAAGTGGGTGCCCCAACTCGCCGACGCCGAGCGGCTGTTCCCGATGCTGGCCGACCTCGATCCGCGGCACCTGCCGGTGCTGGTGCCCAACGAACGGGGCCTGGACCGCGCCCTGGCGCTGGGCGCCCGCCGGATCGCGGTGTTCGCCAGCGCCACCGAGTCGTTCGCCCGGGCCAACCTCAACCGCACCGTCGACGAGGCGCTGGCGATGTTCGAACCGGTCGTCCGGCGGGCCCGGGACGAGAAGGTGCACGTCCGCGGCTACCTGTCGATGTGCTTCGGCGACCCGTGGGAGGGCCGGGTGCCGATCGCCCAGGTCGTCCGGGTCTGCCGGGCCCTGTTCGACCTGGGCTGCGACGAGCTGAGCCTGGGCGACACCATCGGCGTGGCCACGCCCGGCCACGTCCAGCACCTGCTCGCCGCGCTCAACGAGGCCGGCGTGCCCACCTCCCGGCTGGGCGTCCACTTCCACGACACCTACGGCCAGGCCCTGGCCAACACCTTCGCCGCGCTCCAGCACGGCGTCACCACCGTCGACGCCTCGGCGGGCGGCCTGGGCGGCTGCCCGTACGCCAAGAGCGCCACCGGCAACCTCGCCACCGAAGACCTCGTGTGGATGCTGCACGGCCTCGGCATCGAGACCGGCGTCGATCTGGAACGGCTGACCGGGACCAGCGTGTGGCTGGCCGGCGTCCTCGGCCGTCCCAGCCCCTCGCGCACCGTCCGCGCCCTCTCCCACAAGGAGTGAGTGACCCATGTCCCTGGACCACCGCCTGCCCGACGAGTTGGAAGAACTCCGGCGCACGGTCGAGGCGTTCGCACACGACGTCGTCGCCCCGGAGATCGGCGCGTACTACGAGCAGCACGCCTTCCCGTACGACATCGTCCGCCAGATGGGCCAGATGGGCCTGTTCGGGCTGCCGTTCCCCGAGGAGTACGGCGGCATGGGCGGCGACTACCTGGCACTGGGCATCGCGCTGGAGGAGCTGGCCCGGGTCGACTCCTCCGTGGCGATCACCCTGGAGGCCGGGGTCTCGCTCGGCGCCATGCCGATCCACCGCTTCGGCACCGAGGAGCAGAAGCGGGAGTGGCTGCCGAAGCTGTGCAGCGGCGAGGTGCTCGGCGCGTTCGGCCTCACCGAACCGGACGGCGGCTCGGACGCCGGCGCGACCCGCACCACCGCGGTGCGGGACGACAACGGGGACTGGGTGATCAACGGCAGCAAGTGCTTCATCACCAACTCCGGCACCGACATCACCGGCCTGGTGACGGTCACCGCGGTCACCGGCCGCAAGGACGACGGCTCCCCGCTGATCTCCGCGATCATCGTGCCGGCCGGCACCCCCGGCTTCACGGTCGCCGCCCCGTACTCCAAGGTCGGCTGGAACGCCTCGGACACCCGCGAGCTGTCCTTCTCCGACGTCCGCGTCCCGGCCGCCAACCTCCTCGGCGAGGAGGGCCGCGGCTACGCGCAGTTCCTGCGGACCCTCGACGAGGGCCGGGTCGCCATCGCCGCGCTGGCCACCGGCCTGGCCCAGGGCTGCGTGGACGAGTCGGTGCGGTACGCCAAGGAACGCCGGGCGTTCGGCCGGCCGATCGGCGCCAACCAGGCCATCCAGTTCAAGCTGGCCGACATGGAGCTGCGCGCCCACACCTCCCGGCTGGCCTGGCGCCACGCCGCGTCCCGGCTGGTGCATGGCGAGACGTTCAAGAAGGAGGCCGCGCTCGCCAAGCTCTACTCCTCCGAGATCGCGGTGGACAACGCCCGCGAGGCCACCCAGATCCACGGCGGCTACGGCTTCATGAACGAGTACCCGGTCGCCCGGATGTGGCGGGACGCCAAGATCCTGGAGATCGGCGAGGGCACCAGCGAGGTCCAACGCATGCTCATCGCCCGCGAGTTGGGCTTCTAGGCGGGAACCCGACGCCGCCGACCGGCGGCCGCCCGCACCGCCGGGGGCGCACCCCTCCGGGGCGGGCGAACGGATCCCGTAGGGGGCGGCGGCGCCCCCTGTGGACCACAACGCGGCGGGCCCGGGAGGGAATTCCCGGGCCCGCCGCGCCGCCCCGACGCATCACCGCGTCACCGCATCACCGCATCACCGCGCCGGCCACGCCACTTCCGGCGCCCGGTAGTAGTCGATGCCCTGGGCGTCCCACCGCGGACCCTGCGCGGCCAGCCGCACCCGGTACGCGTCCCAGCCGTGCGCCCGGGCCGGCGACCAGCCCAGCTCGGCGATGCCCGGCAGCCGCGGGAACGCCAGGTACTCGATGTTCGCGGAGGTCGTCAGGGTCTCCGACCACAGCGGCGCCTCGACGCCGGCGACCGCCGCGCCGGGCACGCCGGCCAGGTAGCTCCCCGGGTCCCAGTCGTAGGCCCGCCGGACGTCCACGTAGCCGGCCCAGGCCAGGCCCAGCGGGCTGTCCTTGTCGTACTTCATGTCGAGGTAGGCCCGGTCGGCGGGCGAGAGGATCAGCCCCGTCCCGCGCTTCGCCGCGTCGACGACCTGCTGCCGTTCCTGGGCGCCCGTCTTGTCGTAGCCCCAGTACTGGGCGAGGGCGCCCTTCACCGGGTGGGCCCCGGTCAGCTGGTGCCAGCCGATCACCGTCTTGCCGTACTTGGCGACCACCGGCTGCACCTTGTCCATGAAGGCGACGTAGTCCGCGTGGGCGGTGGAGTGCGCCTCGTCTCCGCCGATGTGGAGGTAGCGGCCGGGGGTGAGCGCGGCGATCTCCCGGATGACGTCGTCGACGAAGTCGTAGGTGACCTTCTTGGGCACGCACAGCGAGCTGAAGCCGACCTTGGTGCCGGTGTAGAGCGGCGGCGCCTCCCCGTTGCAGTTGAGGTCGGCGTAGGAGGCGAGCGCGGCGTTGGTGTGGCCGGGCACGTCGATCTCGGGGATCACGGTCAGGTACCGGCTGGCGGCGTAGCGGACGATCTCGCGGTAGTCGTCCTTGCTGTAGTGGCCGCCGGGGCCGCCGCCGACCTGGGTGCTGCCGCCGTAGGTCGCCAGCCGCGGCCAGGAGTCGATCGCGATCCGCCAGCCCTGGTCGTCGGAGAGGTGCAGGTGCAGCTTGTTGATCTTGTATTGGGCGAGCTGGTCGATGTACCGCTTGACCTGCTCGACGGTGAAGAAGTGCCGGGAGACGTCGAGCATCGCCCCGCGGTAGGCGTAGCGGGGGGCGTCGGAGATCGTCCCGCCGGCGATCCGCCAGGGGCCGGGCTGCCGGCTCTTCTTCTCGACGGCGGCCGGCAGCAGCTGGCGCAGGGTCTGGACGCCGTGGAAGAGGCCGGCCGGGCGGGCGGCGCTGATGGTGAGCGCGCGACCGCCGGAGGTCAGCCGGTAGCCCTCCGCGCCGAGGCCGCGGGTGTCCCGGCCGCCGAGCCGGAAGACGATGCCGTCCGCGCCGCCGCGGGTGGTGACCGGCAGCGCGAAGCCGGTGGCCGGCCGCAGCAGTCCCGCCAGGTAGCCGGCGATCTGCCGGGCCTCGCCGGAGTTGCCGGGCACCCTGATCCGGGTGCCCGCGCCGAGGGTGAAGGCGTCGCCGGCCGGGCGGACCGAGGCGGGGGCCGGGATCACCCGGTCCAGCGGCGTGGCGGCCAGGGCCGCGGTGGCCGGCCGCGGCACGGCGGCGGTCACCGTGCCGGCCGCCGCGACCAGGAGCAGGGAGAAGAGGAGTCTGCGTCGTCTCATGGGCGGTCCCTTCGGCGAGCTTCGTCAGCGGCACGTTCTGCGGGGCGTTCGGCGGGCGACGCACCCGGGGGCGCACGTTCTGCATGGCGTGGAGCGACCGGATGGTGACCATGCGTACCGTGCGCCCGGTTACCGGTCAAGGTGTAGACCAGTTTCCGGGCGCGTTCGGCACCACCTGCCCGATATCGGGCAGGTTTCTTGCGATTCTCCGCTCGGCCCCGCAATATCGACGGGTGCTCGAACGCCGTCCGTCCCACGAGGACCTCATCGACCACCTGGTCCGCAGCACGCCGCTCCACCGCGGCGAGGCGACCCGGGTGGTGCTGGACGTGCTGGCGTACTTCGACGAGAGCACGGAGGGGTTCGTCCGCCGCAGACACCGCGAGCTGCAGTCCCAGGGACTGCGGAACGAGGCGATCTTCGAGCGGATCGCACACGAGCTGCCGCACCGCGCCGTGTCCCCACCACCGCTCTCGCTGCGCCAGCTGCGCCGCCTGGTCTACGGCTGACGGCCGCGACGCCACCGGACCGCAGCCCCGGACGGGTCGAGGACGGCCGGGCACCCACCACGCCAACCAGAAGGGTCACCGTATGTGCGGGATCGTCGGATACATCGGCAAGCGCGACGTCGCGCCGCTGCTCCTTGAGGGCCTCCAGCGCCTGGAGTACCGCGGCTACGACTCGGCCGGCATCGCCATCCACGCCAAGGGCACCGGCAAGGCCGCGGGCGGCCTGAAGACCGCCAAGGCCAAGGGCCGGGTCCGGGAGCTGGAGTCCCGCCTGCCGAAGCGCTTCGCGGGCTCCACCGGCATCGCGCACACCCGCTGGGCCACCCACGGCGCCCCCACCGACGAGAACGCCCACCCGCACCTCGACACCGAGGGCAAGGTCGCCCTCGTCCACAACGGCATCATCGACAACGCCGCCGAGCTGCGCGCCCGGCTGACCGCCGACGGGGTGGAGTTCGCCTCCGAGACCGACACCGAGGTGCTGGCCCACCTGATCGGCCGCTCCACCGCCCCGACGCTGGAGGAGAAGGTCCGCGAGGCCCTCCGCCACATCGAGGGCACCTACGGCATCGCCGTGCTGCACGCCGACTTCGCCGACCGCATCGTGGTCGCCCGCAACGGCTCCCCGGTCGTCCTGGGCATCGGCGAGCACGAGATGTTCGTCTCCTCCGACGTCGCCGCGCTGGTCTCGCACACCCGCCAGGTCGTCACCCTCGACGACGGCGAGATGGCCACCCTCAAGGCCGACGACTACCGCACGTACACCACCGAGGGCTCCCGCACCACGGCGACGCCGGAGACCGTCGAGTACGCGGCCGAGTCCTACGACCTGGGCGGCCACGACACGTACATGCACAAGGAGATCTCCGAGCAGGCGGAGGCGGTGGACCGGGCGCTGCGCGGCCGGATCGACGACCGCTTCTCCACCGTCCACCTCGGCGGCCTCAACCTCGACGCCCGCGAGGCGCGCGCGGTGCGCCGGGTGAAGATCCTCGGCTGCGGCACCTCGTACCACGCCGGCCAGATCGGCGCCCAGATGATCGAGGAGCTGGCCCGCATCCCCTCGGACGCCGAGCCGGCCTCCGAGTTCCGCTACCGCAACCCGGTCGTGGACCCCGACACCCTCTACGTCGCCGTCTCCCAGTCCGGTGAGACCTACGACGTGCTGGCCGCCGTCCAGGAGCTCAAGCGCAAGGGCGCCCGGGTGCTGGGCCTGGTCAACGTGGTCGGTTCGGCGATCGCCCGGGAGACCGACGGCGGCATCTACGTGCACGCCGGCCCCGAGGTGTGCGTGGTCTCCACCAAGTGCTTCACCAACATGGTGGTCTCCTTCGCGCTGCTCGCCCTGCACCTGGGCCGGATCCGGGACCTGTCGGTCGCGGACGGCAAGCGGATCATCGAGGGCCTGCGCAAGCTGCCCGGCCAGATCGACGAGATCCTCAAGGACGAGGACGAGATCAAGAAGCTCTCGGCGCTGTACGCCGACGCCAAGTCGATGATGTTCATCGGCCGGGTGCGCGGCTACCCGGTGGCCCGCGAGGCGTCCCTGAAGCTCAAGGAGGTCTCGTACATCCACGCCGAGGCGTACCCGGCCTCGGAGCTCAAGCACGGCCCGCTGGCGCTCATCGAGCCGGCGATGCCGACGGTCGCGATCGTGCCCGACGACGACCTGCTGGAGAAGAACCGCGCCGCGCTGGAGGAGATCAAGGCCCGCAGCGGCCGGATCCTCGCCGTCGCCCACCAGGAGCAGGAGAAGGCCGACCACACCATCGTGGTGCCGAAGAACGAGCCCGAGCTGGACCCGATCCTGATGGGCATCCCGCTCCAACTCCTCGCCTACCACACGGCATTGGCGCTCGGCCGGGACATCGACAAGCCCCGCAACCTCGCCAAGTCGGTGACGGTGGAATAGGCCCGCAGGACAAAGGCGCTGGCTCCGCGCGCGTGCCACCGTACGCGCGCGGAGCCGGCGCCTCCCCTTTGCCGGCGTCGCCCATTACGCCGGCGGGATGCCGCCGCCCCGGGACCCGTCACTTCCCGACCGACAGCACGTCGTCGTGACCGTTTTCTACCCGCCACCGACGTGCGGCCAACCCTCGGACGGCAACCGGGCACCCGCCGCCCGCAAATCCCCATGACGCCCCCTCAACTGTGGACATGTCGCAAAGAGCCGATCAACGAGGGGCCCGCACACGGGAGTTCGACTCCGTCACGGACGGGACGGAGCCGGGCGTCGGCGTCAGGGAATGACCATGACCGGACGCTGCGCGCGGCGGGCCAACCGACCGGCCACCGAGCCGAAGATCCGGCCGACCAGGCCGTGCGTGGAGCCGACCACGATCGCGTCGGCCTCGTACTCCCGGCCGACCTCCTCCAACTCGTGGCAGATGTCGCCGCCGCGCTCGACGAGGATCCAGGGGACCTCGGCCAGGTGGTCGGCGCAGGCGAGCTCCAGCCCGAGCACCTCGGTGCGGTGGTCGGGGACGTCCACGAAGACCGGGGGTTCGCAGCCCGCCCACACCGTCGTCGGCAGCCGGTTGGCCACGTGGACGATGATCAGGCCGGAGCCGTGACGCCGCGCCATTCCGATTGCATACGCCAACGCGCGCTCGCTCGACGTGGAGCCGTCGAAGCCGACCACGACGCCGTGCCGGAAGGCGGGATCGCAGGAGTGGTGCTTCTGTTCCACCGCTTCGAGGTCCGCCATCGGATCGGCGACCTGCTTGCGGTCCGCGGGTTCAGGGATTTCGTGACCGGCCATGGGTGTCTCGGCGAGAACGTCCTCTTGCGGAGGGGCGAACGGGGAACGGCGATTGACTTGATCCGGCAGTTGACCTGGGCGGCTCGATCAAGGAGCGAGAGCCTTAGTTCAAAGAGGAACGATACGACTGGGAATCATCTTTCCAAGCCGATACCCCAAGAGTACGGCGCTACTCCTCTGCTGCCCAGAACGCCCACGGGCCTCCGGCGCACCCCCACGGGGCGGTCCGGGGCCGCAAGCGTTCCCCGGAGCATGCCGGAGCGTGGCGCGGATGGCAATGCCCCGTCCTGCCCCCGTACGTACCCCCGGCGGCGCCCCGCGCGCCTCGGTGGCGCCGTCCGCGCCGCCCGACCGCGGTGATCCCCATCGTGCCGCCGCCGCACCGGAGATCACTCGACCCGGTGAGCGGCGTCGTGCCTCCGGATGCGCCCGACCGCACCCCGGCGACCGACTCCTTGATCACCGAGCGGATCCCGCGGGACCGACGCGGGCCGCACCGGCACCGGCCCCACCGAGGCGGCCGACGGCCACCGGGGACCCTCACCCCCACCCCGCCGGACGCGCCCGCCCAACGGTGCTTGACCCCCGAAACACTAGATGGACATAAGCGAACAGATAGGTACGTAAAGGCAAGGGGGCGGACACCTCTACAGGGGGCGTACGCCGGTCGTTTGGGGGCTCCGCAAGTCTGCACACGACCGTTTTCAGCCAACTTCCGGCCCCTACCCACCCCATGCCCTGGACCCCCCTCAACCCCGGCGTGAGCAGGGAGGAAAGGACCGCTGGGCATGGTTGTGCCCTACTGCGAACGGGCAGAGCCGAGACGCGCACTTCCCATGCAGGCCCGACGAGTGGAACGCTTCGTGATCGAATGCTTCGCGCCAAGTTGCCATATCGACATACCAGTGGGTGGTGAACTTGGCACTCCATCCTCACGGGACACAGTAGATTCGATCTTGGTCAGTGACGGCGGGGGAACTGTGCAGGACCGAGAGGGCGAGACGACCGAGGGGGGCTTAAGTGCCATGAGCCAGGACTCCGCTGCCGTACCAGATGCCGCACGCAAGCTCGCCGCCCGACGACGCCGCGAAATAGTCGCGGTGCTCCTCTTCAGCGGCGGCCCCATTTTCGAGAGCTCCATTCCGCTCTCGGTCTTCGGCATCGACCGCCAAGACGCCGGCGTTCCGAGGTACCGGCTACTTGTGTGCGCTGGCGAAGATGCGCCTTTGCGCACGACTGGGGGGCTCGAACTGTCAGCCCCCTACGGGCTGGAGGCGATTTCCCGCGCCGGGACGGTCGTCGTACCGGCCTGGCGTTCCATCACCCAGGCTCCGCCACCCGCGGCGCTCGACGCCCTGCGTCGCGCGCACGAGGAAGGGGCCAGGATCGTCGGGCTGTGCACGGGGGCGTTCGTCCTCGCCGCAGCCGGACTGCTCGACGGCCGACCGGCCACCACCCACTGGATGTACGCACCGACGCTCGCCAAGCGTTACCCGTCCGTCCACGTGGACCCGCGTGAGCTCTTCGTCGACGACGGCGACGTGCTCACGTCCGCGGGCACCGCGGCAGGCATCGACCTGTGCCTGCACATCGTCCGCACCGACCACGGCGCCGACGCGGCCAACGCGCTGGCCCGCCGGCTGGTGGTCCCGCCCCGGCGGACCGCGTCCGACCTCGGGCACCAGCGCTACCTCGACAGGTCGTTACCTGAAGAGATCGGCGCCGACCCGCTCGCCGAGGTCGTCGCCTGGGCGCTGGAGCACCTCCACGAGCAGTTCGACGTGGAGACGCTGGCGGCCCGCGCGTACATGAGCCGGCGCACCTTCGACCGGCGGTTCCGCTCCCTCACGGGCAGCGCGCCGCTCCAGTGGCTGATCACCCAGCGGGTCCTCCAGGCCCAGCGGCTGCTGGAGACCTCCGACTATTCGGTGGACGAGGTCGCCGGGCGCTGCGGGTTCCGCTCGCCGGTCGCGCTGCGCGGCCACTTCCGGCGGCAGCTGGGCGCCTCGCCCGCGGCCTACCGGGCGGCCTACCGCGCCCGCCGGCCGCAGAGCGGCGCGCCCGAACCGGCACTGCGTCCGGAGCGGGCCGAGCGTCCGGAGCGCGAGCGCGCGACGCTGGGCGGCGAGCGGTTCTCCGCCGCCGCACTGAGCGGGCACGCGCTCGCCGCCGAGGCGGTGGAGGCGGGCAAGCCCCAACCGGAGGGGTACGCCGCACGGCTGCCGGAGACCCCGGTCGGCCGAGGGGCCGGCCGCCCCGTGCTGCCCGGCCAGCGGGAGCGCCCCGTAGGGTGAGACGCATGAACGATCGCATGGTGTGGATCGACTGCGAGATGACCGGACTCTCGCTGGCGAACGACGCGCTTATCGAGGTGGCCGCCCTGGTCACCGACTCGGAGCTGAACGTGCTGGGTGACGGCATCGATGTGGTGATCCGTCCCCCGGCCGAGGCGCTGACCACCATGCCGGAGGTGGTGCGGCAGATGCACACCGCCTCCGGGCTGCTGGCCGAGCTGGACACCGGGACGACGCTCGAGGAGGCCGAGGCACAGGTGCTGGCTTACATCAAGCAGCACGTGCCGGAGCCGGGCAAGGCACCGCTGTGCGGGAACTCCGTCGGCACCGACCGCGGCTTCCTGCTGCGCGACATGCCGACCCTGGAGAGCTACCTGCACTACCGGATCGTCGATGTGTCGTCCGTGAAGGAACTGGCCCGGCGCTGGTTCCCGCGGGCGTACTTCAACAGTCCGGACAAGAACGGCAACCACCGGGCGCTGGCCGACATCCGTGAATCCATCGCGGAGTTGCGCTACTACCGGGAGGCCGTGTTCGTGCCGCAGCCGGGGCCGGATTCGGAGACCGCGAAGGCCATCGCGGCCAAGCACAAGCTGCCCGCCGAACCGGAGACGGCAGCACAGTGACACAGCTCGCTCCCGGGCACGCGAAACCTGGGAGCGAGCACCCCTCCGGAGCCTGTACACTTTTTCTCAGCCGGTGGGGAAAAGGAACCACACAGCACCGGTCTTGGTGGGTATAGCTCAGCTGGTAGAGCACCTGGTTGTGGTCCAGGATGTCGCGGGTTCGAGTCCCGTTACTCACCCCAGCATCAAGGCCCCCGATCTTCGGATCGGGGGCCTTCGGTGTTTCCGGGTCAGATGCCGCCGCCGGCACCGGCGGCGCCGCACGGCTCAGTAGCCGACGGTGTACCGCTCACCGACGTGACGGGGCTGCTCGACCTCGTCGAGGACGGCCACCGCGTAGTCCTCGGCGGAGATCCGGCTGCTGCCGTCCGCGGCGACGATCAGGTCGTCGGTGGCGGTGCGGTAGCTGCCGGTGCGCTCGCCGGGCGCGATGGTGGCGGCCGGGCTGAGGTTGGTCCAGCGGACGTCGGAGACGGTGCGGTAGAAGTCCAGCGCGTCGCCGTGCGCGTGCATGATCTGCAGCAGCGGGACGGGCAGGCCCTCGGCGTCCCAGACCTGGGTGCCGTCGGGCTTGCGGAGCGAACCGGCGCCGCCGACCGTGATCAGGCGGGGCGCGTCGCCGCCCAGCCGCCGCACCCCCTCGACGAGCGCCTCGGCGGCCGGCCGGATGGTGGCGATGTGGCCGGCGCCGTCGCCGCCGCCGACCGCGCTGACCACCACATCCTGGCCCTTGGCCACCTCGGTGACGGACTCCGAGTCGAGCGCGTCGCCGTAGACCACGGTGAGGGCCGGGTGGGTCACGGTGACCTTCGCGGGGTCGCGGACCACCGCGGTGACCTGGTGGCCGCGGCGCAGTGCCTCGTCGAGGATGCGGCTGCCGATGGTGCCGTTGGCCCCGAACAGAGCGATCTTGGACATGGTGGGTTCTCCCGGTGGTTCGGTGCGGGCTAGGTGTGCCCGGGGTGGGGCGCGGTGTGGCGGCCTCCGTGGTGCAGATGCCGTTTTCCGCCATCAGCCGTGCTGACGTCTCCTACGCTAGGGGCATCAACGGGAGATTCCGGGGTAGCGAGGCGACGGGTCATGGTGAAAAAGCGACAGGACCCCCTGGAGGATGGAGGGGAGATCCGCGAGGTGGCGTTCTCCGCGCCGGCCGGGCGGCCCGCCGGGGTGGAAGTGCTGACCCTCGCCGAGCTGCGCGAGCGCGCCGACGCCTGCCGGCTCTCGACGCCGCACCGGCCCGGCTTCCACCACCTGCTGGTCCTGGACCGGGGGCGCCTGGTGCACTGCGTCGACTTCCACGAGCACCTCCTGACGCCCGGGGACCTGCTGTGGTCGCGGCCGGGGCAGGTGCAGCACTTCGGGGACCTGAGCGGGGCGGAGGGGCGGCTGGTGCTCTTCGAGTCCGGGTTCGTCGGCCCGGCGACCGCCGCCGCGGCCCGCATCGAGGACTGGTACGGGCCGGCCGTGCGGCGCCCCGAGGGCGCCGCGGCCCGGGCGCTGGACGAGGCGCTGACGCAGCTGCACCGGGAGTTCGGGGCGCTGGGCGGGCTGCCGCTGGAGGTGCACCTGGAGGTGCTGCGGCACCTGCTCGCCGTCCTGGTGCTGCGGGCCGCGCACCCCGAAGGGACGGGGAGCCGCCGGGACGACGCGACGTGCGGGGCGAGCGAGACGTACCTGCGGTTCCGGGACGCGGTGGAGCGGGGCTTCCCGCACAGTCGCCGGGTCGCCGACTACGCCCGGACGTTGGGCTACGCGCCGCGCACCCTGTCGCGGGCCACCGAGGCGGCGGCCGGGGTCGGCGCGAAGGAGTTCATCGATCGGCGGGTGGTGCTGGAGGCCAAACGGCTGCTGGCCCACGGCGACCAGCCGGCGTCGCGGATCGCGGACCGGCTGGGCTTCGCGGACGCCACCAACTTCAGCAAGTTCTTCCAGCGGCAGGCCGGGATCACGCCGATCGCGTTCCGGGCGGCCGTGCGGGGCGTCGCCTGACCGACTCCCGGCGGTCGGGGCGGGCCTGGGGACGAAGGGGGGCGGAGCGCAGCGGGTGGGGGTGGGGCCGCTGCGCTCCGCCGGGGAGCGGTCCGGGAGACGGACCCGAACCGGTGGGGGGTCAGCCGGTGTAGGCGCCCAGCGCCTTGGTGAAGGCGAGCGGGGCCTGGTCGACGGAGCTACAGGTCGGCTGGGCGGAGTGGGACGCTCCGCCGGGGCAGGGCCGGTCGCGGGTGGCGGACCACATGGACAGCCAGGCCAGGTGCTTGCTCCGGGCGAACGTCACCAGGGCGGCGGCGTCGGCGGGCGTGAAGACCTCGCCCTGGACGTCGTTGACGCCGATCATCGGGGTGACGGCGACGGTCTTCCAGGCGTCCGCGTCGCTCCGGCCGAGCGCCTTCTTCACCTGGGCCTGGGTGGCGGTGGCGGCCTGCGTCGCGTAGGTGCCCATGTCGCCGTGGTAGGAGGAGCCGTAGTCCATCGCCATGATGTTGACGGCGGAGACCTGCACGCCGTTCTGCTTGGCGTTGCTCAGCAGGTTGACGCCGTCCTGGGTGAGGCCCTCGGGCATCACCGGCAGGGTGAAGGAGACGTCCAGGCCCGGGTGTTGCTTCTGGAGTTGGGCGATGGCCTGGGCGCGGCGGGTGTTGGCGGCGGTGTCGGGCAGCGCGCCGCCCTCGATGTCGAAGTCGACCTCGGTGAGCTTGAACTGGTCGACGGCCTTGCCGTAGGCGGCGGCCAGTTCGGACGCGGAGGAGCAGGCGGCGGCGAGTTCGGTGCCGTTGGCGCCGCCGAAGGAGACCCGGACGTCGCCGCCGGCCTTGCGCAGCGCCGGTATCTGCCGGGCGACCGCGTCGCCCGCGAGGTCGCCGGCGCCGCCCCACTTGGGGACGCAGCCGCCGCCGGAGGTGAGGAAGGCGAGGGTGAAGTGCTTCACCCCGGTCTTCTGCACAGTGCCGGTCAGGTCGTAGGCCGGGGTGAGGGAGGTGTCGACGTACGGGGTGAAGCCGGCCGCGGCGGCCGTGGGGGCGGCGGGGGCGGCCTGCGGGGCCTTGGTGGCCATCGCGGAGCCCGCGACGGCCAACCCGCCGCCGACTGCCAGCGTGCCGGCCGCGGCCACGCCGATCAGCTGGGTCGTGCGGCGCGTCCGGCGCCGGTGTGCCGAGGAACTCATCTCGTGCCTGCCTGTCGTCACATGGGGTGGGGGCGCACCCGTGGGGGAAGGTGCGCCCCGCACGCTAGCGGCAACGAAACGGACAAATGCCGGGATACGCACGGGGGTTGGCGGAATTATGGCCGCCTTAAGGAAGCGGAAGGGGCCGGTTAAGAGCCGGCGCCCCGCGCGGTGCCGCGGGCGGCCCGCCGGCCCCGGCGGCCGAACGTCCCGCCGCCGATCCGTCGGCGCAGCCGGTGCCCGCGGCGGGCGCCGGGGTGGGGGCGCCGGCCGTCCAGCGCCAGCCAGAGGCGGACCTCGGTGCCGCCCAGTACGGAACGGCCGATGCGGACGTCGCCGCCGGTGGACTCGGCCAGTTGGCGGACGATGTCGAGGCCGAGGCCGGTGGAGCCGTCGCCCCCGCCGCCGTGGCCCCGGCGCAGCGCGGCGGCCGGGTCGGCGATGCCCGCCCCGGCATCCGAGACCAGCACGATCACCGCGTCGTCGGCGTTGTGCACGTCGACGGCGAAGGCGGTGCCCTCGGGCGTGTGCCGGAAGACGTTGCCGAGCATGGC
Source organism: Streptomyces lunalinharesii (assembly GCF_039532155.1). Lineage (NCBI taxonomy): Bacteria > Bacillati > Actinomycetota > Actinomycetes > Kitasatosporales > Streptomycetaceae > Streptomyces > Streptomyces lunalinharesii. Next base: position 267,575 of record NZ_BAAARK010000008.1, read on the forward strand.
GTCCAGGGCGGCGGCGAGGTCGGGGCGGGCGACCGGCACCCGCACCGGGCGGTCCACGCCGGCGACCCGGGCGGTGCGGCCCTCGTCCTCCGCCAGCGCCGACCAGAAGTCCATCCGTTCGCGGATCACTTCGGCCGCGTCGCAGCCGGCCGCGGCGGCGACCTGGACGGTGTGCTCCCGTTGGGCGCGGGCGGTGCGGATGATCTGGTCGACCTCGCGCTCCAGTTGCGCGACCGCGGCCCGGGTCTGCTCGGCGGCCGGGCCGTCGCCGAGCGAGGCGGTGTTGAGGCGGAGCACGGTCAGCGGGGTGCGCAGCCGGTGCGAGAGGTCGGCGGCCAGCTCGCGTTCGTGGGCGAGGAGCTGGACGACCTGGTCGGCCATGGAGTTGAACGCGCTGGCCGCCGAGCGCAGTTCCTTCGGGCCGTCCTCCTGGACGCGGACGCCGAAGTCGCCGCGGCCCAGGTCGTGGGCGGCGGCGGACAGCCGTTCGGCCGGCCGCACCATCCGGGTGCCGAGCCGGTCGGCGACCGCGACCGAGCCGATGACCAGCGCCAGCCCGACGCCGGCCAGCACCGCCCAGGAGGTGGCCACCCCGTTGGTGAGCGCGTCATCGGGCACGTAGACCTCGACGACCGCGATGCCGGAGGCGACCGCGGTGGGCTGGAGCAGCGAAGTGCCGCCGGGGACCTGGGCGATGGAGGCCCGGCCGAGTCGGATCGCGGCGGCGACGTCGGCGGGGGCGGCCCGGCGGGCGCCGATCTCGGCCGGGTCGCCGCCCTTGCCGCCGGCCGGGACGTGGATGCCGATCCGGCCACCGGGGCCGGTCTCGGCACTGGCCAGCGCCCGTTCGAGCTGGGTGCGGTCGGTGGTGATCGCGAGGACCGGGCCGAGGGCGGCGGCCTGCCGTTCGGCGCCGCCGTAGGCGCGGTCGGAGGCCATCTCCTTGACCACCAGCCCCAGGGGCACCGCGAACGCGACCACGACCATCGTGGTGACCGCCAGGGCCACCTTGACCAGGGCCCACCTCACGGCGTCCGCCCGCCGGCCGCCCGGTCCGCGGCCGCCCGGTCCGCGCCGCGGGCGGCGCTCATCGCGGCGGCTCCAGCTTCACGCCGACGCCGCGCAGGGTGTGCAGGTAGCGGGGGCGAGCCGCGGTCTCGCCCAGTTTGCGGCGCAGCCAGGACAGGTGGACGTCGATGGTCTGGTCGTCGCCGTAGGACTGCTGCCACACCTCGGCGAGGAGTTCTTTGCGGGGCACGACCACGCCGGGGCGCTGGGCGAGGAAGGCCAACAGGTCGAACTCCCGGCGGGTGAGGTCCAGTGCGCTGCCGTCGAGCGCGGCCCGGCGGCGCAGCGGGTCGATGGACAGCCCGCCGACCCGGATCACTCGTGAGGGCGGTTCCGCGCCGGGGGCCGCACCCCGGGACCGGCGCAACACGGCCGCCATCCGCGCCGAGAGGTGCTCGACCGAGAAGGGCTTGGTGAGGTAGTCGTCGGCGCCGTCGTTGAGCAACCGGACGATCTCCGCCTCGTCGTCCCGCGCGGTGGCGATGATCACCGGGACGTCGGTGATGCCGCGCAGCATCTTCAGCGCCTCGCCGCCGTCCAGATCGGGCAGCCCCAGGTCGAGGACGACCAGGTCGAAGCCGACCTGCGCGACCTCCCGCAACGCTTCCAGTGCGGTCCCGACGCTGCGCACCGCGTGGCCGGCCTCGGTCAGGTGCCGGATGAGCGCGGAACGTACGAACTGGTCGTCCTCGACCACGAGCACTCGTGCCATGGGCCGCACCGTACGCCATACGGGCGAGTTTCCTTATGCGCGGTTGACACCCGAACGGCGCCCCGCCCGGCAGCGGACGGACTGCTACCGGTGCGGCGGGTGGGGCAAGATGAGCCAGATGCAACGAGGTCTGGTTCATGCGGCGGCCTGGACGCTGGCGACCGGCGCCGCGGTCGCCCTGTCGTGGTTCGGCGTGCACACCGTGCTGGCCGGCACCGTCTACGACGCGCCGCGGGCGCTGCCCTTGTCCGACCAGGTGGACTCCTCGGCCCTGCCGCAGGCCTCCTCGACCCACCGGCCCAAACCGTCCGCCCCGGCCGCCGCGCGCCCGTCCTCCTCCCCCGCCGACGACCGGCCGGCGCGGACCACCGCGCCGTCCCGCACCGCCGGCAGTCCCCCGCCGTCCCCGCAGGCCGGCGCGGGCGGCGGCACGTCGCCGGCCGCCGGCGGCCGGGTCCGCAGCTACGCGACCTCGGGCGGGCGGGTGGTGCTCTCCCTGGGCTCCGACGCCGCCGAGTTGGTGTCGGCGACCCCCGACGCGGGCTGGGAGATGCAGGTGTGGAAGCAGGACCAGTGGCTCCGGGTCGACTTCACCGGCGGCGGTGCGCACACCTCGGTGATCTGTACCTGGAACGGCCACCCGCCGATCGTGCAGACCAGTAACCACGCCTCGTAGCACGGGGGTTGGCGCCCACCGCGGGCTCCGTCAGGTGAAGACGCCGGCGGGCGGGGACGGGGAGGCGACCGCGGTGGCGTCGGTGACCGGGGCGGCGCCGCCGGTGAAGTCCAGCAGCGCCCGGCCGTGTTCGACCCGGCCGGCGTGCGGGTCGCTGGCCGCCCGCCGGGTCAGCTCGGCGATCGGCAGCGTCCGGTCCGCGGCGAGCAGCACGGCGTTGCCGAACCGCTTGCCGCGCAGCACGGCCGGCTCGGCGGTCAGCGCCAGCTCGGGGAAGACGGTGTGGACGGTGGCGATCTGACCTCGTAGGAAGGCCAGCGGCGGCCCGTCGGCGAGGTTGGCCGCGTAGTACCCGCCGGGCCGTAGTACCCGGCGCACCTCCGCCGCCCATTCGACGCTGGTCAGGTGGGCGGGGGTGCGGGCCCCGGCGAAGACGTCGGCGATGACCAGGTCCGCCCAGTCGTCCTGGATCTTGGCCAGCCCGGCGCGGGCGTCCGCGCCGCGCACCCGGATGCGCCAGGTGCCGTCCAACGGGAGGTGTGCGCGGACGAGGTGGACCAGGGGGGCGTCGATCTCCACGACCTGTTGGGTGGACCGCGGCCGGGTCGCGGCGACGTAGCGCGGCAGGGTCAGGGCACCGCCGCCGAGGTGGACGACGCGCAGCGGGGCGCCGGGCGGGCCGGCCAGGTCGGCGACGTGACCGAGCCGCCGCTGGTAGGAGAACTCCAGGTGCGACGGGTCGTCGAGGTCGACGTGGGACTGCGGGGCCCCGTCGAGCAGCAGCGTCCAGCCGTGCGGCCGGTCCCGGTCGGGACGGAGTTCCGCGACGCCGCCGCCGACCGTTGCGGTGACGGTTTCCGGGCCGCCGCGCCCGCGTCTGCTTCTCGCCATGCCCTCAGTATGGCGTGCCGCCGTGCGGAGGTATTCGCTGGTCAGGGCAGGTGCGGAAGCTGAGGCGGCGGACCGCCCAGCGGCCGGGGCCGTGGGCAGTCCGCCTGAGGTGCCGCGCCCCGACCCGGTCCGCAGGTCGCGGCGGACCGGTGCCGGGTCACTTGTTGACGCAGATGTTCCCGAACCCCGGGTTCAGCAGGGCGAGGACGTTGACGGTGTTCCCGCACACGTTGATCGGGATGCTGATCGGCACCTGGATGACGTTGCCGCTGAGGACGCCCGGCGAGCGGACGGCGATGCCCTTGGCGTGCGCACCGCCTCGGCCGTGGCCCTCGTCGAAACGACCGTGGTGGTGCCGACCCTGACGGCCGTGGTGCCCACCGTCAGCGGAGGCGATACCCGCGCCACCCAGGACAAGCGCCGAGGTGACCGCGGCCAGCGCGGCGGTCTTGGCGAACCGCTTCATTCCATTCTCCTCTCAGTTTACGAATGGGGCATCGGACACAACGAACAATATGGACCGGGGATGCGGGCGTTACCACTTAAGCGGATTCATTAGGCTGTCTGGCTGGTATGCGTCCGATCGAAAACCAGGAAGGTGCCGCGGCGCGCCTGCCGCGATTTCCAGCATGATTTCTGCCAGAGTGCTCTCCTGTTTGACTGATTTGCAGCCGGAGAGGACGTCATGGCGAAGTCGCTGGACCGCACCGGGCGCGGCGCCGTGGGTGCGCTCGCGGCCCTGGTCCTGTCGGCCGCGCTGACGTCGGCGGCCCCGGCCCCGAATCCCAGGGAATCCGCCCGGATTCCTTTCGCGGAGCGCTTCCACACCACCGGGCACGGCGGGATCGCGCGGCTCACCCGGACGGTGGCAACCTGCCGGCCGGCGGCGCGCGGGCCGGCCGTCACGGGCGGCCCGTCCTGCTCCGCGCCCCGGCACACCGGCCGCGCCCGGCTACGGCTGCCGGCCGGCTCCCGGGTCCGCTACGCGCGGCTGTACTGGGGCGGCGACCTGCGCGGCGGCGGTCCCACGGCGGCCCGGGACGCCGGGCAGGTGCTGCTCGCCGGGCCCCGCGGCCGCTACGAGGCGGTGCGCGCGGAGGGCCCCCTCGGGCGCCGCAGCACCGGCCGGACCGACGACTACCAGGCGTCCGCCGACGTCACGCCGCTGGTGCGGCAGGGCGGCGCGGGCCCGTACGCGGTGGCCCGGCCGGCTCCCGGGCACCGGCGGGCGCGGGGCGCGGCGCGGGCCGGCTGGACGCTGGTCGTCGCCTACGAGAACCCCCGGGAACCGCTGCGGCGGCTGACCCTGTGGGACGGCTTCGAACCGCTGGGCGGGCGCCGGCGGGCGTTCGCGGTGGAACTGGCTGGGCTGGGCCTGCCGGCGCGGGCGCACGGACGGGTCGGGGTGGTCGACTACCACGGAACCCGCCGACCCCGCCGGACGATCTCCGCCCGGGCCGGTGGGATTACTCCGGTCGCGCTCCACAATTCCGTCGATCAGCCGAACGGAACGGAGAATTCGGCCGATCCGAATTCCGGTCGACGGGCGTCCCTGGCACCCGTCGACCACGGCAACCGTGCTTTTGATTCAGAGGTCTTGGACCTGACGCCGGCGCTCCGGTCCGGGGGCGATCGGCTGACATTCCGCTTCACCACCCGAAAGGCGGGATATCTGCTCGGGGCGCTGTTCGTCCAGGCCGATCTGCGGCGCTGAACGACGGGCCCGGGCAATTCCCGCGGAGTTCTGACAGCTCGGTAATCAGGGGAGCAGTGCGCGTGCTGCCACAAGACCTGCCGTCCCAGGACCGCCTCACGGTCCTCCATGTGTCCCAGCCGGTCGACGGCGGGATCGCCCGGGTCATCGCCGACCTGGTGCGATCCCAGGTGGCGGCCGGCCTGCGGGTGGTGGTGGCCGCACCGCCCGGCGGAACCCTGCACGTGGAGGCCGCCATCGCGGGTGCCGAAGTGGTGCTCTGGCCGGCCCGCGGCACCCTCCGCACGCTGCTGTCCGGGCGCCGGCGACTGGCCCGGCTGGTCCGGCGCGCCGGCCCCCACCTGGTGCACGCGCACGGTCCCCGCGCCGGGTACACCACCCGGATGGCGCTGCGCGGACGCATCCCGACCGTCCACCAGCCGCACTGCTGGCCGTTCGAGGCGGTCGGCGCCTTGGCGGCGCGGGTCTGGGAGCGGTACGCGGCGCGCTGGACGCACCGGGTGCTGTGCGTGAGCGAGGCCCAGCGGCGGCGCGGCGCGGCCGTTGGGGTGACGGGCCGGTGGGTGGTCGTCCCCAACGGCGTGGACCTGCGGCGGTTCGCGCCCGCCGCCGATGCCGCCGACGACGCCCGGGAGGCGCTGCGCGAGGCCCTGCCCGGGCTGCGCGACGCGGTGCCGGTCGGGGCGCCGCTGGTGGTGTGCGTGGCCCGGCTGTGCGCGCAGAAGGGCCAGTCGACGCTGTTGCGGGCCTGGCCCGAGGTGGCCGCGGCGGTCCGGGACGCCCGGCTGGTGCTGGTCGGGGACGGGCCGGACCGGGCGGCCCTCCAGCGGTCCGCGCCGCCCGGGGTGGTGTTCGCCGGCGCCGCCGACAGTGCCGTCCCCTGGTACCGGGCGGCGGACCTGGTGGTGGTGCCGTCGCGGTGGGAGGGGATGGCGCTGGTCCCGTTGGAGGCGATGGCCTGCGGGATCCCGGTGGTGCTCAGCGACGTCGGCGGAGCCCGGGAGTGCCTGCCGGCCGATGCCGCGGACGACTGCCTGGTGCCGCCAGGCGACCCGGCCGCCCTGGCCCGGGCACTGACCGCCCTGCTGTCCGACCACGACCGGCGGGCCGCGCTCGGCACCCGGCTGGCGGAGCACGTGCGGATGGCCCACGACGTGCAGCGGACCGCGGGCGCGGTGCTGAACGTGTACCGCGAACTGCTCGCCGTACCGCCCGTCCTGACCGCGGCGCGGACCGATCGATGACCGCCGACCGCGCGGACGCGCCCGCCCTGCACGCCGGGACGCTGCCCCGACCGGCCGCCCCGGGCCGGCCGCCCCGCCGGGCGTCCGCCGCCCCGCCGGCACCGCTCCGGGCCGGCCGGACGCTGCCGCGGCGGGCGGCCCCGGTCCTGCTCGCGACGGCGGACGCCCTGGCCGCCGCCGGTGCGGCCCTCCTCGTAGGGGCGGACCCGGCGGTGCTCGCCGGGCTGGTGCCGGTCCTGCTGCTGCTCACCGCGCGGGCCGGGCTGTACCGGCCGGGCCCCGCGCCCGCCGCGCTCGACGAGACGGCGCCGCTGGTGGGCCGGGCCGCGGTCGCCCGGTGCGCCACGGCCGCGGCGCTGGCCCCGCTGCGCCCCGGGGACGCGCCGGGCCCGGTGGCCCTGCCGGCCGCGGTGCCCGCGACGGCGGTGCTGGCCGGCGCCGGCCGGGCCGTGGTGTACCGGGTCCGGCGGGCCGCCGCCCGGCGCCGCCCGCGGTCGGTGCTGCTGGTCGGACCGGAGCCGGCGGCCCGGCAGTTGGCGGTGTCCCTGCTGGCGCATCCGGAGTACGGGCTGCGGCCGGTGGGCGTGGTGGCGGCCGGACCGGCCGGGCCCGACGGCGTCCCGCCCGGTGCCGGGCCGCCGCTGCTGCGCTCCTCCGAGGCGGTGACCCGCGCCGTCATCCGGCACACCGTCCGCGACGCGGTGTTCCTGCTGCCGCCGGAGAGCGACCCCTATTCCGCGGCGCTGCTCCGCCGGTTCCTCGGGCAGGGCGCGGCCGTCTGGCTGGCGGGGGCCGCCGCCGGGCGCGACGGGCGGCCGGCGGCGCCGGGCACCGGCCACCTGTGGGGGTTCGCCTGCCGCCCGTACGAGACCGCCCGGTCGCACCCCGGCAGCCCGGTCAAACGGGCCCTGGACCTCGTCCTGGCGTCGGTGGCGCTGCTGCTGACGGCGCCGCTGCTGCTCGGCTGCGCGCTGGCGATCCGGTGGGCGGACGGGCCCGGAGTGTTCCACCGACCGGAGCGCGTCGGCAAGGACGGCCGCCGCTTCGCCCTGCTGCGGTTCCGCACCGCGCGCCCCGGTGCCCGGCCCGGCCGCGTCGGGCGGTGGCTGCGGCGCACCGCGCTGGACGGGCTGCCGCAGCTGTGGAACGTGCTGTGCGGCGAGTTGAGCCTGGTCGGGCCGCGTCCCGAACGCCCGTCCCGGGCCGCGGAGTGCGCCCGCCGGCACCCCGACTACGCGGCCCGGCTCCGGATGCCGCCCGGCCTCACCGGCCTGGCGCAGGTGCACGGGCTGCGCGACGGCGCCCGGGCCGAGGACCGGATGCGGTTCGACAACCTCGCCATCGACGGCTGGTCGCCCGGGCAGGACCTGCGGATCCTGCTGCGGGCCGCGATCCGGCCGCGGTCGCGGCGGGAGGGCCGGTGACCTGGGCCCCGGCGACGCCGTCCGCCGCCGGCGCCCCTGCGCCGCACCGCGGCGCGCTGCCCCACGACGAGGCCGACCCGGCCGCTGACCAGGCCACCCTGGCCGCTACCCCTGGAGGGACCCGGTGAAAGTCCTGCACGTCATCACCGGCCTCGAAGTGGGCGGCGCCGCGCTGCAGCTGCGGCTGCTGCTGCGCCGGCTGCCCGCCCACTGCGAGGTCGTCACCCTGACCAACCCCGGCCCGCTCGCCGAGGCCATCGAGGCGGACGGCACCCGCGTCACCCACCTCGGCATGACCGGCAACCGGGACCTGTCCGCACTCCCCCGGCTGGCCGCCCTGATCCGCGACGCCGGCCCCGACCTCGTCCACACCCACCTGTACCGGGCGTGCGTCTACGGCCGGATCGCGGCCCGCCTGGCCGGTGTCCGGGCGGTCGTCGCCACCGAGCACTCGTTGGGCGACGCGGTCATCGAGGGCCGGCGGCTGACCCGCGGCGTCCGCACCCTGTACCGGGCCACCGAACGGCTGGGCTCGGCGACCGTCGCGGTCTCCGACACCGTCGCCGCCCGGCTGCGCCGTTGGGGCGTCCCCGAGCGGCGCATCCACGTGGTGCCCAACGGCATCGAGGCGCACCGCTTCGCCTACGACCCGGCCGCGCGGGCCGCGGTCCGGGCCCGGCTCGGCCTGCCGGTCGACGCGTTCGTGGTCGGCGGCGCCGGCCGGCTGGTGCCCGGCAAGCGGTTCGACGTCCTGGTCCGTGCGGTGACCCAACTTCCCGGCGTCCACCTGCTGCTGGCCGGCGACGGACCGGATCGGGAGCTGTTGCGGCGGACGGCCGGGCAGTTCGGCTCCGGCGACCGGATCCACCTGCTCGGGGCCCGCAACGGCGTGGACCGGCCGGCGGCCGGCGACGGGCCGGACATCCCCGGGATGCTGTCGGCCATCGACGTGTTCGTCTCGCCCTCCCCCGACCAGGCGTTCGGGCTGTCGACCCTGGAGGCGCTGGCCGCCGGACTGCACGTCCTGCACGGCAGCTGCCCGGTCGTCGACGAACTCCCCGACGACCAGGCCCCCGGCGCCCGCCGCTTCGGCCACGGCGTGCACGAACTGACCGCCGCACTACGGGAGTTGCGGCGCACCGAGGTGGTCCGACTACCGGTTCCGCCGGTGGTGCGGCGCTACGACATCGACCGCAGCGCCCAGGAGTTGATGGCCGTCTACGAGGAGGCCCGGGCCGCGGCGCGCCGGACCCGGGCCGCGGCGGCGCCCACCGGTCCCCCGCCGCAGGGCCTGCCGCCGGGCGTCTCGCTGCCCGACCCGTCCCCGGCACCGTTCCCCGACGGGCACTCGCTCTCCCAGCGCTGACCCGGCGGCGGGCCGACCGGTCCGGCAACGGCGAAGGGGCGGCACCACGGCCGCCCCGCACCGGCCGACGGCCACCTCACTGACAGCGGTCGACCGCTTCGATCGTGCGGGCCGCCTCGCCCAGCGCCGCCCGCAGCACCATCGGGTCGGTGGCGTCGCCGTACGCCCCCTCCGGCGGGACCAGCCAGCCGGTGCCCTTCACCGGCGGCTCCGCCACCGCCCCGTCGTCCGGCCCGCCGTAGGCGACCTCGCGCGCGTAGGTCTGGGTGCAGGCGCTGCCGGGCACGTCCCAGCCGTCGGCCGTGCCCGGCGGGACCAGGAAGCCGAGGGTGTCGCAGGAACCGTCGTGCAGGACCGGCCCGACGCCGTCCCGCAGCCGCAGGATGTCCACCGCCTCCAGGCCCTGCCGGGCCGGCACCGTGACCAGGTCACAGGGTTGGACGACGGTCACCGGGGCGGTACACCCCTCGCGGCCCGCGGTCCGACCCGCGGACTCCTTGCCGGCCCTGCTGACGCCGGTCTCCCACACGGAGAACCCCTCCTCCTGCACGCGCCACACCCTTTACACCGTCTCCAACGGCGAAACGCGTCAACAGCTACGGCGGCGGAACGCCGCAAAGGATGGCACTTCATGGCGGATCGCGGGTGAGATATTCCGGTTTGTCGCCAAACGCAGGGTGCCGGACCGGTCACAGCGGGTACCGTCGTCCCGCCGCACCGCCAGGACGCGGCACGGTCACACGATGGCACGGAGTAGGGCACGGAAGAGGTCCGCCATGGCGTCGCAAGCGCAGCGTTCAGCGTCGTCCCGCACCGTACCCGCCCGCCCGAACACCGCCTTCCGACAGCTGCGCGGCCGACTGTCGCCCGGTGAGTTCGCGGCGGCGGTCCGACGGGCCGCCCGTGAGATCGGCGAGCAGGTTTCGTGCGACGCCCGCTACGTGGGCCGCGTCGAATCCGGGGAGATCCGGTGCCCGAACTACGCCTACGAACGGGTGTTCCGGCACATGTTCCCCGGGCTGACGCTGCCCGACATGGGGTTCGCGCCGCGCGAGACGGTACGCGGACGGGGGGCCCGTACGTCGCCGGACAGCGCCGCGCCCCTGGCGACCGACCCCGACCACCGCGATACCCGTATCCAGAACTGCGAGGAGAGCGACGTGCTACGTCGCGCGTTCATCACCGGCGGCCCGGCGGCCGCCCTGGGCCTGACCGGCCTCTGCCCGGCCGGCCGGACCGACCCCCCGGTGCCCGCACCGGCTGCACCGCAGGGCCACGCGGCGCCCCTTGCCGCCACCGTGCCGGGGCCCCGCACCGCCCCCGGCGCCCGGGCCGGCGCCACCGAGGCCACCGCCGTCGAAGAGGCGGTCCGCCGGATCCGCCTGCTGGACGACCGGCACGGCGCCGACGGCCTGTACCACCGCGCCACCCAACCCCTGCGCGCCGCCTACGAACTGCTGGACGCCGGCGCCCAACGCCGGGCGATCTACGACCGGCTGCACGCCGGCGCGGGCGAACTCGCGATCTCCGTGGGCTGGTTGGCCCACGACTCCGGCCGCTTCGACGACGCCCGTTCGCACTACGCGGAGGCACTGTCCACCGCCCGGGTCTGCGGCGACGCCGCCCTGGAGGCGCACGCCTTCTGCAACACCGCCTTCCTGGCCCGCGACGCCGGTCGGCCGCGCGAGGCGGTGCGGGCCGCGCAGGCCGCCCAGCAGGCCGCCAAGCGGCTCGGTTCGCCGCGGCTGCGGTCGCTGCTGGCGCTGCGCGAGGCCGGCGGCTGGGCGGGCCTCGGCGACCGCACCGGTTGCACGCAGGCGCTGGCCCGGGCCGAGCGGCTGTTCGCGGCCGGGCCCGGGGAGCGCGACCCGGAGTGGATGAGCTTCTACGGGGAGGCCGAGCTGAGGGGCCTCACGGCGCAGTGCTGGTCCGCACTGGGCGAACGGGGGCGCGCGGCGGAGCACGCGCGCCGGGCGGTGGCGCTCCAAGACCCGCACTTCACCCGCAACATCGCCCTGTTCACCACGGAGCTGGCCGGCAACCTCGCGGCGCACGGCACCGTCGACGAGGCAGCCACCGCCGCCCTACAGGCGCTCACGCTGCTGTCCCGGGTCCACTCCGCCCGGATCCGGGCGATGCTGGACGACACGGCGCGGGCCCTGCGCCCCCACCGCAGCTGCGGCCCGGTCGGCGAGTTCCTGGACCGCTACCGGACGGCCGGCGCCCCCGTCGGGCGGCAACCGGCCTGAGCCGCGCCCCGGTCCACGCCCCGTCCCGCCGGGAGCGCTCAGTCCAGGTGCCCGGTCTCGTTCCAGCTCACCACGGCCGGTTCGCCGTACGCCCAGCCGAGCACCGACAGGGACGTCGGCGCCAGTCGGAGCCGCGCCGCGAAGGAGACGTCCAGGCCCAGCCAGCGCGCCCCCAGGACCCGCAGGACGTGGCCGTGCGCGAAGACCAGCACGTCCCGGTCGGCCGAACGCGCCCAGTCGACCACCTCGTCGACCCGCGCGCCGACCTCGGCGAGCGTCTCGCCGTCCGGGACCCCGTCCCGCCAGATCAGCCAGTCCGGCCGGTCGGCCTTGATCTGCGCCGGGGTCAGCCCCTCGTAGGCGCCGTAGTCGACCTCCAGCAGCGCGTCCCACTCCTGGGCCCGTGCGCCGAAACCGGCCAGCTCGCAGGTCTCCTTGGCGCGCACCAGCGGGCTGGTGCGGACCTCGACGTCCGGCAGGCCGTCCCAGGGGGCACGGTGCAGCCGCTCGCCGAGGAGCTTGGCGCCCTGCCGTCCCTCGTCCAGCAGGGGGATGTCGGTGCGTCCGGTGTGCCGGCCGGAGACGGACCACTGGGTCTGCCCGTGCCGGGCCAGGAGAATGCGCGGTGCCATGGGTCGTACCTCTCGCCGGATTCCCGGCTTGTCGTCGTGCTTCGCTGGGCGCGGGCGGCGCTGACCGCGGCCCCTCCATCATCGCGCACCCGGCACAAAACCCCGGCGGGGGTCCTGGCGGGGCCACCGGCGCGGGACCTGGCGACGCCCGCGGCGCCCGCCGTCGCGGTGGAGGCGATGCCCGCTCCGGGCGTGGTGGATGCCAGACTTCGGCGGGTGAACGTTTCCCGCGAGAGCCCACCGAGCCCGCCGCCGGGGGCGCCTCCCGGCGTGATCCGGGGGAGTTTGACGGAACTGCGCGGGCCGGGGGTGCGCCCCCGGTCGCTGGACGCCCGCGCGCTGGCCGCACTGGCCGCCAACCCCGGCTGTCGACGCCGGGCGCTGCTGGACGGCGCGGGCGTCGACAAGGGTGCGCTGGCCCGCGCACTGGGGTCGCCCGCGGGCTACGGGCAGTCCCAGTTCGCGCTGGTCCGCGGCAACTCCTTCGAGGCCCGGGTGAAGGCCGACGGCGGCGCCGAACTGCTGCGGCTGGTGTGCGAGCGGCTGGCGCCGGGCACCGCCCTGCCGGAGGACGACGCCGTCGCCCGGCCCGACCTGTCCGCGGCCGGCCCCGAGGGGCGGGCCGCGCGCACCGCGCTGGCGCTGCGCGAGGCGACCGCGGCCGGCGACTGGGCACTGCTGGACCACCCGCTGCTGGCGATGGACGTCGCCGGCTCGCCGGCCTACGTGGAGCCGGACGCCGTGGTCGTGCATCCGGACGGCGGCTGGACGGTCGTCGAGATCAAGTCGTTCCCGATGATCGACGGGGCCGCGGACGCCGCCAAGGTCGGTGCCGCCGCCCGCCAGGCGGCGGTCTACGTCCTCGCCCTGGAGCCGGTGGCCGAGCACACCGCGGCGCACACCGGCCGCCCCGTCGCCGTCCACGACCGGGTGCTGCTGGTCTGCCCCAAGGACTTCTCCAACCTCCCGACCGCCGCCACCGTCGACGTCCGCAAGCAACTGGCCACCACCCGGCGCCAGTTGGCCCGGCTCACCCGCGTCGAGGAGATCGCCGCCGCGCTTCCCCCGGGGACCACCTTCGACCTCGGGCTGACCGACGACGGCCAGAGCGCGACCCGCCCGGCCGCCGAGCTGACCGAGGCGGTGGAGGCGGTCCCCGCGGCCTACGCCCCCGAATGCCTGGCCGCCTGCGAACTGGCCTTCCACTGCCGCAAGCGCGCCCGCGAGGACGGCGCGGTGGAGGCCCTGGGCCGGGGCGCGCGGGGCGAACTGGGCGGGCTGCGCACCGTCGACGAGGCGCTGGCGGCGGCCGCCGGCGACCCCGACGCCGACCCCGACGACCCGGCCGTCCAGGCCCTGCGCGCGGCCGCCGCACTGCGCCGCGCGGCCCTCGCCGACGCCTCCGGTGCACGCACCGGCCCCACCGGAGCGGCCGACGCCGCACCCCTACCCGCACCGCGGACCGGGGAGGACCCGTGTCACTGATCGAGACGCTGGCCAGGATGGAGGCGGCGGCCGCCGGCCGCGCCCAGCCGCGGACCACGGTCCGCCACCGCCACCTCGCCGCCCGCCCGTTGGTCCTCGTCCCGCTGACCACCGCCGGTGAGGCCGGCGCCCCGTTGGGCGCCCTGGTCGGCACGGACCGCGAGAAGCCACTGCTGCTGACGGTGCCTCAACCCCGCGACCGCGACCTGCGGTTCGCCTTCCTCGCCGACCTGGCCGAGGCGGTGCTGCCCCATGTGGACGGCTTCGCCGACGACGTCGAGTTCGAGGAGCGCAAGGAGACCGACGCGGAGACCGGCAAGAAGGTCCCGGTGCAGGTCGAACTGTGCGCCGACGCACCCCAGTTGATCGTGCCCAGCACCGCCGGCATCGAGTACGTCCGCCTGCTGGGCCGCTCGATGCGGTTCCGGCGGACGGCCGAGCAGGAGCCGGAGACGCCCTACCCCGCGCCGCCGCACGTCCCGCTGCTGGGCCGCTGGTTCACGCACTTCGGCGAGCGGGCCCGGGTGCCGGGCGCCTGCCTGCTGCTGTCCCTGACGGAGCTGCTGACCCGCCACTGGGCGACCGGGCAGAGCGCCCTGGAGGACCAGCACCTGGGCGCGCTGCTGGCCTGGATCGCCCCGCCGCCCGGCGTTCCGGCCCAGCGGGCCGCCGAGTTCGCCGAGGCGGGCCGCGACGCGGAGGGCCAGCTGCACTGCCCGCCGGCCGGACCGGCCACCGACCCGGCGTTCGACAACCGGCTGCTGGCGCCCGCGATGGCGCGTTACGACGCCGGCACCCCCGGGGCCCAGGACGAGGTCCGCGCCCTCGTCGAGCGCCAACTGCGCCCCACCTGGGACGCCGTCTGGCAGGGCATCGACCTGCTCCGCGGCCTGCCCGAGGGCGCCCGGGTCGCCGACCGCTGGAAGCGCGACCGCTGGTCGTACACCGCCCACCGCGACCGGATCCGCGCCGGCGAACCACCGCAGCCCAAGCGGGACGACGCGGTCACCGCCGCCCAGAAGCTCGCCGCCCGGGAGAGCGCGCAGGCCCAACTGGACGCCCACGAGGCCCTCGACGACCCCCTGGTGATGGCCGCCCGGCGGCTCGCCGGCGAGGCCCTCCAGGGCACCGTCACCGACGTCGAGATGGCGCTCTCCGAGGGCAAGCGGCCGATGCCCCGCCCGTTGGTGACGCTGTCCACCGACGACCGTCCGCCGCTGGCCGAGGGCACCAAGCTGCACCGCGCGCTGCCCGACGGGCGCACCCAGACCGCCGAGTTCGTGGCGCACGCCGCCGGCGCGGAGGGCGCACCGGTGCTCCGGCTCACCGGCGGCATGGGCCGCGGCCGCACGCCGGAGCCGGGCTCGGTTCCGGAGCCCGGCGACGTCCTGTGCTGGACGCTCTTCGAGCACGCCCCGCGCGGCGGCCCCACCCTCCCGGAACCGGAGGACACGCCGTGGACGCACGGCGGCCCGCCGCCCGGCCCCGGTGACGCACCGCCCGTCGCCGATCCGGTCACCCCGGAGGACTTCCTGTGACCCGCGCCGCCCGCCCCACGCCCGCCAACTCCCCGGAAGGCGCCCCGGCATGACGCCCCCGCCGCCCCTGCCCGCGCCGCCGCCGACCGACCCCGCCGCCGCGGCGGCCCGGGCGACCGACGCGATCCTCCACGACACGCTGCACAGCACCCGGCGCGGCGTGGTCGTCGACTCCCCGCCGGGCGCCGGGAAGTCCACCCTGGTCGTCCGCGCCGCCCGCGAACTGGCCGCCGCGGGCCGCCGTTTGATGATCGTCGCGCAGACCAACGCCCAGGTCGACGACCTCGTCCTGCGCCTCGCCGCGAAGGACCCCGAGCTGCCCGTGGGCCGCCTGCACAGCAGCGAACCCGGCGCGTTCGACCCGGCCCTGGCCGAGCTGCCCGCCGTCCACACCTCCGCCAAGATCGCCGAGCTGGCCGCGCTGGACGTGGTGGTCTCCACCGCCGCCAAGTGGGCCTACACCAAGGTCGAGGAACCCTGGCGGCACGCGATCGTGGACGAGGCGTACCAGATGCGTTCCGACGCGCTGCTGAGCGTCGCCGGCCTCTTCGAGCGGGCGCTCTTCGTCGGGGACCCGGGCCAGCTCGACCCGTTCAGCGTGGTCGGCGCCGACCAGTGGGCCGGCCTGTCCTACGACCCCTCCGCCAGCGCCGTCTCCACCCTCCTCGCCCACAACCCCGACCTGCCGCAGCACCGCCTCCCCGTCTCCTGGCGGCTGCCGGCCTCCGCCGCGCCCCTGGTCTCCGGCGCCTTCTACCCGTACACGCCGTTCCGCAGCGGCACCGGGCCCGACGACCGGCGGCTGGCGTTCGGCGTCCGGGGCGACGGCTCGGCCGTGGACCGCGTCCTGGACGAGGCCGCGGAATCCGGCTGGGGGCTCCTGGAGCTGCCGGCCCGGCACACGCCCCGCACGGACCCGGAGGCGGTCCGCGCCGTCGCCCGGGTCGTCCGTCGGGTGCTGGACCGCGGCGGGGTCGCCACCAGCGAGCAGGCGGACGGCGGGGTGCCGCTGACGGCCGGCCGGATCGCGGTCGGCACCGCCCACCGCGACCAGGCCGCGGCGGTCCGGGCGGCCCTCGCCGAGCTGGGCGTCACCGGCGTCACGGTGGACACCGCCAACCGCCTCCAGGGCCGCGAGTTCGACGTCACCGTCGTCCTGCACCCGCTCTCCGGCCGCCCCGACGCGACCGCCTTCCACCTGGAGACCGGGCGGCTGTGCGTGCTCGCCTCCCGGCACCGGCACGCCTGCATCGTCGTCTGCCGCGCCGGGGTCGCCGACCTCCTCGACGAACATCCCGCCACGGATCCCGTACAACTGGGCGTCACGGTGAAGTTCCCGGACGGCTGGGAAGCCAACCACGCCGTACTCGCACACCTCGCGGAACACCGGGTGACCTGGCGCCCCTGACCACCGCTGCGCCAGCTGCCCGACGGGCGATCTGCACGGCGCCGCCGGTGGCGGGTGCCGCTGCGGGGGTGGTGCGGCCGGGTGCCCCGCCGCCGGTGCCGGCCGTGGTGGTGGCCACCGCCGCGGGCCACCGGCGGCCCCCTTGCGGAGGGCGGGACAATGGAATGCGGCACACAACCATGGAGGTAGGTACATGTCCGAGCCGCAGCCGGCTCCCGATCCACGCGGTACGGCGCCCGCCCCCCGCCGCATGAGGCCCGCGCAGTTGCTGTTCGAGCCGCCCGAGGCCACCGTCGACCCCGAGCACTTCTTCGGGCTGGAGTCGGTCGAGGACCCCGGCGCCCTGCTCGGCCGTGCGACCGAGCTCACCCTGGCGTTCCGCGCGGCGGCCGACCGCGCGACGGAGTTCCAGGCGATGGCCGCCGCCCAACTGACCGACCCCCGCCGCTTCGACCGGCTGTCGCTGGCCGCGGTCGCCGAGCGGGCCGACTGGACCGAGGACTACGCCCAGAAGATGGTCGAGTTCGGCCAGAGCCTGCTGCGGAGCGGCAGCACCGTGCCGCCCGACACCGACTGACCGGCGCCCGGGCCGGCCACGGATCCACGAGGCCGGCGCGCCGCGGTCCGGCCCACGAAAGCCGTGGTCACAGCAATCACACCGACCCCAGACACCCCTCTCGGCTCATGGTCCTAGATCATGAGCCGCTGGCATATGCGGCGCGGGGAAGATACTCCCCAGCGCCCCGTCCTGTCCCGGTTTCCGCCAATGAGGACTGCCGCGGGCTCCGAGTCGGTAGACCTGTCTCATGAGTGACTGGCTGCCCGAGACTCCGCGGAACCTGGCTTTCCCCACCACGGCGTACGTCACGCTGGCCGGGGCCGACTGGCTCGCCTCCGCCAGCCCGCATCCGGAGGGCATGCACGTGCTGTGGGCGGAGCGTCCCGAGGCGCCCACCGTGCTGCCGTGCGGCGCGGCCTTCGACGTGATCAACGCCCCGGCGCTCTTCGGCCGGCGCATGGTCGACCGCCTGTGGTCGAGCGGTCCGGGCTCGGGGCCGGTGGCCACGCACCGCGGCCGGATCCTGCTGTTCGCGGCGCCCGGCACCGCCCAGCGGCTGCCCTCGCTGCTGGCCTGGGAGGAGTGGGGCAGCGCCGTGCCGCCCCTGCTGTGCCACGGGAGCGGGGACGCGGTGACGGTCCCGCCGCTGCATCCGCGCCCGCACGCCGCGGGTGGCGCGGGGGACGAGACGCCCGCCGGGTCGCGCTGGCTGGTGGCACCGGACGTCCGCGCCCCCTGGCTGCCGGGGCCGGACATCCTGCTGTGGGCCTGCGTACGGGCCGCCCGCGGCGGGCTCGGCGCGGACCGGGAGACCCCCCGTGCGCACCACGAAAGCGCTGTTCAGGGCATGGATCCCGTACTGACGGGAGGCTGAGGGGAATCGATTTTTGCCCTCCCCGGCCAGGATGCTAATGTTTTCCCCGTCAGCAGGCGCCGCTAGCTCAGTTGGTTAGAGCAGCTGACTCTTAATCAGCGGGTCCGGGGTTCGAGTCCCTGGCGGCGCACAGACGGTCGAAGGCCCCCACTCCGGTGGGGGCCTTCGGCGTGTGCGGGGTCACGGCGTGCTGCGGGTGACCTTGACCGCCCATTCGCCGTCGGTGGTCCGGCCCTGGACCTGGATGCGCACGCCGTCCTCGGTGTCGTTGAGGCTCTCCCCCACGCCGAGCGGGGCGTCGGCGAGCGGCGGGTAGACGGAGGTGCCCCAGCAGGCGGAGGTGCCGGGGTGGCCGTCGAGCACCTGGACGGGGCCCGCGCCGGAGGCGGTGGTGCTGCGGACGCGGTAGACGAGGACGCCCTCGGTGCAGAGCGCGCGGTCGTTGCCCTCGGCGCCGCGGGCCTCCATGGCGAGGGCGCTGTCGGGGCCGGTGCGGACCACCAGGAGGCGGGGGCGACGGCGGTCGCCGGGGTCCTCGGGGGCGGAGAGGGTGCGCAGCGAGTGCATCCGGGGGTGGTCCAGGCCGACGCAGTCGACCTGGGCGTCGGTGATCCAGCCCAGCCGCCACTTGTGCCAGGCGAAGGGGTCGGGGGCCAGTCCGAACTGGCTGCCCATGAGGTCCCAGTCGCCCACGTAGGTGTCCCAGTCGCCGTGGCCGTTCTCGGGGCGGTGGTAGAGGTCGGGCAGGTCGAAGACGTGGCCGGTCTCGTGCGCGAGGACGTTGCGGTCGGGCGGGCTGTGCTCGAAGACGGTGACGAAGCGGCGGAGCTCGGCGCCGTCGACGTGCATCGGCTGGTCGAGGTTGACGACCTTGGTGGCGTCCGAGTCGACGCCCGGAGCGGACGGGTCGGCGACGAGGTAGACCAGGTCGTAGCGGCTGAAGTCGATGGCCGGGTCGGCCGCGGCGACCGCGTCGCGCAGGTAGGCGGAGCGGCGCCCGGATTCCCAGTCCCGTTGTATGCCGTACCAGGTGGAGCGGTGCGGCATGCGGACCCACCGGTGGTGGATGTGGGTGCGGAGGTGGAACTTGCCGTAGGAGGCGCGCTCGAAGAAGCGGGAGGTGCTGGGGAAGTAGTCGCCGGACAGCTGTTGGGGGGTCGTGGTGGGGCGGGCGTCCGGGAAGGACAGGAAGATCATCACCGCGTCGAGGTGGCGGTTCGGGCGGGGGTAGGCGCCGTTCCAGTTGTCGACGCCCTCGGAGTGGTGGGCGTCGGTGCGCCCCAGGGCGCAGGAGAGGGCCGCCTCGGAGGCGGTGGCCGGGCCGGCCACGATGGAGGTCGCGATGAGCGCGCTCAGGGAGGTGGCGACGGCGGCGACGCGCCGCATGCGGCGGCGGTCCACCCCGTGGGGTGTCTGGGCGCGCGGCACGTAGACCTCCAGGGATGGATTCGGGACACCCACTTACCCTGTGGTGATTTCATGCTCTTCGTCTCGTTATGGCAGCCCGTATGAGTGATGGTCACGCCCCCGCCAGGTCGTAACGGAAAGTCACAAGCGACCAACGGGGCAATAGGGACGAACAGAGCCGGGCAGAATTGGCTGAACTTCCGTCATGCGTGCGGATGGTCACGGCTTCGTCGCTGGATCGGCCCTCGTGCCAGCCTCTATGATCGCCACACTTTCCAGGGCGAGGTCCCCCCTCCGTCACGAGACAAGCGCCATGCGGGAGCGAGCAGTGAGCGGACACCCCGACAGCACGGGCCGCATGCCCGGAGCGACACTGCCCTCGGTGACGGAGCGTGAGGGTTCGACCAACGAATCGGCGTCCCGTCCCGCTCCCCCGTCCGTCTGCGACGCCTCCGCCCGGTGCGACGACACCGCCGCCTCGCTCGGCGACTACCGCGCCGCCTTCCACACCGCGAGCCTGCCGATGGCCGTCCTCAACCGCGACGGACTGGTGCTCGCCGCCAACCCCGCGCTGGGCGAGCTGGTGGGCGCCGACCCGGACGACCTGGTCGCCGCCACCGCCGCCGACCTCACCGACCTGGGCGCCGACCCACGGGTGTGGGCGGCGTACCGGGAGGTGCTGTGCGGCCGCAGCGACCGGCTGCGCTCCACCCGCCGGGTGAAGCGGTCCGACGGGAGTTCGGTGTGGGTGGAGGTGACCGTCGAGCCGGTCGCCGAGGGGCCGCTGGGCGGTGCGGAGCGGGTCCTGCTGTCGATCGCGGACATCAGCGACCGGCACGACCTGCTGGCCCGGCTGCGGCACCTGCAGATGCACGATCCGGTGACCCGGCTGCCCAATCGCGCGCTGTTCTTCGAACGGCTCTCCGCAGCGCTGGAGGCGGCCGCGTTCGAGCGGACGGGCACCGGCCGGATCGGGCTGTGCTACCTCGACCTGGACGGCTTCAAGGCGGTCAACGACACCTTGGGGCACCGGGTCGGCGACCGGCTGCTCAGCGCCGTGGCGCAGCGGCTGACGGGCTGCGCGGAGCACGCCACGGGGCGCGGACCGGGCCGCGCCGGGCACCTGGTGGCGCGGCTGGGCGGCGACGAGTTCGCGCTGCTGGTCGAGGACTCCACCGGCACCGACCAGCTGGCGGAGCTGGCCCAGTCGGTGCTGGACGCGCTCCAGCGGCCGTTCGACCTGGCCGGGCAGCGGCTGTCGGTGTCGGCGAGCATCGGCGTGGTCGAGCGGACCGCGAGCGGCACCACGGCGACCGGGCTGATGCAGGCCGCGGACACCACGCTGTACTGGGCCAAGGAGGACGGCAAGGCCCGCTGGACCCTCTTCGACCCGGAGCGCAACGCCCACCGGATGACCCGGCAGGCGCTGTCCAGCACGCTGCGGCCGGCGGTGGACCGCGGCGAGTTCACCCTGGAGTACCAGCCGCTGGTGGGGCTGGGGGACGGCCGGGCGCAGGGCGTGGAGGCGCTGGTGCGGTGGCGGCATCCGCAGTTCGGCGTGCTGTCGCCGAATCGGTTCATCGCGCTGGCCGAGGAGAACGGCGCCATCGTCGAACTGGGCCGCTGGGTACTGGAGCGGGCCTGCTACCAGGCGCGGGCCTGGCAGCTGGCGCACCCCGGGGGCGAGCCGCTGTTCGTCAGCGTGAACGTGGCCGTGCGTCAGGTGTGGGACTCCGACCTGGTGGCGGACGTCGCCGGGATCCTGGCGGAGACCGGGCTGCCGCCGCAGCTGCTCCAGTTGGAGCTGACCGAGTCCGCGGTGATGGGGTCGGCCGGCCGGCCGTTGCAGGCCCTCCAGGCGCTCAGCGACATGGGCGTGCGGATCGCCATCGACGACTTCGGCACCGGCTACTCCAACCTCGCCTACCTCAGCCGGCTGCCGGTGTCGGTGCTGAAGCTGGACGGGTCGTTCGTCCACGGCTTCCGCTCCCAGGAGCACCCGAACCCGGCGGACGAGATGATCGTGGAGGCGCTGGTGGCGCTGGCGCACCGGCTCGGGCTGACGGTGACCGCGGAGTGCGTGGAGAGCGCCGAGCAGGCCGAACGGCTCCGCCGGATCGGGTGCGACACCGGTCAGGGCTGGCTCTACTCCCGGCCGGTGGCCCCGGACCGGGTGGAGGCGCTCTTGGACGCGGGGCGCGCCTGTAGTTGAGCCGCGCGCCCCGCGTCCGCGCCGGGCGTCAGCCCTGCGGGAGTCCGTAGGCGTCGGCGATGAGGTCGTAGGAGCGGCGGCGGACCTCGCCGGTGTGGGCGTTGGCGGTGATCATCAGCTCGTCGGCGCCGGTGCGCTTGGCCAGGTCGTCGAGGCCCTGGCGGACGGCGTCGGGGGTGCCGTGGACGACGTTGCCGAGCCAGCTGTCGACGAAGTCCTGCTCGACGGCGCTGAAGTGGTGGGCGGCCGCCTCCTCGGGGCTGGGGACGAGGCCGGGGCGGCCGGTGCGCAGCCGGATCATGGCGAGCGCGCCGGTGCGGACCTGGCGCAGCGCCTCCTGCTCGTCCTCGGCCGCCAGCGCGGAGACGCCGATCAGGGCGTACGGCTCGGCGAGCACCTCGGAGGGGCGGAACGAGGCGCGGTAGAGGTCCAGGGCGGGGACGGTGTTGGCCGCGGAGAAGTGGTGCGCGAAGGCGAACGGCAGGCCGAGCGTGCCGGCCAGGCGGGCGCTGAAGCCGGAGGAGCCGAGCAGCCACAGGGGCGGGCGGTGCGGGGACTGGACGCCGCCGGGGGCGGTGGCCTGGACGGGGCCGGGGACGGCGTGGATCCGGGCGTAGGGGTGGCCGTCGGGGAAGGAGTCGTCGAGGAAGCGGGTCAACTCGGCGAGCTGCTGCGGAAAGTCGTCGGCCCCCTCGTGCAGCCGGTCGGTGCGGCGGAGCGCGGCGGCGGTGGCGCCGTCGGTGCCGGGGGCGCGGCCCAGGCCCAGGTCGACGCGGCCGGGGGCCATCGCCTCCAGGGTGCCGAACTGCTCGGCGATGACCAGGGGGGCGTGGTTGGGCAGCATGACGCCGCCGGAGCCGAGCCGGATGCGGTCGGTGTGGGCGGCGAGGTGCGCGAGGAGCACCGCCGGCGAGGAGGACGCGACGCCGGGCATGGAGTGGTGCTCGGCGACCCAGAAGCGGTGGAAGCCGCGGCGCTCGGCGCCGCGGGCGATGTCGACGGCGGTGCGGATCGCGGCGGTGGCGGTGCTGCCGGCGCCGACCGTCACCAGGTCGAGCACGGACAGGGGGACGGGTGCGGTGCCCAGGGCCGTGCCTCGGATCCCGTCACTCCCGGGTCGGCCGTCGGTGCCCGGGGTCTGCTGCTGTTCGCCGCTCACGGTGCGGGTCCTCCTCGCGTCGCGCGTCCTTGACGTCGTTGCTGTGCGAGAAGGTCAACCGGAGCGATTCTCCGGTTATTCCCGAGCCGGGCGGCGATTCCGGCCGGGGCGTGGCGCCGGCCGCGGGCCGGCCGTTCCCGGCCGGGGTCGACGAAGGTCCCGACCGCGGGCCGACGGCTGCCGGTCGCGGCCGGGGTGACGGGCCGGGGCGCTAACCGCGGGCCGTGCGGGAGAAGAGCGTGCCCAGCTCCGGGCAGGACAGCG
Organism: Streptomyces lunalinharesii; assembly: GCF_039532155.1. Classification (NCBI taxonomy): domain Bacteria; kingdom Bacillati; phylum Actinomycetota; class Actinomycetes; order Kitasatosporales; family Streptomycetaceae; genus Streptomyces; species Streptomyces lunalinharesii. The sequence goes on from NZ_BAAARK010000008.1 coordinate 290,457, forward strand.
GGCGGTCGAGCAGCCGCAGCCCCTCCCAGACCGTCACCTGATTGGCGGTGAGGACCGGCTTGCCGAGCGCGGCTTCGAGGGCGGGCAGGTGGGCGGCGGTGTGCAGGGCGGTGTCGGGCAGCAGGACGGCCTCGGCGTCCGGGTGGTCGCCGGCCCGGGCCAGGGCGAGCACCTCGTCGCGGCCCCAGGTGCCGACCTCGGCGGCGGTGATGATGCCGCTGCCCCGGGTGGCGACGACCTCGGCGCCGGCGGCCTTGAGGAACGCGTGGAAGTACTCGGCGACGTCGGCCGGATAGGTGGCGGCGATCGCGACCCGGCGGACGTCGAGCGCCCGGACGGCGTGCGCGAAGGCGAAGGAGGTGCTGGAGGCGGGCAGCCCGGCGGCGGCCGACAGCTCCCGCACCTGCCGCTGGGCGCCCTCCCAGCCGTAGACGAAGCTGGCGCTCGTGCACGCCCAGACGACGGCCTGGGCGCCGCGGTCCCGCAGCGCGTCGACGCCGGCCCCGAGCCGGGCCGCGGAACCCATCTCCAGCAGCGCGTCGACGCGGTGGGCGTCCTCGCCGATGTCGGTGTGCACGAGCGGCAGGCGGACCGCGCCGCCCAGCAGCGCTTCGAGCCGGGGGTAGTCGTCCTCTGCGGAGTGGCCGGGGTAGAGGAAGCCGACCGATGCCATGCAGTTCTCCCTTGCGGGTGGTGGGTGCGGTGTGCGGTGGTGCGGCGGAGCGGGCTCAGCCCGGCGGCTGGTGGCCGGGATCGTCGGGGAGGTAGGGGGACGGTTCGGTGCCGTCGACCGAGTCGGCCTCGGGCGGCGCCGACGGGCCGGCGAAGGCGGCCTCGGGAGTGGGGCCGGGTCCGCCCGGCGGCTGGCTGCCGGTCATCGCGGCCGGGCCGCTGCGCGCCACCGGATCGAGCAGCGCCTGGTACGCCCCGACGGCCTGGATGCCGATCGCGCGCAGCGCGGCCCACACCGTCACCTGATTGGCGGAGAGCACGGGCATCCGCAGCTCCGCCTCCAGTTGGGGGATGACGTCGTAGGTGGGGAGGTTGGTGCAGCTGATGAAGAGGGCGTCCGCGCCCCCGACGACGGCCTCCCGGGCCATGTCGACGACGTCGCGGTAGGGGACCTTCCAGATGTGTCGGGTGAGTCCAAGGTAGGCGCGGCCGGTGACGGTGATCCCGGCCTCGCCCAGGTACTCCTCCAGGGAATCGGTGACCGACTTGGTGTACGGGGTGACGACGGCGACGCGCCGGGCCCCGATCTCGTGGAGCGCCGCGATCGCGGCGCCCGAGGTGGTGAGGGCGGGTACCTCCCCCGCCTGGGTCATGGCCGCGCACATCGCGCGTTCGCCCGCCATGCCGCCGACGAAGCTGCCGGACGTACAGGCATAGGCGATGACCTGGGGCGATACCGCGCACAGCGCCTGGACGGCGGCGTGCAGGGTCTCGTGCTCGCTGACCAGGCGGGCCAGGTCGAGGCTGACCTCGACGGGTACGAAGGGAGTTCGGGTGAGGTGGAGGGACACGTCGTCGGGGACCCAACGCCACAGCTCGCGGTCGAGTGCGAAGTCGAAGGGAGCGACGACGCCCACGCCGAGCTGCGGCTGTGGGCCACCCAGGAAAGAGACGTCCATGAAGGCCCCTAGAAGGCACGAAGGGCTGGTATGGCGCGGCCACAGTGGCCGGGGGAGGTGGTGCAGCCGGACAAGCCGGGACGTCGGGACAGAGCCGTTGTTGACACGGTAGATACGACTTCTTAGCGTGGTCAATCCTCGCATCTCAGGCATCTGTCGGCGCCCTGTTCCGCGATACGGGGCACACGCTTCAGAACGGTTCTGGCCTATGTCCGATAGCACCGGCAGCACCCTCCTCGTACTGGGTTCCGACCCGCTCCCCCAGCTCGACCGGCTCGCCGGCCGGGCCGACGTCGTCTTCGCCGACGAGAAGACACTCGCCGACCTACTCCCCACCGCCGACGTGCTGTTGGCCTGGGACTTCACCTCCGACGCGATCCGGGACAGCTGGCCGGAGCGCGGCCCGCGGCCCCGCTGGGTGCACACCGCGAGCGCCGGCGTGGACCGGCTCCTGTGCCCGGCGCTGATCGCCGACGACACCGTCGTCACCAACGCCCGCGGAGTCTTCGAACAACCGATCGCCGAGTACGTCGCCGGACTGGTGATCGCCATGGCCAAGGACTTCTACGGGAGTTGGGAGCTCCAGCGGCAGCGACGCTGGCGGCACCGGGAGACACTGCGGCTGGCCGGCACCCGCGCGGTGGTGGTGGGGTCCGGGCCGATCGGCCGGGCCATCGGCACCACCTTGCTGGCACTGGGTGTCGAGGTCGAGCTGGTGGGCCGCCGGGAGCGGACCGATGATCCGGAGTTCGGCCGGGTGCACGGCGCGGACGGCTTGAACGCGCTGCTGCCCGACGCGGATTGGGTGGTCTGCGCGGCGCCGCTGACGGCGGCGACCCGGGGGATGTTCGGGGCCGCGGCGTTCGCGCTGATGCCGCGCCGGGCCCGCTTCGTCAACGTCGCGCGGGGGCCGCTGGTGGACGAGGAGGCGCTGGTCGCGGCGTTGCGGGAGTGGCGGATCGCGGCCGCGGCGCTGGACGTCTTCCAGCACGAGCCGCTGGCCACCGACAGTCCGCTGTGGGACGTGCCGCACCTGATCGTCTCGCCGCACATGAGCGGCGACACCCTGGGCTGGCGGGACGCGCTCGCCACGCAGTTCCAGGACAACTTCGACCGGTGGGCGGCCGGGGAGCCGCTGCTCAACGTGGTCGACAAACGCCTCGGATACGTACCGGTGCAGTGACCGCGCGGACCGTCCGGGTCCGGCCCGCGGCGGTCCGTGCCCCGCCCGCCGTCCCGCTCGGGGCGGCCGACGCTCGGAGGACGCATGACCAACGGACCGACCCGCCTCGCCGACCTGTCCGCCACCCGACTGACGGCCGGCTACGCCGCCGGCGAGTTCTCCCCCGTCGAGGCGACCCGGGAAGTGCTGGCGCGCGCCGAGGCCGCCCGGGTCGCCGTCAACGCCTTCACCCGGATCGACGCGGAGTCGGCGCTGGCGCAGGCGGCGGAGTCGACGGAGCGCTGGCGGCGCGGGGAGCCGGCGGGGCCGGTGGACGGGGTGCCCGTCACCGTCAAGGACCTGCTGCTGACCCGGGGCGCGCCGACCCTGCGCGGGTCGCGGACGGTCCGGGCCCAGGGCGCGACGTGGGACGAGGACGCGCCGGCGGTGGCCCGGCTGCGGGAGTCCGGGGCGGTGTTCGTCGGCAAGACCACGACGCCGGAGTTCGGCTGGAAGGGCGTCACGGACAGTCCGCGGCACGGGGTGACGGGCAATCCGTACGACCCGGGGCGCACCTCGGGCGGTTCCAGCGGGGGCAGCGCGGCGGCGGTGGCGTCGGGGGCCGGGCCGCTGAGCCTGGGGACGGACGGCGGCGGGTCGGTGCGGATCCCGGCGTCGTTCTGCGGGATCTTCGGGCTGAAGGCGACCTACGGGCGGGTGCCGCTGTATCCGGCGAGCCCGTTCGGGACGCTGGCGCACGTGGGGCCGATGACCCGGGACGCGGCGGACGCGGCCCTGATGATGGACGTGATCTGCGGTCCGGACTGGCGGGACTGGTCGCAGCTGGCCCCGGAGACGGGGTCGTTCCGTCAGGCGCTGGCCGGGAAGGTGACGGGGCTGCGGGTGGCGTACAGCCCGACGCTGGGCTGGGACGTGCCGGTGGCGCCGGCGGTGGCGGCGGCGGTCCGCCGGGCGGTGGACGCGCTCGCCGGGCTCGGCGCGGACGTCGAGGAGGTCGATCCGGGCGTGGCCGATCCCGTGGAGGCGTTCCACACGCTGTGGTTCAGCGGCGCGGCCCGGGTGGTGCAGCCGCTGGGGGCGGCCAACTTGGCGCTGCTGGATCCGGGGCTCCAGGAGGTGTGTGCGCAGGGCGCCCGCTACAGCGCGCTGGACTACCTGGCGGCGGTGGACGTCCGGATGGCGCTGGGGCGGGCGATGGGGCGCTTCCACAGCGTCTACGACCTGCTGGTGACACCGACCGAACCGCTCACCGCCTTCGCGGCCGGCGTGGAAGTGCCGCCTGGTTCCGGCCACGCCCGGTGGACGGGCTGGACGCCGTTCACCTATCCGTTCAACCTCACCCAGCAGCCCGCCGCGACCGTGCCCTGCGGGCTGGACGGCGACGGGCTGCCGATCGGGGTGCAGCTGGTGGGTGCCCGGCACGCGGACGCGCTGGTGCTGCGCGCCGCGCACGCCCTCTACGAGGCGGGGACGGCGGACATCCCGGCGCCGCCGGTGCCCTAGGGGGCGGGCGAACACTTCCCGTAGGGGGCGCCGAGGCCCCCTGCGGGGCCACAACGCGGCGGGGGCGGGGGGCATTCCGGCGCCCGGCGCCCCCGGGCGGGTGGCGGGGTGGCGGGGGTCAGGCCCGGCGGAAGGTGAGGGTCTCCCCGAGGGCGCCGGCCCGCCAGAGGTCCTGGCAGGCGTCGGCCATCCGGTCCAGGCCGTCGACGACCGAGCCCCAGACGATGCCCGGCACCCAGCCCGCGTCACCGTTGATCAGCAGGTTGTTGCGCTCGTAGAAGAGCGCGAGGTCGACGACGGTGGCGCGGCCGCGGTGCTTGGCCGCGTTCTCGTAGCCGTAGGAGGCGGTGCCCAACTGGGTGTCGCTGAAGGTGAAGTAGCACAGGTCGCCGGGGATCGGGGTGATCGTCGGGTTCTCCAGCGGCGGCTCCTCGGGGGCGAACGGCGGGAGCAGCGCGTAGATCTCGTTGCGGGCGTACTTGGCGTGGTAGACGTCGCCGCCGAGCGGGAGGGCGTCCCAGACGGCTGCGCACGTGAGCGGGGCGCGATCGTCGAGCAACTTGGCCGTGCAGCCGACGCCGCGCTTGTCCAGGGAGACTTCGATGAAGCGATCGGTCATATCCCGAGCGTAGGGGGCATTACCGGCGTACGGAACATCTCCCGTGCCGGTGTGAAGGGCTGGAAACCATCGGCATAGGCGTGAACGGTTCGGGTAGCCGCGCGCCCATGGCTCCACCACAGAGCACGACCTCAGACAATCCGATATCTCACCCTCCTCTAGGACACCACACCCAGGGACACGACATCACCGGACAACGGACCCGTGGCATCCGTCGCCGGTCGCTGCTCGCGGGGGTAGCGGCGCTCGGCGCAGCGGGGGCGATGGGCGCGGCGAGCGGCTGCAGCCGGGTCCCGACCGCGAACGCGACGGGCGGCGGCGAGTTGCTGGACCGGCTGCGCAAGAAGGGGTCGGTCACCCTGGGCCTGGCCGGTGAGCAGCCCTACGGCTACATCGGCACCGACGGCAAGATGACCGGTTCGGCGCCCACCATCGCCCGGGTGGTCTTCAAGCGGCTCGGCGTCCCGCGCGTCGAGCCCTTCCCGACCGACTTCGGTTCGTTGATCGTCGGGCTGAACTCCCAGCAGTTCGACGTGGTCGCGGCCGGGATGTACATCAACCCCGACCGCTGCGCGCAGGTCATCTTCGCCGATCCCGAGTACCAGATGCTGGACGCCTTCATCGTCCGCAAGGGCAATCCGCTGAAGCTGCTCAGCTACAAGGACATCGCCCGGACCGGGGCGCGGATGGCCACCGGCGTCGGCTACGCCGAGATCGACTACGCCAAAGAGGCCGGGGTCACCAAAATCACCACGCTGCCCGACCAGTTGGCGGGTCTGCTGGCGGTCGAGCAGGGGCGGGTGGACGTCTTCGTCGGGACCGCGGTGACGGTGCGCAACGTGGTGAAGCAGTCGCGGACCACCAAGGCGGAGGCGACGCCCGAGGTCACCCCGTACGTGAAGGGCAAGCCGGTGATCGACGTCGGCGGCTTCGCGTTCCGCACCCCGGAGACCAACCTGCGGGACGCGTTCAACCGGGAACTCCACACGATGAAGCGGTCCGGGGAACTCCTGGACCTCATGCGGCCCTTCGGCTTCACCGCGCAGCAGATGACGAAGATCACCGCCAAGGAGAAGTGCCGGCCATGAGCGACATCACCTGGGGTCTGTGGGAACTCCTCCTCAAAGGCGTCTGGATCACCGTCCAGCTGACCGTCTACAGCGCGGCCCTGGCCGCCGTCGTGGCCTTCGGGATCGGCCTCGCGCGCACCCACCGGCGGTGGATCGTGCGGTTCCTGTCCGGGGCCTACTTCGAGGTCTTCCGCGGAACCTCCGCGCTGATCTTGATGTTCTGGATGTTCTTCGTGCTGCCGATGGGGTTCGGCTGGCAGTTGGCCCCGATGTGGGCCGCGGTGCTGACGCTGGGCCTGACCTACGGCGCGTACGGTTCCGAGGTCGTCCGCGGCGCGATCGCCGCGGTGCCGGCGGGCCAGCGCGAGGCCGGCATCGCGCTGAGCTTCTCGCCCGCCCAGCAGCTGCGGAAGGTCGTCCTGCCGCAGGCGTGGCCGGGCATGGTCCCACCGTTCAACAACCTGCTGATCGAGCTGCTCAAGGGCACCGCGCTGGTGTCGATCCTGGGCGTCGGCGACATCGCGTTCGGCGCCTCCCTGGTGCGCAACGCCACCGCGCAGAGCGCCCCCGTCTACACGATCATCCTGGTGATGTACTTCGTCCTGGCGTTCGCCCTGACCCGCGGGATGCGGGCGGTGGAGCGGCACGCCAAGGCGGGCGTCGGGCAGGCGCCGGCCGAGCGGTCGCGGCTGCGACTGCGGTCCGCCACCGGCCCGGCGGTCACCGGTACCGCCGCCCGCGCGGAAGGTGAGGCCCGATGAAGTTCGACTGGTCCGCGATCGGCGACTTCCTGCCGACGTTCTGGAAGGGCGTGCTGGTCACCCTCCAGGCCCTGGCCCTGGGTTCCCTGATCGCCTTCGCGCTCGGCCTGGTCTGGGCGCTGGCCCAGCGCTCGTCCTTGAAGGCGGTGCGCTGGCCGGTGACCGTGGTCACCGAGTTCGTGCGCAACACCCCGCTGCTGGTGCAGCTGTTCTTCCTCTTCTACGTGATGCCCGAGTGGGGCCTGACGCTCAGCGCCCTGGCCACCGGCGTGATCGGGCTGGGCCTGCACTACTCGACGTACACCGCCGAGGTCTACCGCGCCGGCATCGACGGCGTCCCGGCCGGCCAGTGGGAGGCGGCCGTCGCGCTCAGCCTGTCGCGCCGCCGCACCTGGACCGCGGTGATCCTGCCGCAGGCGATCCGCCGGGTGGTCCCCGCCCTCGGCAACTACGTGATCGCGATGCTCAAGGACTCGCCGATGCTCTTCGCCATCGGCGTGCTGGAGATGCTGGGCGAGGCCCGGCAGTTCTCGTCCCAGACCTTCCAGACCATCGAGCCGTACACGCTCGTCGGGGTCGCCTTCCTCGCCATCGCCTACCCCGCTTCCCTTCTCCTGCGAGCCCTGGAGCGCCGCCTTGTCCGCTGAACACAGCACCCCGAACACCCCGCCCACCGTCAAAGACGGCGCGAACTCCGGGGAGACCGAACTGATCCACTTCGACAAGGTCACCAAGCGGTTCGGGACGCACACCGTCCTCGACGCGCTCGACATGAAGGTCTACGCCGGCAAGCACGTCACCCTGATCGGCCCGTCCGGCTCCGGCAAGACCACGATCCTGCGGCTGATGATGACGCTGCTGAAGCCGGACGAGGGCACCATCAGGCTGGGTGACCGGTACCTGACCCACGAGGAGAAGGGCGGCAAGCTCGTCCCGGCGAGCGACCGCTACAGCCGGGAGATCCGCAAGAACATCGGCATGGTCTTCCAGCAGTTCAACCTGTTCCCCAACATGAAGGTGCTGCGGAACATCACCGAGGCCCCGGTGCACGTCCTCGGGCTGGACAAGGACGCGGCCGAGGAGCGCGCCCGCGAGCTGCTCGAACTCGTCGGCCTCACCGCCCACCTCGACAAGTACCCGACGCAGCTCTCCGGCGGTCAGCAGCAGCGGGTCGCCATCGCCCGGGCCCTGGCCATGCGCCCGCAGGTCCTGCTGCTGGACGAGGTGACCTCGGCCCTCGACCCGGAGTTGGTGGCCGGCGTCCTGGACCTGCTGCGGGACATCGCGCACTCCACGGACATCACCATGCTCTGCGTGACGCACGAGATGAACTTCGCCCGGGACGTCTCCGACTGCGTGATGATGTTCGACGCCGGGCGGGTCATCGAGTTCGGCCCGCCGGAGCAGATCTTCACGGAGCCGGAGAACGAGCGGACCCGGGAGTTCCTGAGCGCGGTGCTGTAGGCGGCGCGACGGGCGGCGCCCCACGAGGGCGCCGCCACGGGGCGGGCGGGAGTGCACCGCGTGGTGCGTGCTCCGGCCCGCCCCGCCCGCCGCCCGCTTCCCGGGCGATCAGGGGCCGGGCCCCGGTACACCGGGAGTTTTGAGACATCCGCGCCCCCTGCGTCGGACGTGACGGATGAGGCGTACGCGTCCCTGGCGGAAAAGAGCGCACCAGGCGGAACGATGAGGCACCCGGGCCTCAGGCGAAAACCCGACGCTCCGTCAACTTCGCACGTCATCACCGGCCGTCAACCCGGGCCGTCAGCGGACCGCCCGCCCCGTTCCGACCTGCCGTTGTCGCCGGTCCGCGCCGGATCCCACGGCCTGTTCATGACGATGGCATATGCCAGAGTGTAGGGCGCCTGCACAGACGCGTGAACCGACCCGGTTTTCAGTCAAGACCCCCTCCATCCGGGCCCGTTGACCGCTATCGTGATACGAGCCCGTTGTCCGGAAGCGGCCCGCACACCCCGCGGGCGCGGCCGTCAGCAACGGTCACGACGCAAGCGGTACCAACCTCCTAGGGGGACACCGTGGCGCTGAAGCCCGAGCCGACCGCGCCGTTCCATTCGGTGCAGTACGCCCTCCGCGTGCTCGAAACGATCTCCCGGCACGCCGATGGCGTGACGGACGCGCAGATCGCCCGCGAGACCGGACTGCCGGCAGCCCACCTCACCCAGCTGCTGTCGATGCTGCGCCGGGAAGGCTACGCGCAGCAGCTCGCCGACGGCGCGTACGTCGTCGGCGAGTCGCTGCTCCTGCTCGGCTCAGGCGCCGACCGCAGTCGCGCCCTGTGCGACAAGTTGCAGCGCACGCTGGACCAGCTCCGCGATTCGGTCGGGGCGGCGGTCTACATCAGCCGGTACATCGACGGCGAGGTCAAGATCCTCCACTACGCCGACGGCCCGCTGGCGCCCAAGGTCAACGAATGAGCCGAGTTCCGCCGCACGGCGCACGCCAGCGCGGTCGGCAAGTGCCTGCTGGCCCAGCTCGACCACGACGGCCGGATGGACCACCTCTCGCGCCACAAGACCGCCCGGCTCACCTCCCGGACGATCACCAACGAGAAGGTGCTGTTCCACAAGCTGGACAGCCAGCCGCCGACCGTCCCCGTGCTGGACCTCCAGGAGTACGCGGTCGGCACGGTCTGCGCCGCGGTGCCGATCACCGCCGGCAAGACGGTCGGTTGCCTGGCCCTGTCCATGCCGCTGGAGCACGCCCACCGGCTGCGGCAGGCCGCCGACGCCCTCAACCGCAAGGCCGCACCGGTCCTGCTGTCGCTGGCGATCTGAGGTCGGGCGCGGTCCCGGTGCGGGCCGCGCCGGGCATGATCGCACGGGTGGTCATGAGCACCCCTGTCGACCCGGTAGTATTTCTTCTGTCAGCGCGCGCCGCTAGCTCAGTTGGTTAGAGCAGCTGACTCTTAATCAGCGGGTCCGGGGTTCGAGTCCCTGGCGGCGCACGTACGAAGTGGGCGCCCTCGGTTTACCGGGGGCGCCCACTTCTTTTGCGTTCCGGACCACGGCCGGCGGGCGTCGGGCCGGGTCTCAGCGGTCGAGGAGGTGCTCCCGGCCGTGATCGCGGTACTGCGCCAGGAGGGCGGCACGGTCGTCGTCCGCGAAGCGGCGGTACTCCGCCGACGGGGCCGGGGCGGTGGGAGCGCGGCGGGCGGCCGGTCGCCGGGCGGCCGGGGCGATCGGCCGCCACCAGACCGGGTCCGGGCAGCGGAAGCCGGCCCGCCGGAGGGCGACCCGGTGCACCTTGTTGGTCGCGGTGACCGGCAACGCGGCGACGGTCCGCACGAAGCGGGGCGCCATCTTCGTGCCGAGGTCGGGCTGGGCGGCGAGGAAGGCCGCGAAGTCGTCCGGGTCGAAGGCCGTGCCGTCGGCGAGCGCGAGGGTCGCCATGACCTGGTCGCCGGCGACCGGGTCGGGCACGGCGTAGACGGCGACGCCGACGGCCGGGGCGTAGCGGGCGAGGATGTTCTCGATCATCGCGGCGGCCAGGTTCTCGCTGTCGACCCGCAGGCGGTCGTCCGCCCGGCCGGCGAAGTGGAAGAAGCCGGCCGGATCGCGGAAGAAGAGGTCGCCGGTCCAGTACCAGCCCGCGCCGGCACCGCCCGGCGACCCGCCCCGGGTGCGGGCGGCGGTGGCCTCCGGGTTGCGCCAGTAGCCCTCGAAGGCGCTGCGTCCCCGGTTGACCAGCTCCCCTATGGCCTCGTCCCCGTTGAGCAGCCGGCCGGCCGGGTCGAGGCGGGCGCGCGGCAGTTCGTCGCCGGTCTCCGGGTCGACGACGGCGAGGTCGTCGCCGGGGGCGGGCCTGCCGAGGGCGCCGGGCGGGGTGTCCGGGGTGCGTTGCAGCGCCGCGCCGCCCTCGGAGGAGCCGTACCCCTCGACAAGGCGGACGCCGAACCGGGCGGCGAAGCGGGCGGCGTCGACGGCGCCCGCCTCGGTCCCGAATCCGCTGCGCAGCGCGTGGTCGCGGTCGTCGGGGGCCGGCGGGGTGGCGAGGAGGTACTGCACGGCCCGGCCGACGTAGGTGAAGTAGGTGGCGCCGTAGTGGCGCACGTCGGGGAGGAAGGCGGAGGCGGAGAAGCGGCGGCGCAGGGCGACGGCCGCGCCGCCGGCGAGCGCCGGGGCCCAGCCGGCGATCACCGCGTTGCCGTGGAACATCGGCATGCACAGGTAGTGGACGTCCGACGTGCGCACGCCGAAGTGGCCCACCAGGGAGCGACCGGCGGCGGCCAACCTGCCCTGGCTGCACAGGGCGGCCTTCGGCGCGCCGGTGGAACCGGAGGTGAAGTAGAGGAGCATGCGGGTGGTGGGGTCCGGGGTGCGGCGCGGGCCGGGCCCCGTGCGGAGCACGGAACCGGTGACGTCGTCCGGTCGGGCGCCCTCGTAGGGGGCGAGCAGTTCCTGGTAGGCGGGGTCGTCGACGGTCAGGACGCGTTCGGGCGGCAGGGGCAGGTCGAGGCCGGCAAGCAGCGGGAGGTGCGCCCGTTCAGTGATCAGCAGCGCGCAGTCGGTGTGGGTGATGTCGCGGGCCAGCTCCGGGCCGCGGCGGGTGGGGTTGATGCCGGCGACGGCGGCCCCGGCGAGCGCCGCCGCGCCGAGCCACAGCGGGAACTCGGGGACGTTGTCGAGCAGCACCGCGATGTGCGGCTCCGCGCCGGGCGGCAGCAGTTCGCCGAGCAGCGCGGCCCGGGCGGCGGCCGCCCCGGCGACCTGGTGGTGGGTGAGCACCGTCTGCTGGTGCTTCAGGGCGGTGCGGTGGTCTCCCCACTGCGCCTGGACGAGTTCGGCGACGGTGCGGGGAGCGGACGGGGTGCGGGCGGGGGCGTCGCGGGTGCGCGGGCTGTCGCTGCGGGAGCTGTCGGCCACCATGGCGGCGGAGCCTAGCTGACGTAGCGTCAGATGTGGAGGGGTGGGGAATGCCCTGCGGTGACCCGTCAACCCCTGGGTCCACTTCCGCTGCGACGGGAGACCAACCCGTGGTGTGACGCCGCCAACTCCCGGATTCCGTAGCGTTCTTACAGACGGAGACAGTGGCGGTCGTCCCCTGCGAGGGCCGCTGGCGCATCCCGGGGCGGCGAGGGCCTCCCCGGAGGAGGACGGGGAGGCCCGATGACGACACCACATCTGCCGCCGGGCACGGGGCGCGGGGGCGGTACCGAGGTCAGGACAGGTCGACGTCCGAGCAGGCGTAGAACGCGTTGCCCGTGTCGGCGATGTTCCATACGCCCAGGATGAGGTGGCGCCCGGACTTGAGGGTGGGGACGGTGCCCTGGTGCTGCACCGTCGATCCCGGCTGCGCGCCGCCCATCGGCACCGTCATGAACGGCTGGGGTTCGAGGTCGGCGCGGGTGAGCGGCTTGGTGGGGTCGTAGCCGTCCTTGGTGATGAAGTACTGGAAGTCGGTCGTGGCGTGCCGGGCGGTCAGTCGCCAGGTGAAGGTGTAGCCCTGCCCCGGGGAGAGCTTGGTCCCGGGCCACTTGCCGCCGCGCGGGTCGTCCAGCTCGCCGAAGCCGTCGTGCCCGCCGGAACAGATCTTGCCGTCGGCCGGCCCGGCGGCCGGGAAGCCCTTGGGCCCCTCGACGCTCTGGGGTTCGTACTGGATGGCGCCGCAGTCCTTGACGGTGCCGTTGGCGCAGAGCGCCTGACGACTGGGAGGTGCGTCGCTGTAGCCGTGACTGGAGGCGCTGCCCGTCGCGAGGACGGAGGCCCCGACGATACCGAGGCCGATCACGGCGGCACTGAGCTTCTTGCGCATGCTTCGCTCCTGAAGAACGTGGGGGGCGAGGGGAGTTCCGCGAGTCGAGTGCAGTGCGGTGCTGTGCGTGGTCCAGACCAACTGGCAGACTAGTGAGGGGAATTGAACATGTCTAGACCATGAAGCGATCATGTCCGCTCAGCGTCCGCTCTCCTCCGCGGTGTGGCTGGGGCATCGGGGACAGTTACGGCTACGGCTACGGCTACGACGACGGCCCGGGCGTTCCTCGGCTCGTGCCAGGTCGACGCCTTCGGGCGGACGGGGTTCTCGGGTGCGGCGCCTCGTGCTGACCCCGGTGACTGTCAGTGGTCCGTGCGAGGGTGACGGCATGGAAACGACACCCGATGGCCGCCCCGTCCCGCCCCCGCACGCCGGGGAGTACGAAACCCTGACGAGCTGGCTGGACTTCCACCGCGCCACGCTGGAACTGAAGTGCGCGGGCCTCGATGACCACCAGCTGCGGCTGGCCCCCGTGGCGCCGTCCCCGATGACGCTCCTGGGCCTGGTCCAGCACCTGACGGAGGTCGAACGGAACTGGTTCCAGCGGGTGTTCGCCGGTCAGGACGCGCCGCGGGTGTACCCGGAGGATTCAGGCGACGGCTTCACGCTCCCGCCGGAGCGCGGGGTCGACGAGGTCCTGGGGCGCTGGCGCGCGGAGGTCGCCCGGAGCAGGGAGCTGATCGCCGGTTCGGCGCTGGAGGAGTCCGGCAAGCTCTCGGAGGCGGAGGCCGGACACGTCGGCGACCGGGGAGTCTCACTGCGCTGGATCCTGGTCCACATGATCGAGGAGTACGCACGCCACAACGGTCACGCGGACCTCATCCGGGAGTGCATCGACGGCACGACGGGCGCCTGAGACACCTCGGGGCTCACCCGAGCCGGACGGCACCGGAGAGCCGGTTCGCACCGCCGGGCGGGTGGGTCCTGCCCGACCGGCCCGGGTCGCTCGCCCGTACCGGCACCCCGCTCGGTGCCGCTCGTCGGTGCCACTCGTGAGTACCGGCACTCCGCTCGGCGGTGCCGCTCGGCGGTGCCGGCGCTCCGCTCAGCGGTTGCCACTCGTTGGTGCCCGCACTCCGCTCGGCGCGCCGCTTGTCCGTGCGGCGCTCCGCTCGGCGCGGGGTGTCGGTGCGGTCGAGCCGCTTGGTGCCGCTCGCCGTTACGGCCGAGTCGCTTGGTGTCGCTCGCCGTTACGGCGGAGCCGCTTGGTGCCGCTTGGGGTCACTGGTGTCGTTTGATGCCAGTTGATTCCGGTTGGTGCCGTGCGGCGGTGCGGCTGCTGCGCGTTGGTGTCGCTCGTCGGTGCCGTCAGGCGGCTTCCGGGAGCGGGCCCGGGGTGGGGGCGGCGGCGGTGTGGACGAGGGCGGTGTAGGTGCGGCGGAGGGCGATGAGCGACTCCTGGGCCTCGCGGTAGACGGCGGCGTCGGGGCCGCCGCGGTGGGCGAGGGTGCGGACGGGGGCGCAGTGCCGGTCCATGGCGCTGAGCCAGGCGCGGTGCTGGGCCGGGAGGTGGCGGCGCAGGTGTTGGCGGCGGCCCTCGCCGAGGCGGCGACCGCCGATGCCCAGGACGGCGTCGGCGGCCTGGAGGACGGGCGGCTCCAGGGCGCCCTGTTCGGCGAGCGCGCCGAGCACCGCGCGCTGCTGGTCGGTGGCCGGGGCCGCCGCCAGTTCGGCCGCCTCGGAATGCAGCTGGGCGCGGAGCGCGTGCTGGATGCGGACCAGGCGGCGCAGCGCCATCGGGGTGGACGAGTCGTCGGGGGCGCGGCCGGCCAGGGTGTCGGCGAGGCGGAAGAGCCAGATGCCGTGCGCCTCCAGCCGGGTCGCGGCGAGCATCAGCCGGTCGAGGCGGCTGAGCGGCTGGCCCTCCGGGGCCCAACGCACGATTGGGACCAGCTGTTCGGTGCGGGCGAGCTGGTCGATGGGGATGTGCCGGCGCGGTTTGCGTTCCGGGGCCCAGTTGTGGAGCGCGAGGGTGGGCAGGGCGACGAACTGGTCGTGGTCGATGCGGTGCGCGATGGCCGCCCAGAGTTCCAGGAACGCCTCGTTGGCGACCTCGCGGGCGGCCGGCGCCTGCGGGTCGAGGGCGCTCCAGCCGCAGGACACCGCGATGACCGCGACGCGCATGGCGGCGGCCTCCGCATTGCGCGGCGAGAGGCGGGAGACGCGCTGCCGCAGGGCGGTCAACTCGTCCGCGCGATGGGCGCGTTCGACGACGGCGAGGGCGCTCGCGCGATCGGGGGCGACGGCCGCCTCGCGGGCCATGGCGTCCAGCCGCGTCCAGGTGCCGATCATGGAGCGCACGGGGGGCCGCTCCGGGAGGAAGCCGTGGGCGCACGGGTCGTGCGGGGCGGGGGCCCCTGAGGCGTCGCCGTCGGTGGCCGCGGCGTCGGTCGCCCCGGCCGGGGCGGCGGTCGGGACGCCGGGGCCGCCCTGGGCCGGGATGCGGACGGCGGGATCGGCGCCGGTCCGGGCGGCCGGGATGCGGGGGGCGGCGGCCCGGGCGCCCGCACCGTTGGCGGTCACGTTCCGCGGGTCGGCGGTCGCGGTGCTGCCGGTGGCGCCCGCTTCCTGGGGGGCCCGCGCGCGTATGGCGAGGCGGGCGTCGGGCGTCGTCGTCATGGGAGTGGGAGTCATCAGCACTTCCCCGCTAGCAGGCGGGCCAGGTGGGCGTCCATATCGAGATAGCGGTCCTCGTGGCCGGGCGGGACGATGGCGGCGGTCTGCTCCAGCCAGGCGGTGAGTTCCGTGGCGCGCACCGTCAGCTCGCAGACGTTGTCGTCGGTGGCGAGTTCGACGTGGATGCGGTGGGACGCGCCGGCCCGGCGGTCCGGCCACACCCGCACGTCGCCCTGCCCGACCTCGCCGCAGACTCCGCCGAGCAGCAGTTCGCGGGCGAACAGCCAGGTGGCGACCGTCTCGCCGCGGCTGAGGAAGGCGACCTCGACCTCGTAGGGGCGGTCACTGCGGTAGCTGAACCGGCCGGCCACCGGAACGGCTTCGTGCGGCCCGAGGAGGAGCTGCATCTCAAGGGTGCGCTTGGCTGTCGACACCACGACGATCAACCTTTCCGAAGAGGGGCGAGTCCCGGGGCCCCGGTTCGGGGCTCGCGTCCTAGCAGACGTCGGCTCGCGGGATGGGGTTGCAGGTGAGGGCGGAGTAGTGATGGACGCCATGATCCGCGGAGGAAGTGTGCGCGGGCGCGGGAGCCCGGTGGCCGGGTCAGGGGGAAGGTGACGCGCACGGTGCCGCGGGCTGCGTGCACCGGGACCGTCATCCCCGTTCACCTCCGGCGCGGCTGCTCGTGCGGGTCCGCGCGCCCCGGCGTCGGCCCCGGCGCGCGCCGGCGCTGGCCCCACCCTCTCAACGGCCTGGAGATACCGCATGTTGACGGGGCAACTGATGCACTACGGCTTGAACTCGATCTTCACAGACCCATTCGGACGCCTCGGTAGGCGAAGGTCCCGATGCGTCGGGACTTTGGCCCCGGGCCGAAAGGGTCCCCCGTGAGCTACGGGAGGGAGGGGGCGGTCGGGGCGGGTGTGGTGGGTGAGCGGGTTCGCCGTCGGGGGCGGGTGGCTGCACAGCGGAGCGGGCGTGGGGGTGGCGGGGATCACAGGGGGCGGAGGCGTGGGGGGCGCGTTCCTGGGTACGGACCACCCCCGGAGTTCGTGTAGAGTTTTCTTCGTCAGCGCGCGCCGCTAGCTCAGTTGGTTAGAGCAGCTGACTCTTAATCAGCGGGTCCGGGGTTCGAGTCCCTGGCGGCGCACGTAGGACTGAGGCCCCTCGCAGTTGCGAGGGGCCTCAGTCGTGTTCTCCCGCGGTGTCGTGGGACGACGGGGCCCGACTGCGCGGAGCGGACGTGCGGGCCTGGTCCGACGGGTCGGCCGGGGCACGGCCGACGGCGGCGGCGTCACCGGTCACGGGGAGCCGCACCGGAGTGCCACCCGGGAGCCCGGGGCCCCCGCCGCAGAGCCAGCAGACCAGCAGCAGCCCGACCCCGACGAGGCCCACCAGGAGGCGGGGCGCCGGGGCGGCGGGGTGTGGGGGCGCCGGGTTCGCCCGCTCGGCGGGCCGCGGGACCCTCGCCCGTGCGAGGCGGGTCCCGCCGGGGAGTCGTCGACCGGACCGGCCGGCGGCTGCCGCGCCGTTCCGCCGGGCGGTCGGATGCGCGCCGTCCCGCGGAGCGGTCAGGTGCGCGGGGTCCGGCCGGGCCGGACCGTCCTCGGTGACCCGTGTGGTGGGGGCGTCACTGTTCGTCGGCACTGCCGCCCCCCTGGCGTTCGCGGCGGAGCCGGAGTCTGAGGCGGAGCAGCTGACCGGCGATGACCAGGATCGCGCCGCCCGCCAGGACCAGGGCGACGGCCGAGGTGCTGCTCAGTTCGTGGTGGGCGGTGACGCGGTGGGGCGTGAGGTGGATCCGGGCGGCCAGGACGGGCGCGGAGCCGGCGGGCACCGTCGCGACCGGGGCGGTGGCCCGGGCCGGGTGGATGTCGGTGGGGTGCGGGCCGGTGGGCGCAGGGCGGTGCGGGCCGTGGGCGGCCGGGGCGGTGACGACGGCGGTCTGGGGGGTGCGTGCGCCGCGACCTACGTCGGCGGCGTACGCGGGTGCCGTCGTCACCGCACACGCCGCGACCGCGGCACAGAGTGCGAGCTGCGGTGAGCGCATGGTGTACCTCCGGATACTCCGAAGGTCCGTCGGTGCGCCGCCGGGCGCATCCGGGGCGGGGCCGGGTTACGCCGTTCAGGTGGGGAAGCCGGTGCGGCCCGGGGTCGGCGGGCGTGCCGCCGGCCCCGGGGCGCGGGTCAGACCAGGTCGACCAGGTCCGCGATGGAGTCGACGACGCGGGAGGGGCGGAACGGGTGGCGTTCGATGTCCTCGGGGCGGGTGAGGCCGGTGAGGACGAGGAAGGTCTCCATGCCCGCCTCCAGGCCGGCGACCACGTCGGTGTCCATCCGGTCGCCGATCATGGCGGAGGACTCGGAGTGGGCGCCGATGGCGTTGAGCGCGTGGCGCATCATCAGCGGGTTGGGCTTGCCGACGAAGTACGGCTCGACGCCGGTGGCCTTGGTGATCAGCGCGGCCACCGACCCGGTCGCGGGCAGCGCGCCCTGCGGGGAGGGGCCGGTCTCGTCGGGGTTGGTGGCGATGAAGCGGGCGCCGGCGTCGATCAGCCGGATGGCCTTGGTGAGGGCCTCGAAGCTGTAGGTGCGGGTCTCGCCGAGGACGACGTAGTCGGGGGCGTGGTCGGTGAGGACGTAGCCGATGTCGTGCAGCGCGGTGGTGAGGCCGGCCTCACCGATGACGTAGGCGGTGCCGCCGGGGCGCTGGTCGTCGAGGAACTGGGCGGTGGCCAGCGCGGAGGTCCAGATGGACTCCCAGGGGACGTCCAGGCCGATGCGGTTGAGGCGGGCGTGCAGGTCGCGCGGGGTGTAGATGGAGTTGTTGGTCAGGACGAGGAAGGGCTTGCCCGATTCGCGGAGCCGCTTGATGAAGGCGTCCGCGCCGGGGACCGGGACGCCCTCGTGCATGAGGACGCCGTCCATGTCGGTGAGCCAGGACTCGATCGGCTTGCGCTCTGCCACTGCCACTCCTGTCGTGCGGGTTGACCAGGCTGGCCGAACGGCCAGGGCGCCGGCCGGCCCGAACGGGCGGCCGACGGCCCCAGCCTAAGTCAGCGACGGCGTGCGGGCCTCGGTCGGTGGTGGTCAGCTTCCGGTTGCGGTCTTCCATGCCTCGATGTAGGTGTCGAGGTTCTTGTCGATGTCGTTCCAGTCGGGCTGGAAGACGTCGACGCCCTTCATGATCTTGGCGAGGGCCACCGCGTTGGGGTCGGTGGCCTTGACGTCCCGGCGGGCGGAGAAGCCGCCGCCGACGGCCGAGACCTCTTCCTGGACCGGCTTGCTGAGCAGGTAGTCCAGGAACTTGCGGGCGTTGGCGGCGTGCGGGGCGTTCTTCACCAGGCCGGCGGCGTACGGCAGGGCGAAGGTGGCGGGGCGGGCGCCGGGCTTGGCGGCGGGGAAGAAGATGCCCTGGTTGGGCATGGACTTCATGTTGGCGTAGTTCATCTGCACGTCGCCGTTGGCGACGAGGAGTTCGCCCTTGTCGGTCTTGGGGGCGAGCTGGCCGGTGGAGGAGGACGGGCCGACGTTGTTGGCCTGGAGCTTCTTGAGGAAGTCCATGGCCGGGCCCTGGCCGCCGAAGTCGTGCAGGGCCTTGATCAGCACGGCGGTGCCGTCGCCGGCGACGCCGGGGGTGGAGTACTGGAGCTTGCCGGCGAAGCGGTGGTCGGTGAGGTCCTGCCAGGTGGCCGGGGGCTGCTTGAGTTCCTTCTTGTTGTAGATGAAGCAGAAGTAGTTGTTGACGATGGAGACCCACTTGCCGTTGGGGTCCTGGTCGGCGGCGGCGATGTGCTCGGCGCCCCGGGGGCGGTAGATGTCCAGCAGGCCCTTGCCGTCGGCCTGTTGGATGAACGGCGGCAGGGTGACGAGCACGTCCGCCTTGGTGTTGGTGCGTTCCCGGGCCAGGCGCTGGACGGCGGCGCCGGAGCCGGACTCGACGTAGTTGACCTTGATGCCGGTCTGCTTCTCGAAGTCCTTGAAGACCTTGTCGTAGAAGCCGTCGCCCTGTTCGCTCTTGAGGCCGTCGGCACTGTAGACGGTGATCTCCTTCGCGTTGGGGTCGGCGGCTGAGGAACCGCAGGCGGTGACGGAGGCGGCCAGGACGAGGACGGCGGCGCCGGCGGTCAGGGGGCGGTGCAGGCGGCTGGGCATGGTGGGTGCTCCTGGGGAACGGGTGGGGCGACGGGGGGGTGGCGTGGGGTCAGCGGTGGGCGGCCCGGGTGCGGATGCGGGAGACGCCGAGCAGGACGAGGAGGGTGGTGGCCATCAGGACCACCGCGAGGGCGGCGCCGGTGAACAGGGCGCCACGGTCGGTGGCGGCGAAGATCTGCACCGGCAGCGGCATCCAGTCCGGCGGGTAGAGCATCATCGTGGCGCTCAACTCGCCCATGGACAGGGCGAAGCACAGGCCCGCGGCCGCGGTCAGCGACGGCAGGAGCAGGGGGAGCTTGACCCGCCACAGGACGTAGCCGGGGCGGGCGCCGAGGCCGGCGGCGCTCTGCTCGTAGGCCGGGTCGAGGCGGGCCAGTGCGGCCGTCACCGACTGGTAGGCGAAGGCGGTGACCAGCACGGTGTGGGCGATGATCACGATCTGCGGGGTGCCGTTGAGGAGGAACGGCGGCTGGGAGAAGGCCACGAGGAGGGCGAGGCCGACGACGACTGAGGGGACGGCGACCGGCAGGAGGAAGAGGGCGTCCAGGACCCGGCGGGCCCGCCGGCCGAGCTTCTCGGCGGCCAGCGCGGCCCAGGTGCCGGCGGTCAGCGCGGCGAGGCTGGCGGCGAGGGCGGTCAGGACGCTGGTGGTCAGGGCGGTGAGCGCGTCCCCCGTGGCGATGTCCTGGTAGTGCGTCAGGGTCAGACCGGAGGGCAGGGCGCCGCTCCAGCCGCCGGCGAACGACGCGGCGACGACCACCAGCAGCGGGAGGGCGAAGACCGGGACGAAGAGGAGGAAGAACACCGCCCAGACGACCCGGCGGGCGGCTGCGCTATGCACGAGCACGGTCGGCACCTCCTGCGGCGAGGGCGGGGACGGGGGAGGCGGGAGAGGTGGGAGAGGCGAAGGAGGCTGCTGAGGTCGCGGAGACCGCTGACTCTGCTGAGTCCGCTGAGGAGACCTCGGCCCGGCCGGCGAGGGCGGCCGGCCCGGTGCCGGCCGCGGCGGCGTCGGCGGAGGCCCGGGTGCTGGTGCGCTTGCGGCGCCCGGGGGTGCCGCCCGTACGGGCCATGACCACCCGGTAGAGGGCGTAGAGGGCGACCGACAGGACGATGTTGACGACCGCGACGACGCAGGCCCCGGTGTAGTCGCCGTCCAGGATCGCCTTGGTGTAGACGAGCACCGGCAGGGTGACGACGTTCTTGGCGCCGGTGAACAGCACGATCCCGAACTCGTTCAGGCACATCACCAGGACCAGGGCGCCGCCGGCGGCGAGCGAGGGCAGCGCCTCGGGCAGGATCACCGTCCGCACGATCCGCCAGGGTCGGGCGCCCAGCGAGCCGGCGACCTCCAACTGTGCGGTCTCCACCTGCGAGAACGCCGCGAGCAGGGGGCGCATCACGAACGGGGTGAAGTAGGTGACCTCGGCCAGCAGGACGCCCCAGGGGGTGTGCAGGAAGTCCAGTGGCCCGTTGGTGGCGCCGGTGAGGTCCGTCCACAGGCCGTTGGCGATGCCGACGGTGCCGTAGAGGAACAGCAGGGCGAGGGTGATCAGGAAGGAGGGGAAGGCCAGGAAGATGTCGATGAAGCGGGCCAGCGCCTTGCCGCCGGGGAACGGGACGAAGGCGATGACGAGGGAGAGCAGCAGGCCGAGGAGGAGCGCGCCGAGGGTCGCGCCGGCCGCGATCAGCACGGTGTTGGCGAGCGCGTCCCGGAAGGAGGTGGTGGCCAGCACCGCGGTGTACGGGGCGGCGGACGGCCCGCCGCCGTTCTCCGGGGTGAAGGACTGGCGGACCACCAGGGCGAGCGGGTAGAGGAACACCACCGCGAGGGCGGCGACCGGCGGCAGGGCCCACAGGGCGGCGGTCCGGCCGGGGCGGCGGGCCGCGCGTGGCCGGGTCCCGTCGGGCGCGGTGCGGTCAGGCATGGTGCGCCGCCTCGATGCCCGCGGGGATGAGGACCGCGTCCTCGGGGGCGAAGTGCAGGGTGACTTCGGTGCCCAGCGGCGGGGTCTCGCGCAGTTCCCGCAGGTCGGCGAGGACGCGGTGGCCGTCGACCGCGAGGTACAGCCGGTGGGTGGCGCCGCGCCACTGGACCTCGGTGACGGTGCCGCGCAGGGTGTTGCCGTGCGGGTCGGGGGCCGGGCCGGTGGCGAGCCGGTGCGGGCGGACGCACAGCGTGGCGGTGGCGCCGGGGCCGGCGTCGCCGGTGGCGACGGCCAGCGGCCGGCCGGCGAACTCCACGCCGCCCGCGCCGCGCACGGTCACCGGCAGGAGGTTCGCGGTCCCGACGAACGACGCGGTGAACGCGGTGCGCGGGCTGCGGTAGAGCTCCTGCGGGGTGCCGCACTCGCGCAGCCGGGCCGACTCCAGGACGGCGATCCGGTCGGCGAGGGTCAGCGCCTCCACCTGGTCGTGGGTGACGTAGAGGATCGAGACGTCCGGCAACTCCCGGTGCAGGCGGGCGAGTTCGGTGAGCATGCCGGAACGGAGCTGGGCGTCGAGCGCGGACAGCGGCTCGTCCAGCAGCAGCACGCCGGGGCGGATGGCGAGCGCCCGGGCGATGGCGACCCGCTGCTGCTGCCCGCCGGACAGCTCGCGGGGGTGCCGGTCGGCGTAGGCCGCCATGCCGACCAGCTCCAGGGCTTCGGCGACCCGGCCGGGGATCTCGGCGCGCGGGACCTTCTGCGCCTTGAGGCCGAAGGCGACGTTCTCGGCGACCTTCATGTGCGGGAAGAGCGCGTACTGCTGGACGACCATGCCGATGCCGCGCTTGTAGGGCGGCAGGGCGGTCACGTCCCGGTCGCCGATCAGGACCCGCCCGGAGACCGGCCGGACGAATCCGGCGACCGCCCGCAGTGCGGTGGTCTTGCCGGAGCCGGACGGGCCGAGCAGGGCCATCACCTCGCCCGGTTCGACGGTGAGGTCGAGGGAGTCCAGGACGACGTGCTCGCCGTGCCGGCCGTGCGCGACGGTGACGTGGTCGAAGCGGATGCCGGAGGCCGGCGGCGCGGGGGGCGCGGCGGGGCGGGTGGGTCGGGCGGGGGCCGCGGTGGAGGGGGCGGGCATCTCACACCACTCCCAGCAGGGCGGGCAGTTCGGCGACCGAGCCGAGGACGTGGGTGGCGCCGGCAGCCGAGAGCTGCGGGACGTCGTGGGCGCCGGTGAGGACCCCGGCGACCACCGTGGCGCCGCTGCGGCGTCCGGCGGTCATGTCGTAGGAGGTGTCGCCGGCCACCGCGATCTGTGCGACGTCGTCGGCGGCGCCGGTGCGCAGCAGGGCGGCCAGCACCATGTCGGGGTAGGGGCGGCCGCGGCCGCCGGCGTCGGCCGGGCAGAGGGTGAGCCGGACCAGGTCGCGCCAGCCGAGCGCGTCGAGGATGGCGTCCTGGGTGACCCGGGCGAATCCGGTGGTGAGGACCACGGTGCGCCCGGCGTCCTGGAGGGCCTCGATGGCGGCGCGGGCGCCGGGGACGGGGGCGATCCGGCCCTCGTCGACGAGGGCGCCGTAGGCCGTCTCGAAGGCGCGGTTGGCGCGCTGGGCGGCGTCCTCGGTGGCCTCCCGGTCGCCGTCCGGGGCGGCGAACAGGTGCCGGAAGACGGAGATCTTGGACTCGCCCATGGTGGCGCGGACGTAGGCGAGGTGCTCGGCGTGCCGGGGGCTGCCCGGCTCGACGCCCATGTGTCGGGCGGCGGTGTCGAAGGCCCGCTCCACCAGGCCGTCGTCGGCGACGGTGGTGCCGGCCATGTCGAGGACGACCAGGCGGACGTCCTCGGGGCGGGCGGGGTGCGCGGGGTGCGCGGTCGGGTTCGTCAACGGGCTCACCATCCCAGTTCGTTCGCGGTGGTTTCGGCGATGGCCGGGGAACAGGTCATGCCGCGGCCGCCGGGTCCGGTCACCAGCCAGACGCCGTCGCGGACCTGCTGGCGGTGGACGACCCGGCTGGTGTCGGTGCACTGGGCGTAGACGCCGGCCCAGCGGTGGCGGATGCGGGGCAGCGGGCGGCCCAGGATCACCTCGACGACGCCGGTGAGGTGCTCGTAGGGCTCCTCGACGGTGTCGAAGGCGAACGGCGTCTCGTACTCGTGGGTGTCGCCGATGGTCAGGCCGCCGTCGGCGCGCTGGACCATCAGCAGCTGCATCCTGTGGGCGGCGGCGGTCGGGGCCTGCGCCTGGCCGGCGTTGAGGGCGTCCAGGGCGTCGCCGCGGTAGGCCGGGTAGTAGCGGAAGCTGTCGGCGTCGGCGACGGAGGTGGTCAGCGCCTCGCCGAGCGGGTCGGTCTGCATCATCTGCAGGCGCACCCGGCGCACCGGCAGGTCGGGGACGAGCTCCCGGACCAGGCCGCCGAGCCAGGCCCCGGTGCACAGCACCACCGCGTCGCCGTGGTGGGTGGCGCCGTGGTCGTCGCGGACCGCGCGCTCGCCGACCACGTCCCGGACCTCGCGGTTGCCGAGGTAGGTGTACCGGCCGGACGCCAACAGGGCTTCCTTCAGGGCACGTTGGGCGACCCGGGGCTCCACGGCGGCGTCCCGCTCGCACCACAGGGCGCCGGCGAAGTCGCCGCGCAGGGCCGGGTTGAGGGCGCGGGCCCGGTCGGCGTCGAGGAGGCGGTAGCCGCGGGCTGCGGCGTCCGGGCGGCGGGTGGCGGCCTCGGCGACCGCGCGCTCGGCGTCGTTGCGGACGACGGTCAGCGAGCCGATGGCCCGGAACCCGATGCCGGGGACGCGGGCGCCGATGCCCTCCCAGAGTTCGCGGGCGCGCAGCGCGGTGTCCAGTTCCTCGCCGCCGGCGCGGCCGCTGACCCAGATCTGCCCGAAGTTGCGGACGGAGGCGCCGCGGGCCTCGGCCTCCCGTTCGATGTGGAGGACCTCGTGGCCCCGTTCTATGGCGTGCCAGGCGTGCAGGGTTCCCAGCACGCCGGCTCCGACGACTATGACTCGCATGCCCCAGACGTTCGCTGCGGCGGGTGGCCCGCTGGGGACGGTTCGGCGACGGGCCGGTTAACACGGCTTCAAGCTTGGCCTAGACCCGTTACCTTTCCGTTATCCAACGGGGTGGCGACAGGCCGCGGGGCGGGCCGTGTCAGGTCTCCCGGCCGCCGCCCAGATGGGTGGTGAACGAGAACCGGTCGCCCCGGTAGAGCGAACGCACCCGCTCCAGGGGGCGGCCCCCGGTGTCCCGGGAGAGCCGGTGGATCAGCAGCATCGGCAGGGCGCCGGGCGTCCCGATCAGCAGCGCCTCGCGCGGGGTGGCCAGGACCGTCTCCAGGCGTTCGTCGGCGTCCCCGAAGTCGATGCCGAGCCGCTCGTGGAGGTAGGCGTAGAAGGAGGAGTCCGGCTCGAAGTCGGTGGCCAGGTCGGGAACGCGGGAGACCGCGACGTAGGTGCTCTCCAGGCCGACCCGTTCGTCGTCGGCGAGCAGCACCCGCTCCATGTGCCACACCGCGTCGCCCGCGGCGAGCCCCAGGTCCGCGGCGAGCGCGGG
Organism: Streptomyces lunalinharesii; assembly: GCF_039532155.1. NCBI lineage: Bacteria > Bacillati > Actinomycetota > Actinomycetes > Kitasatosporales > Streptomycetaceae > Streptomyces > Streptomyces lunalinharesii. The sequence continues at coordinate 315,252 of NZ_BAAARK010000008.1, forward strand.
CGGGCTGGCGAAGCGGTCGAGCGAGACCAGGTGCCGCCCCGGCGCGCGGCCCTGGCGGCGGACGCCCTCGGTGTAGCTGGCGAGCGAGAGCGGCTGCGCCATCTTCGGCCCGGCGACCACCGTGCCGCGCCCCGACCTGCGCAGCCGCCCCTCCAGCACCAGTTCTCGCAGTGCCTGGCGCAGCGTCTCCCGGGAGACCTCGAACCGCAGGGCCAGTTCGCGTTCGGCGGGCAGGGGTTCGCCCTCGCCCAACTCCGCGAGCAGCGCGGCGATTTCGACCTTCGCCGCGTAGTACTTGGGGATGCGTCCGTGTTCGGGAATGCCGGACCGGACCGGTGCGCCAGGATCCTGGCCGTACGGGAAATCCACCCGGCGATCTTCGCACCCGCGGCGGGCCCGGGGCGCCGCCGCCCGGTCGGACCGGTGCTCCCCCGCACCTCCCGGTCGGCCCCCGACGCCCGGCCTCAGCGGAACAGCGCGGCCAGCACCAGTTCCGCGGCGCCGTCCGCGACGGTGCGGGCACCGCCCCGGGCCAGGGCCACCGGCACCGCGGACGCGGCACCGGAGCCGGACGCCGTCCCGGTCCGGCCGCGCAGGGCCGCATGGTCGGCCAGGACCCGGGCCACGCCGTCCCGGAACCGCTCGGGGTGCGCGAGCACGGTGCGCCCGCCGAGCAGCACCCGGTCGACGTCGAGGAGTTCGACGAGGTTGGCCGCGGCCTCGCCCAGCACCCGGGCCGCCGCCGCCAGGTCGCCGCGGGCCACCGCCGCCAGGCAGAGCGCCTCGACGCAGCCGCGCCGCCCGCAGTCGCAGCGCGCTCCGTCCAACTGCACGACCTGGTGGCCGAACTCGCCGGCGCCGGTGTGCGGTCCGCGGTAGAGGTCGCCGTCGAGGACCAGCCCGGCGCCGAGCCCGGTCCCCAGGTGGAGATAGGCGAACGAGGTTCCGCCGGCCTCGACCGGGGCGCGGCCGAGGCCGAGGGCCGCCGCGTTGGTGTCCTTGTCCAGCACCACCGGCAGGCCGAGGGCCTCGGCGAGCGCGTCCCGCAGCGGGAAGCCGTCCCACTGCGGGGCGCCGGTGACCTGGCGCAGCACCCCCGTCGCGTGGTCCAGCGGCCCTGGGCAGGCCACGCCGGCGCCGAGCACCGGCGGCCCGCCCGCCGCGTCCCGCAGCGCCGCGACCTCGCGGGCGACGGCGGGCAGCAACACCCCGGCGCCGGCGCCGAAGTCCAGTGGTGCGCGGCGGACGGCGGCCGGCCGGCCGGTGAGGTCGGCCAGGACGCAGAGGAGTTCGTCGCGGTCGAGGTGGACGCCGACGGCGTGCCGGGCGCCGGGGACCAGCCGCAGCACGGTGCGCGGTTTGCCGCCGGTGGAGGCCCGGTGGCCCGCCTCGGCGGCCAGCCCGTCGGCCCGCAGCCTGGCAGTGATCTTGCTGACCGCCTGCGGGGTGAGCCCGGTCCGCCCGGCCAGCTCCAGGCGGCTGACGCCCTCCTCCCCCGCCGCGCGCAGCAGGCCCAGCACGAGTGCGGTGTTGTGCCCGCGCAGGGCGAGGAGGTTGGCGCCGGGGGCGGCGGCGTCCGGGCGGGTGCCGAGGTCCGGAAGGGCGGGGTCGTTGTCGCTGCTCACCCCTCCATTCTCCGCACTGCTTGCACTTTGGCAACAGCGTTGCGAAAGTGGAGGGCATGAGCGTTCCCGAAGCAGTCACCGCCCCCCGCCGCGTCGGCCTGATCGGCTACGGCCTGGCGGGTTCGGTCTTCCACGCCCCGCTGATCGCCGCCACCGACGGGCTGCTGCTCGACACCGTCTCCACCCGCAGCCCCGAGCGACAGGCACAGGCCCGCGCCGAACACCCCCAGGTCCGCACCGTGGCCACCGCCGAGGAAGTACTGGACCGGGCCGCCGCCGGCGCACTCGACCTGATCGTGCTGGCATCGCCGAACAAGACGCACGTCCCGCTCGCCACCGCCGCACTGGAGGCCGGCGTCGCGGTCGTCGTCGACAAGCCGCTGGCCGCCACCGCGGCCGAGGCCGAGGCACTCGCCGCGCTCGCCGACCGCCGCGGACTGCTCCTCTCCGTCTTCCAGAACCGCCGCTGGGACAACGACTTCCGCACCGTGCGGCAGCTGGTCGCGGACGGCGCGCTCGGCGAGGTGCAACGCTTCGAGTCCCGCTTCGAACGCTGGCGGCCGCAACCCAAGGGCGGCTGGCGCGAATCCGGCGACCCGGTGGAACTGGGCGGCCTCCTCTACGACCTGGGCAGCCACCTCGTCGACCAGGCACTGACCCTCTTCGGCCCGGCGGTCTCCGTCTACGCCGAATCCGACGTCCGCCGCCCGGGCGCCCAGGCCGACGACGACACCTTCTTCGCCCTCACCCACGCCGGCGGCGTCCGCTCCCACCTGTGGGTGAGCGCCACCACCGCCCAACTCGGCCCGCGCTTTCGCGTGTTGGGCAGCCGGGCGGGCTACGTGAAGTACGGCCTGGACCCACAGGAGGCCGCACTGCGCGCCGGCCTACGACCGGGCACCGAAGGCGACGCCTGGGGCGTGGAGCCCGCCTCCCGCTGGGGCCGCCTCGGCGCCGAGGGACAAGCCCACGCGGCCGGGGCCGAGTCACCCGGGACCCCCGCCGGGCAGCCGGTACCGAGCCTGCCGGGGGCCTACCCGGCCTACTACGCGGCAGTGGCACGGGCCCTGCGGGACGGCGGTGCCCCGCCGGTCACCGCCACCGAGGCCGCCGCGACACTCCGCGTCCTGGAAGCGGCGGGGCGCTCCGCGCGGGAGGGGCGGGCTGTGGCCCTCTGATCGCGTAGCCGCGGCGTGGGGCTCGCCCCACGTTTTTGTCTTTCCCGCCGCGCGGGTTGCTGTCTTTGCGCCTGCGGCGCGTTGCCGCTGCGCGGGGCTTGCCCCACGTTGTCGGCCTCCCCGCCGTGGTTGCTGTTTGCGCCTGCGGCGCGGGGCCGCTGCGCGGGGCTTGTAGGTAGGTGCGGTGTCGGGTTGGCGGGTGGTGGGGTGCCCGGACTGCTGCGCTTTACGTCCGGGCACCCCACCACCCCCCAACCCGACCCCTCCCGTAGATGGGTGGGAAAGGGGTGAGTGGGGGC